>NZ_JBQCDN010000305.1:0-12934 GCF_051961175.1 Trinickia sp. | reverse complement strand
GAACTCATGCTCTCCGAGCTTTGGCTCGCCAAGAGCGAAATCGATTCGGCGCTGAAGCACGGTAAGCGCTGGATGAAACCGCAACGGCGCGCAACCGGCATTTGGCTGCGGCCCGCCACGGCGAAAGTGATGCCGCAGCCGCTTGGCGTGATCGGGATCGTCGCACCGTGGAACTATCCGATTCTGCTCGCCGTCGGCCCGTTGATCTGCGCGCTCGCGGCGGGCAATCGCGCAATCGTCAAGATGTCGGAGCTCACGCCGCGCACCGCCGAATGCTTTCAGCGATTGATCGAGCGCACGTTCGCACGCGAGCAGGTGGCCGTTGTCACAGGCGATGCATCAGTGGGCGCGGCGTTTAGCGCGCTGCCGTTCGACCATCTGATCTTTACCGGCTCGACCGCCGTCGGGCGCGAAGTCATGCGCGCCGCCGCTGCCAATCTCACCCCCGTCACACTCGAGTTGAGCGGTAAATCGCCGGCGATCATAGGGCCTCATGCGCGCTTCGATACGGCCGTCGACAGCATCCTCGCCGGCAAGACGCTCAATGCCGGGCAGACCTGCATCGCGCCCGACTACGTGCTCTTGCCGCGCGGCATGGAGCATGCGTTCGTCGATCGCGCGCGAGCGCGCGTCGGCCGGCTCTACCCCGACTTCTCCCGCAACCTCGATTACACGACACTCGTCTGCGCCCGCCACTTCGGTCGCATGCGCGAACTGGCGGACGAAGCGGTAGCCGGCGGCGCCGCGCTTCACCCGCTGACGGATGTCGCGCCCGATGCGTCGAGCCGGCAATTCCCGCCCTGCATCGTGACGAACGCGCCCGAGACGTGCGCGCTGATGCACGAGGAGATCTTCGGCCCGCTACTGCCGCTGGTGCCGTACGACACGCTCGACGACGCCCTGCGCTACGTCAACGCGCGGCCGAGGCCGCTCGCGCTTTACCTGTTCGACGACGAACGTCGAACGATCGAGCGCGTGCTGCGTGAAACGGTGTCGGGCGGCGTCGCAGTGAACGAGACGCTGCTGCAGATCGCCTGCGAGGGACTGCCGTTCGGCGGGGTGGGGGCAAGCGGTATCGGCGCGTATCACGGCTACGAGGGCTTCACGACGTTCTCGAAGATGAAACCCGTGCTGATGCAACCGCGCATCAACGCGCGGGCGCTATTGCTGCCGCCTTACGGGCGACGTTTTCACGCCGTCATGCGCCTGATGCTCAAACTGTAAAAAGGCAAAGGGGCAAGGTGACAAAGAAAGAACCTGCCCCTGGGGGTTCACCGCGCTGCAGCCATGCATCAAACCGGCCAGAGCGGCCCTTCCTGCATTGCGCCGATTTGCTCGCGCAATTCGAGCACGCGCTCTTCCCAATATCGCTGCGTGTTGAACCACGGAAAAGCCGCGGGAAACGCGGGATCGTCCCAGCGCCGGGCCAGCCAAGCCGCGTAGTGCAGCAGCCGCAGCGTGCGCAGCGCCTCGATCAAATGCAGCTCGCGCGGCTCGAACTCACAGAAGTCCTCGTAGCCCGCGAGCAGATCGGCCAGCGCGCTCGATGCCTCGGCGCGCCCGCCGGGCAGCAGCAGCCACAGATCTTGAATGGCCGGCCCCATTCTGCTGTCGTCGAAATCGACGAAATGCGGGCCGGCATCGGTCCACAGCACGTTGCTGGCGTGGCAATCGCCGTGCAGCCTCAGGTGAGCCACATCGCCCGCGGCCTCGAAGGCGCGTTCGACGCCTTCGAGCGCCAGCGTCGCCGCGGCTTCATAAGAAGCACACAGCTCGGGCGGCAGGAACGCATGCGATAACAGAAAGTCCCGCGGCTCATGGCCGAAGCTGGCGATATCGAGCGTCGGCCGCGCCGTGTAAGGCTTGCGCTTGCCCACCGCATGAATACGGCCGATGAAGCGCCCCATCCATTCGAGCGTGTCGCGGCGATCGAGATCGGGCGCGCGCCCGCCCCGCCGCTCGAAAACCGCAAATCGGAAGCCGTCGAACGTATGCAACGTCCGGCCGTCGACTTCGCGTGCCGGTACGGCGGGAATCTCGGCCTGCGTGAGTTCGGCGACGAACGCATGCTCCTCGAGGATCGCTTCGTCCGACCATCGTTGCGGCCGATAGAACTTCGCGACGACAGGAGGTCCGTCCTCGACGCCGACTTGATAGACGCGATTTTCGTAGCTGTTGAGCGGCAGCAGGCGCCCGTCGGTGCGCACGCCAGTGGTGGCCAGCACGCTATCGAGTGCGTCCAGCACGCATTCCGGGGTGAGCCGGGTGAATGGATGCGCGGCTTGGCTGCCGGGCAGGTAGGGGGAATCGGAGAAGGGCTCGTTCATGCCGGCATTGTGCCGCATCGGCACACGCCCTGGCCAACTACAGCACGACTACGTCGAAGCCTACGTCGAAGCGATGCGCAAACCGAACTTTAATGAACCAACGATCCAGCCGGACGCGCGACAAGCTCGCCCGTGTCGATGAGATCTTCGAGGAAAAAGGGCTCGGTATTCAATTGCAGCGACGCGCCGGGCTCGCCGGCAAACCAGACGACCATCGCCATATCGCCGAGTATGCGCATGACGATTCCGCGCGCGCCGGATGGCACCGCCATATGCACCGACCTGACGATCGAACCGATTTGCATGATGTCTCCCCTCCGGAGCGTTAAACGATGACTCGATTGTTCACGGAACCGGTCAACCAGGAAAGCCGAATGTAAAGCCCAATTGACCGCTATTTCTCGCGATCGCCCTTACAAAACGCTGACCATTTAAATACCGAGCGTTCCGTCTGCCCATCTTATTTGCGCCCCCGGATCTTCGCTGTCCACCCGCGATTCACACCGCGCTACGTTACGCGTACGAGGCGGTATAGTCCAAGCATAACGCGTGATGAAGCGTCGCTGTCATTGCGCCGCAGCAATGCGAATTGAACCTCAGCGGTTTTGCTGCAACGGCACAGCGATTGCGCGCCCGAACCATGCCGCACCTCGCTCGGAGAACGGGCGCATGGGGCGACGCCGAAAGCCTGTGGCGAGGCTTCGCGCGCGGGTTGAGAAGGAGAGCGACGATGAACGAACTTTTGCGATGCAGCACGCGGCCAACGCGGTGGTTGCGCATGCTGAGCGCCGCCGGGTGCGCACTGATGATGGGGGCGCTGGGAGCCTGTGCGCACAACGGCACCGATGACGTGAAACCCACGGCCACCACCGCCTATCACTCGGGAGCGCAGCCCCCGCAGCCCATGCCGCCTGCTGCCTCGGGGCAGACGCGCGAGTGATGGATCGGCAAGCATCGCTTCTCAAACGCTCGTCCCGCGCTTACCGGGCTCCCGGACGAGCATAGCCCTGCCCTTCATACGCGAACCAACGTGGCAGCCGAAATACCGTGCATGGCCGCTCTCGCCCGCGTGCCCCTCCGCGTCTCCTATACTCGATCAACGCATAAGCACGTTTGCGGCGTTGCACTGCAGCGAAAAAAGGGGGAGACGAGCATGCCAACAACCTATTTCACGATTAGCGATTTCATCCTCGTCATTCCGATGGCGTTCGCGGGGGCGCTCTTTCTTGGCGCGCTACCGACGTCCTCACGCTTCCTCCATAACGTCCTGCGCGTGGTGGGCGCATTACTGGGCGTCATGTTCGCCGTCGTGCTCGTCGAAGGGCTGCCTGCACTCATGTAGCGGGCGCCGCCCAGCGTTGATCGACGAACACGGGGCGGGGCAACCGATCGCGCGTCTCAGATGCGCTGATCGGTGGAGGGCTTTTCCCAAAGGTTGATGCCGCCTTCGGTCGCATAGCGGTCGATCTCGGCCATTTCCTCGCTTGAGAACGAGAGGTTCGCGAGCGCACCCACGTTTTCGCGCACCTGCTCCGCGCGGCTCGCGCCGATCAGCGCCGAAGTCACGCGCGCATCGCGCAGCACCCACGCCAGCGCCATTTGCGCGAGGCTTTGCCCGCGCCGTTTCGCAATGTCATTGAGCTTGCGCACGTGCTCGATGTTTTCGGGGCTCAGGTGGCTTTGCTGCAACGAGCCGCCGCCGGGCTTGTTCACGCGCGCGTCGCCGGGTACACCGTTCAGATACTTCGATGTCAGCAACCCCTGCGCGAGCGGCGTGAAAGCGATGCAACCCGTACCGACCTCTTCAAGCGCATCGAGCAACTCGCTTTCGATCCAGCGGTTAAGCATGTTGTACGAAGGCTGATGAATCAGCAGCGGCACCTTGTGCTCACGCAGCAGCGAGACCATCTCGCGCGACTTCGAGGCGGAGTACGAAGAAATGCCGACGTACAGCGCCTTGCCCTGATGCACGGCGCTGGCGAGCGCCCCGGCCGTTTCTTCGAGCGGCGTATCGGCGTCGAACCGGTGCGAGTAGAAGATGTCCACGTAATCGAGCCCCATGCGCTGCAAGCTCTGATCGAGGCTCGCCAGCACATACTTGCGCGAGCCGCCTCCTTGCCCATAGGGCCCGGGCCACATGTCCCAGCCGGCCTTCGTCGAAATCAGCAACTCGTCGCGATACGGGCGGAAATCGTCCTTGAACAGCCGGCCGAAATTCGTCTCGGCGCTGCCGTAGGGCGGCCCGTAATTGTTGGCCAAATCGAAGTGCGTGATGCCGAGGTCGAACGCCGTGCGCAAAATCTCGCGCTGCGTCGAGAGGGGCGTCGTATCGCCGAAGTTGTGCCACAGGCCGAGCGACAGCGCGGGCAGTTTCAGCCCCGAGCGCCCGCAGGTGCGAAATTGCATGTCCGAGTAACGCGTTGAGGCAGCTTCATAGGCCATGAGAATCCTCGATGAGTACATGGAGAAGATCGGCGGCGGCGCTTGCCGCGCGACGAAACGGGTGCGAATCGATGGACACGTTCATGGCAAGTTTCATACACTGCCGGCTGCTCGAACCACCAATGAGAGTGTCCATGTCCAAAGCAATTTCACTGGCGTTGATCGCGGGTGGCATCGTGTTGCTGTACTTCGGCGGCCAATCGTTCCACTCGCTTTCCAACGACGTATCGCGCGTGTTTACCGGTGCGCCCACCAACAAGACCATCTGGCTGATCGCGGGCGGAGTCGCCGCCACGCTGGCCGGCCTCATCGGCTTGACGGTGTCCTCCAGCAAACGCTGAGCGCCTCGGGTGCCCGGGCCCTATGCGTCGCACCAACGGCGACGCATAGGGCCCAGGGGCGCTCAGAGGGTCACTTCGGGTTTCGACGCGGAGCGCGTGCCGGGCAGCGGAACGTTACTGGCGCCGTGATAGGTGAACACGAGCGAGAATTTCACATCGTCGGTGAGGTTTTGCCCCGCCGAGTGCAACGTGTTGCAGTGAAAGAAGACGACGTCGCCGGGATCGAGTTCCGGCGATACCGCCGCACGGATCAACGCCTCATTCTCGGGCACATCCGCGCGGAAGAACTTGTGGGCATCGAACCGCTCCGAGGTGAACGTCATGGTGTGCGAGCCGGGCACGAACCAAAGCCCGCCGTTGCGCACCGTCTCGCTCCCGAGCGCGAGCCAGGTCGATACGAGATCGTCTCGTTCGAACGACCAATACCGCGCGTCGCGATGCCAGCCCGTCAAGCTGCCGTACGCCGGATGCTTCGTCATCATGCAGTTGTGATGCGCGCGCGAAAGGCGCGGCGCCTCGCCGAAGTAGAGCTCCATCCAGCCCCTGATTTCCGGCGCACTCGCCCACTCGCGAAACAGGGCGTCGCGGACATAGGCGTCGAGAAGACGCCGGACCGTATGGCCACCCGGCGCATGCTTCGATTCTGGCGCGCCCGGATAGCGTAAATCGGCTTCGTATTCGATCGGCTGCGCGGCCTCGTGCAATTGCTGCAATGCAACCCCCTTGAGCGCCGCGCACCGCTCGGCTGAGACGAGGCCCTTCACGACGACGAAGCCGCGCTCGCGCAGCTCATGCACTTGTTCTTTTTTCGATTGCGCTGACATGAAACCTTCCTTGGCTAGGCGGCCGCTCGGGGCGGAAACATTCATTTTAAAGCGCTCGTGAGCAGTGCGTCGCGGCACTATCCCTGTGCAGGGGTCTGCACGACTTACACGCGTCACGATTCGCGTGTAGGCTGCTTCAGATGTCGACTGCCAGTCCTGGCCGCTTGCGACCCCGTTTTTCGTCGCGCGCCGATGCCATCTCCCTCCATTTCGTCCGGATCACGCCGATCATCCCCCGCCCGCTTGCGCCGTGCGTGGCACGGTTGATGCGTCGATGCGGCGGCCTCGCCCTTATCGCGAGCCCGCTTACCGCTTGCCCTCATCATGCACAAACGTCCTGCCTCTCGTCATAACCGAATCCGGATCACGCTCAGCGCGGCGCGCTCGGTGCACAGAACGTCAGTACGCTCGCTGCGGCACCATGCCGCCCGCGCCGACGTCCTTTCACGCCGCCAAGCGGCGCCGGTTCGAACGCATCCTGCCGGCGGATTGTTCCGCGCGTGGCTGCAAGCCGTCCTCTCCGCGCTGCGCAGCGGAACGCGCGCGCGCCGCTTGCTGCTAAGAGGGCTGCTGCACCGCTCAGCGGCGCGTCGTCGCGCCGGTGCGGGCAGCGCGCCCACGTTGACCGGCAATCGCCGGCCGCGCCGCCTCTCCGCCAGCGCGGGTTGGTTTGCATTTGCGGCACGCTAGCGGCGCGGGCAGTGGGCGCAGCACGATGGCGTCCCCATTTCTCGCGGCGTTTCCCGCACCGTGGCGCAAGGGTAAAATCGACGGATCGATACCGACTGGCCTGACTGCGATGCGTCAGGATCCGCGATGAATACGCCGTCTCCCAAAGGGCAGCCACGCAAGGGCCCATCCAAACGCACGCTCAACGTGCTCACGGCGCTCGTCGGCGTCGGCACGCTCGCGGCTGGTGTCGGCTGGCTCATCTATAGTTGGACCACCGATCTCGAAGTCCCCTACTTCGCTATTCCGCTCGTCCTCTGCGTACCCGTCATCGCCGCGGTCGCCTTTCGTAACTGCTGGGATTAAACCCTGCGCCCATGCGGGCGATCGCGTGTGCGTGACCGGCAGAATCAGGGGCGGATCCGAATCGCAAGATGCGGTCCGCAACGAGGGTGCCGAAGGGGCTACGTGTGACGGCATAGGCCTTGCGCGGCCTTCGTATCCGGATCAGTTTTACGGAGGAAGGCCCATGACAACTGTATCGACTCCTGACGAGGAGGCCCATTACCGCTTCGTCGGCCAAGCAAGTGCTGGCGGCGACGCTCAGCGGCCGGCGCAGCCGGCTTCGCCGGCGAAGGGCACGGAACCCAAGCCGAACGGCGAGCCAGAGCCGCCGACCGATAAACCGCTGCCCGATTTACCCAATCCGGCCGAAGTCGGCGAAGACGGATAGCGGTTAGGGCGGCGAGCGCGTCCAAAAAACAAACCCCGGCCTTGAGCCGGGGTTTCTTCATTCGATTGAGCCGACGACCGCGCGCTTTCGACGCGCGGCGACAGGTGCCGGTATCGACGAATCGTTAAGCCACTTCCGCTACCGGCTCCGTACCGGCCGCTTCGGCGAGTGCCAGCGCCTTGTCGGTGGCTTCCCACGAGAATTCCGGCTCTTCGCGGCCGAAGTGGCCATAGGCGGCCGTCTTTTCGTAGACAGGGCGCAGCAGATCGAGCATCTGAATGATGCCCTTCGGACGCAGGTCGAAGTGCTCGCGCACGAGCGCCGTGATCGTCGCATCCGACACCTTGCCGGTGCCGAACGTATTGACCATGACCGAAGTGGGCTGCGCCACGCCGATCGCGTACGACACTTGGATCAAGCAACGCGAGGCCAGGCCCGCGGCCACGATGTTCTTCGCGACATAACGGCCGGCGTAGGCGGCCGAGCGGTCGACCTTCGACGGATCCTTGCCCGAGAACGCGCCGCCGCCATGCGGTGCCGCGCCGCCGTACGTATCGACGATGATCTTGCGGCCCGTCAAGCCGCAGTCGCCTTGCGGCCCGCCGATGACGAAACGGCCCGTCGGATTGACGAGGAACTTGATGTCGCCCTTGATCAAATCGGCCGGCAGCGTGGGCTTGATGACTTCTTCAATCACGGCTTCGCGCAGCGCGGACAGATCGATGTCCGGCGCGTGTTGCGTCGACAGTACGACGGTGTCGATCGAATGCGGCTTGCCATCGACATAACGCACGGTCACTTGCGACTTCGCATCGGGGCGCAGCCAGGGCAGGCGGCCGTCGCGGCGCAGGCAGGCTTGACGCTCGACGAGACGGTGCGAGAGGTGAATCGGCAACGGCATCAACTCGGGCGTTTCGTCGCAGGCGTAGCCGAACATCAAGCCTTGGTCGCCCGCGCCTTGATCGAGGTTGTTGTCGTGCGCGCGGTCCACACCTTGAGCGATGTCGGGCGATTGCTTGTCGTACGCCACGAGCACCGCGCAGCCGCGATAGTCGATACCGTAATCGGTGTTGTCGTAGCCGATACGCTTGATCGTGTCGCGCGCGACCTGGATGTAATCGACGTTGGCCGTGGTCGTGATTTCACCTGCCAGCACGACGAGGCCCGTGTTGCAGAGCGTTTCGGCGGCAACGCGCGAGTATTTGTCCTGCGCGAGGATGGCGTCGAGGATCGCGTCCGAAATTTGATCGGCGACCTTGTCGGGATGGCCTTCGGAGACGGATTCGGAGGTGAAGAGGTAGTCGTTTGCCACTTGTTAGGCTCCTTGGTTACGGTTTTGAGTTCACGTAGCCAACTTCGAGAGCCTGAAGCGGCGACGCTTTAGCGGATTTCCATATCGTTCGGACGCTGCTGGCGCCCGGCGGACTTCGCCCCGCAAGTTGTCTATTAACTCGGCGAAGCCCTTATTATAGCGGCTTCTTGAGATTGTCACAGAGCGAATTGCCGTGTCTCTTTCCGTCTACTCGGCGCATTGGGCGCCGTGCACATCCATCGCCGCGGGCATCGCGCCGCCGGGGCGCGTGACTTCTCCGTTCCTGCACGGGGCTTGCGCATGCTGAAGCGCATCGGCACCAAGCTCGCCATCGGCCTGCTCAAGTTCCTTGCGATCTTGCCGTACGGGTTCGTCGCGCGCCTGGGCGACGGCCTTGGCTGGCTGCTCTATCAAATCCCGAGCGGGCGCCGGCGCATCGTTCATACGAACCTGAAACTGTGCTTTCCCGAGTGGAGCGAGCAAAAACGCGAGAAGATCGCAAGCCAGCACTTTCGTCACGCGATCCGCAGCTATGTCGAGCGCAGCGTGCAATGGTTCGGCTCCCTCGAGAAACTCGAAAAGCTCGTCCAAGTCGACAGCGAAGTTGATTTGACCGATCCCGACATGCCGCCCACACTGCTGCTCGGGTTTCATTTCGTCGGCATCGAAGCGGGCTCGGTCTTCATCAACGTGGCGCTGCAGCGTCAGTGCGCCGCACTCTATCAGCCGATGTCGAATGCCGAACTCGAGGAAATCGCGAAGCAGGCGCGCGGCCGCTTCGGTGCCGATATGGCGAGCCGCGCGGACAGCGCGCGGGTGGTCCTGCGCTGGCTGCGCGAGCGCAAGCCGGTCATGCTGGGCGCGGACATGGATTACGGCGTGCGCAATTCGACGTTCGTGCCGTTCTTCGGGATCCCCACTTGCACGCTGACAGCGGTCGGCCGCTTCGCGCAGGTCGGCAAGGCGCAGGTGCTGCCGTTCATCGGCGAGGTGCTGCCCAACTACAAAGGGTATCGGCTGAAGGTGTTCAAGCCGTGGGAGCACTACCCGACGGGCGATGACGACGCCGACGCGCGCTATATGAACGCGTTTCTCGAAGAGCAGATCGTGAAGATGCCGGAGCAGTATTACTGGGTGCACAAGCGGTTCAAGACGCGGCCGCCTGGGGCGCCGAGCGTCTACGATTGAGCGCAGCCGCGAGCGCACCGCACGGTACAAGCGCGGCACCTCGGCCGTCCCTTACAATAGCCGCCATCATGAAGCTCAAATTCACCAAGATGCATGGCGCCGGCAACGACTTCGTCGTGCTCGACGGCTACAGCCGGCCGCTCGCCCTGACGAGCGAGCAAGTCCGCGCGCTCGCCGATCGCCATTTCGGTGTCGGCGCCGATCAGCTGCTGCTCGTCGAGCCGCCCACCGTCGAAGAGGCCGACTTCAAATACCGGATCTTCAATTGCGACGGCGGCGAAGTCGAACACTGCGGCAACGGCGCGCGCTGCTTCGTCAAATTCGTCCGCGACACCGGGCTGACCGACAAGCGCAGCGTGCGCGTGCAAGTGCACGGCGGCCTCATCACGCTCACGATGCAAGATAACGGCGAAGTCGTCGTGGACATGGGCGCCCCCGTATTCGAGCCTGCGCGCGTGCCATTCGACGCGAACGGCCTCGCCGGCCGTCCCGAAGGCGCCGATACGCTGTGGCCCTTGGACATCGAAGGCGATACCTACTGGGTCTCGGTCGTATCGATGGGCAATCCTCACGCCGTGCACGTCGTCGACGATGTCCGCACGTTTCCTGTCGCAAGCGTCGGCCCGAAGATCGAGCACCATCCGCGCTTTGCGCAGCGGGTCAACGCCGGCTTCATGCAGGTGCGCTCGCGCAGCGAAATATCACTGCGCGTATTCGAGCGCGGCGCGGGCGAGACGCTCGCCTGCGGCACCGGTGCTTGCGCCGCCGTCGCGGCCGGCATCCGCCGCGGGCTGCTCGACTCGCCTGTCACCGTGCACGCGCTCGGCGGCACCCTGACGATCGCCTGGGACGGTGCGCGCGACGAAACCGCGGCGCTCATGATGTCGGGGCCCGCCGCGACCGTTTTCGCGGGCGAAATCGAACTCGCCGATTAACATCCGGATCGACGGCTCGACGCCGAAATCACCCTCCGCCCTTTCACCCATTTCGCACAAGCCCGCTCTTTTGCCGACACCATGAACGATCGCGAAGTCGCCGACTATCTGCTCGCCAACCCCGAATTCTTCTCGCAACCCGCCGAGCTGCTGGCCGCCATCCGGCTCGCCAATCCGCACGGCAAAGCCGCCGTCTCGCTCCAGGAGCGTCAGATGGACATGCTCCGCGAAAAGAACAAGCTGCTCGAGCGGCGCCTCGCCGAACTGCTGCGCTACGGCCACGAGAACGACAGCATCGCGGCCAAGTTCAACCGCTGGACGGCCCACGTGATCGCGGAGCGCGACGCCCACGCCCTGCCGCGCACGGTCGCCCAGGGGCTCATGGATGTCTTCGACGTGCCGCAAGCGGCGTTGCGCCTGTGGGACGTCGCCGATACGTATCGCGACGCCGAATTCGCGCGGCAAGTGGGCGAGGAAGTGCGGCTGTTCGCCAACGGTCTCGATGCCCCGTACTGCGGGGCGAACTCGGGCTTCGAGGCAGCCCAATGGCTGGCGGCCGGCGACGCCGCGACCGCAGCCGGCGGCACCGCGGCGAGCGAGGCGTCGGGTGTTCAGTCGGTCGTGCTGCTCACCTTGCGCGAACCGCGCGCGGACAACGTCGATGCCGCGCAGGCCGCGCCCGATTCGGCTGCCCCTGCGGCGCCAGCCGCGCCGGCGTTCGGCTTGCTCGTCATGGGCTCGCCCGATCCGCGGCGGTTCCATGAGGGCATGGCAACGGACTTCCTCGTGCAGATCGGTGCGCTCGCCAGTGCGGCGCTGAGCCGGCTGCTTGCACGATAAGGCCGCCGACGCACGCTGCCAACGACGAGCGCCCCCGTGCCTACGGCCGATTCCGAACTGATCGCGCAATACCTTGCCGGCCTCGCACACGCGCGGCGGCTGTCCCAGCACACGCTGCGCAGCTACGCGCACGAACTGGACATGCTTTCGCAACTGGCCGACGGCAGGCCGCTCGCGAGCCTGTCGGCCGTCGATATGCGCGGCGCGGTCGCTCGAGCCCATGCGGGCGGGCTGTCGGCGCGCTCGATCGCGCATCGCCTGTCGGCCTGGCGCGCGTTCTACCGGTGGCTGGCGGAGCGCATCGAACTCCCGGCCAACCCGGTCGCGGCGGTGCGAGCGCCGAAGCAGCCCAAGCGGTTGCCGAAGGCCCTCTCCGTCGACGACGCGGCCGCCCTGATGGAAGGCAGCGCGGCCGATACTGCCGAGGGGCTGCGCGATCATGCGATCCTCGAATTGTTCTACTCGTCGGGGCTGCGGCTTTCCGAGCTCGTCGGGCTCGATGCGGTTTTCTTCGAAGGCGATGGCTACCGATCGGCCGGCTGGCTAGACATGGGATCGGCCGAAGTGACCGTGCTCGGCAAGGGTAAGCGGCAACGGGCCGTGCCCGTCGGCCGCAAGGCGATCGATGCCCTCACCGCCTGGCTCGCGGTACGCGGCCAGTTCGTGAAAACCGATCCGCACCCGCTGTTTCTGTCGGTACGCGGCTCGCGGATGTCGCCAAACGCCGTGCGCGAGCGCGTGAAGCGCGCCGCGCTGCGCGTGGGCATCCCGGCCAACGTGCACCCGCACGTGCTGCGCCACTCGTTTGCCACCCATGTGCTGCAATCGAGCGGCGATCTGCGCGCGGTGCAAGAGCTGCTCGGCCACGCCAGCGTCGCCGCGACGCAAATTTATACGTCGCTCGATTTTCAACACCTCGCGCGGATCTACGACACCGCTCACCCGCGCGCCAAAAAGCGCGATTGACGCGCCCGCGCGCAGAAGGCGCGCGCCATCCCGGCGCCGCTCAACCTCGTTTTTGCTCAAGTCATCGATGAACACCGTTACGCTGAAGCCCTCGAAGGAAAAATCGCTGTTGCGCCGCCATCCGTGGATTTATGCCAACGCGATCGACCGCGTCGAAGGCAAGCCCTCATCGGGCGCGACCGTCGTGGTGCGCGCCCACGACGGCCGCTTCCTGGCACGGGCGGCCTACAGCCCGCACTCGCAGATTCGCCTGCGCGCCTGGAGCTTCGACGAAGGCGAGCCGATCGATCACGCGTTTTTCAAACGGCGCGTCCAGCGTGCATTCGCGCACCGGCAAGCCTTCGTACGCGAGACGGG
>NZ_JBQCDN010000304.1:0-31557 GCF_051961175.1 Trinickia sp. | reverse complement strand
ATCGATGAGTGCCTCTTCCGCCGCCGGCGCGAGCCGCCCGACCGTTAAGCTGTTGATCAACGGAGAATTCGTCGAGTCGGCCTCGACGCAATGGCGCGATATCGTCAATCCCGCCACGCAGGAAGTGCTGGCGCGCGTGCCGTTCGCCACCCGTGCCGAAATCGATGCGGCGGTCGGTGCCGCGCACACGGCGTTCGAGCAATGGAAGTCCACGCCGATCGGCGTGCGCGCCCGGATCATGCTCAAGTACCAAGCGCTGATCCGCGAACACATGCCGCGCATCGCGAAGATTCTGACAGCCGAGCAAGGCAAGACGCTCCCCGATGCCGAGGGCGACATCTTCCGCGGCCTCGAAGTCGTCGAGCATGCCGCATCGATCGGCACGCTGCAGCTGGGCGAATTCGCCGAGAACGTCGCCGGCGGCGTCGACACCTATACGCTGCGTCAGCCGATCGGCGTATGCGCGGGCATCACGCCGTTCAATTTTCCCGCGATGATCCCGCTGTGGATGTTCCCGATGGCGATCGTTTGCGGCAACACGTTCGTACTCAAACCGTCCGAGCAGGACCCGCTATCGACGATGGCGCTCGTCGAACTCGCGATCGAGGCCGGCGTACCGCATGGCGTGCTGAACGTCGTGCATGGCGGTAAGGAAGCCGTCGACGCGCTCTGCACGCACGAACACATCAAAGCCGTCTCGTTCGTGGGCTCGACGGCCGTCGGCACGCATGTCTATACCCTGGCGAGCGAACACGGCAAGCGCGTGCAATCGATGATGGGTGCGAAGAACCATGCTGTCGTGCTGCCCGACGCCAATCGCGAGCAAACGCTCAATGCGCTCGCCGGCGCGGGATTCGGCGCGGCGGGCCAACGATGCATGGCCACCTCGGCGGTCGTGCTCGTGGGCGAAGCGCGCGCATGGCTGCCCGATCTCGTGGCACGCGCGAAGACGCTGAAGGTCAACGCCGGCACGGAGCCGAACACCGACGTCGGGCCGCTCGTCTCGCAGGCTGCCAAGGAGCGGGTCTTGTCGCTGATCGCCAAGGGCGTCGAGGAAGGAGCGACGCTGTTGCTGGACGGCCGCGACGTGCGCGTGCCCGGCTACGAGAACGGCAACTTCGTCGGCCCGACAATCTTCTCGAATGTGACGACGGACATGACGATCTACCGCACCGAAATCTTCGGCCCGGTGCTCGTCGTACTCAGCGTCGATACACTCGATGATGCGATTGCGCTCGTCAATCGCAATCCGTTCGGCAACGGCGTCGGCCTGTTCACGCAAAGCGGTGCGCAAGCGCGCAAGTTCCAAAGCGAAATCGACGTCGGCCAGGTGGGCATCAATATCCCGATCCCGGTGCCGGTCCCGATCTTCAGCTTCACCGGTTCGCGCGGCTCGAAACTGGGCGACTTGGGGCCCTACGGCAAGCAAGTCGTGCAGTTCTATACGCAAACGAAAACCGTCACGGCGCGCTGGTTCGACGATGCGCCGGCCACGGGCGGCGTGAATACGACGATCAACCTGCGCTGACGCCAAGCGCGCTCGGCTCGCCCGAACAAGGAGAGATTTCCCATGAAGATCGGATTCATTGGCCTTGGCAACATGGGCGCGCCCATGGCACGCAATCTGTTGAACCACGGCCATACACTGCAGGCGTTCGACCTGAACGCCGCCGCCCTGCGCGAACTGGCGGAACGCGGCGCGACGGCATGCACGTCGCCAAAAGCGGCGGCGGCGAATGTCGAACTCGTCATCACGATGCTGCCGGCCGCCGCACATGTGCGCAGTGTCCTGACGGACGAGCTCGGCGTGCTCGCCGGCATCGCGCCCGGCGTCACGATCATCGATTCGAGCACGATCGATCCGGCGAGCGCCCAGGCATTCGCCAAGCTGGCGCAGGCACACGGCAACGCCTTCGTCGACGCCCCCGTCTCCGGCGGCACCGGCGGGGCGGCGGCCGGCACGCTCACCTTCATGGTCGGCGCAAACGAAACGGTGTTCGGCGACATCCGCCCCGTCCTTGGCGCGATGGGTAAAAACATCGTCCGCTGCGGCGACACGGGCATGGGCCAAGTCGCCAAGATCTGCAACAACCTTCTGCTCGGCATTACGATGACGGGTGTCGCCGAGGCCATGTCGCTTGGCGCCGCGCTCGGAATCGACCCGAAGGTATTGGCCGGCATCATCAATACGTCGACGGGCCGCTGCTGGAGTTCGGACAGCTACAACCCGTATCCGGGCATCGTCGATACCGCGCCGGCATCGCGCGGCTATACGGGCGGGTTCGGGGCAGATCTGATGCTGAAGGACCTTGGCCTCGCCGCCGAAGCCGCCCGCAGTGCCAGGCAGCCGATCTTTCTCGGCGCGCTCGCGCAGCAGCTCTATCAAGCGATGAGCGCGAACGGCCAGGGCGGGCTGGACTTCTCCGCCATCATTTCGCTGTACCAACGCGACGCGGCGCAGCAGTGAAACCGGCTGCACCGCTCGCCCGTTTTTATGCCATGACCTTGAACGGAGACATTGAATGAACGCACGTGCCGAATCCTTGAATGCCGCACGCGACGGCGTATCGGGCGCCGCGCAACCGGCGGAGGGGCGCGTGCTCGGCCACGTCGTCAACGGCGTCGCGATCCTGACACTCGATCGCCCGCACGCGCTCAATGCGCTCTCGCATGCGACGGTGCGTTCGCTCGCGCAGCACATCGAGCGCTGCCGCGACGACGATGCCATCGTCGCGCTCGTCCTGCGCGGCAGCGGCGAGAAAGGGTTCTGCGCAGGCGGCGACGTGCGCGCGATCCATCAAGCGGCCAGCGCCGGCCGCGTGGACGGCGAAGACGGCTGG
The DNA here is from genome assembly GCF_051961175.1 of Trinickia sp. Lineage (GTDB taxonomy): Bacteria > Pseudomonadota > Gammaproteobacteria > Burkholderiales > Burkholderiaceae > Trinickia. The sequence continues at coordinate 28,717 of NZ_JBQCDN010000304.1, read as the reverse complement.
CGCGCGTTCTTCATCGACGAATATCGCCTCGACTTCGCACTGCACGCGTTTCCGAAGCCGATCGTCGCGCTCGCCGACGGTATTACGATGGGAGGTGGAATGGGCTTGGCTCAAGCCGCCTCGCTACGCGTCGCCACGGAGCGAAGCAAGATTGCGATGCCCGAGACGCGGATCGGCTTCGTCCCGGATGTCGGCGCCACCCGCTTCATGAGCGTCATGCCGACGGAGCTCGCGCTCTATCTGAGCCTCACTGGCGCGGTGCTCTCGGGCGCCGATGCGGTTCTGTGCGGTCTCGCCGATGTCTGTGTGCAGAGCGAATGGCTGCGCGGATTCGAAACGCGCTTGGCAAGCCTACCGCCGGATCAGGTCGCCGCACGCCTGCGCGAAGCGTTCGTGCCGCCTTCGGCACCGATACCGCCCGCGCCTATTGCCGCCTTGCTGCCAGCCGTCGAAAAGCATTTCGCCGCACGTTCGACCGTGGGCGAAATGGCCGCGTCGCTCGCGGCGGCGCTGATCTCGAACCCGCCCCCAGCGTTGCGCGCGTGGCTACAGTCGGCGCTCGATGCGCTGCACGGCTATTCGCCGACGATGCTGCACGTCACGCGCGAGGCGATCTTGCGCGGACGGCGCATCACACTGGCCGATGCCTATCGGATGGAGCTGGGCATCGTTTCACGCGCGATCGAGGAAGGCGATTTCCGCGAAGGCGTGCGTGCGCATTTGATTGACAAGGACCGTACGCCGAGATGGCAGCCTGCCTCGCTGGCGGACGTCCGTCAGGAACGCGTCGCGCACTTCTTACGCTCGCCGTGGGCAAGCGCGCAGCATCCGCTGGCTGACCTGGGCCCGCTGCCCGCGATCCGCTCTTCGCGGTTGCCCTCGTAAGCGAGAGGCAAGCGTGCCGCCCCCGTCGAATCCATAAGCTCGCCGGGGGGCGGCGACGCTAACCGGAAGTTCGACTTCCTGCTCCGCTCCATGCGCGCTCGAGCAGTTCGGTCAATACAGCCGCGTCCAACGGCCGCGGATTGACATACGGATTTTCCAACAACTGACGCACCGCTCGGCCGATCCCTTCTTCCGGCATACCAATGTCCTTTAGCGCCGCCGGAACCCGGCAGAGGCGCCCCAGAGCCAGCAGACTATTGACCGGATCGCCGGTGTTCATGGCGGCAGACAAACGCGCCATTGCGTCGGGTATCGCCGGCGCATTGAATTCCATGACGTACGGCAGCACGACCGTGTGGGTTTCCGCATGCGGCAGATCGAATGCGCCGCCTAACGTGTGACACAGCTTGTGATGCAAGCCCATCGTGGTGCTGCCAAGGCAGCATGAACAGAGCCACGCGCCGTACAGCATGCCGCTTCTGATCGCGGGATCGTCAGGAAATTCGATCAGCCGCGGCAATGTCGCGACCAGCGTGCGTATGCCTTCTTCCGCCATCAGCGAAATAACCGGATTAGTGTCCGGTGCATACAGCGCTTCGACAGCGTGAGCGATCGCATTGAATGCCGATAGAGCCGATATGCGCGGTGACAGCGACCTGCTCAGGTCGACGTCGTAGATCACGGTTTCGGGCAGGATCTTCGGGCTGCGCTGCGTCGTCTTCCGGCCGTCTTTGGTTTCACCGAGAATGGGCGTCATTTCGGAACCGGCGTAAGTGGTCGGCAGAACGATCTGCGGCAAGTCGGTCCGCAGTGCGATCGCCTTACCCAACCCGATTGTCGATCCACCACCGATCGACACGACGCCATCGGCATGCAGATCTCGAACCGCGACGAGCGCCCGTTCCGTCACATCGACGGGTGTATGCATCGTAGCGCCCGCAAATACGCCGACCGCCCGTTCGCCCGCCCATTCACGCGCGCGCTCGGCCAGCGCCGTCTGCCCCGGCGTGCAGAGTATGAGGAGCCGCTTTAGTCCAAGTCGCGCGGCCTCGTCGGCGAGTTGTCCACCGGTTCCAGAACCGAAGATAACGCGAGCGGACTGCGCCTGATAGATGAATGCTTGCATGTCGCGCATTGGGATTCAGATAACTCGAAAGGACCGTTCAGGAGCGGGCGTTTGCATTCTTCTCGTCGGTCGGATTGAGGACAAATGTAAAGTCGAGCGTACTGTAAGGCATGTTCAGCTTCGTTCCATCGGGCGCGATGCCGGACTCGTGCCGCGTCCAATCGGCGACCAGCGAGGAGCGCACGCCAAATACCGCGTCCGAATCCAGATATTGGTCGCCCGCGCGGAATACGTGCGTGATGAGACGTTCATAACCGTGCGCTGCGATCATGAAATGCAGATGCGCGGGCCGCCACGGATGACGACCGAGTGCGTCAAGCATCTTTCCGACGGGACCGTCATAGGGAATCGGATATGACTCCGCAGTCACCGAGCGGAAATCGAACGAGCCATCCGCGCGGCTATGCAATCTTCCGCGACCGAGCGCGCCCGCCTGGCCCTCATATTGCACGTCGTAGAAGCCGTCGGAGTCCGCCTGCCAGACATCGATGCACGCGTTCGCGACCGGCTCGCCGTTAAGTCCTTTCACCCTTCCCGTCACGAAGCAAGGCTCCCCCTTCGCTCCGTTCGCGATGTCGTCTCCATTCTGGTACTCCGGTGCATCGGCAACGAAAAACGGGCCCAACACGGTCGATTCGGTGCACTGCGCAGGCTTGCTGTTGTTCATCGCCGTGACCAGCATCGACAAACCGAGGGTATCTGACAGAAGAATGAACTCCTGACGCTTGTCGTCGGTAATGTGACCGGCGGCCGTCAGGAATTCGATTCCCTTGAACCACTCGTCCTCGGTCAGTCTCACTTCTCGAGCGAATGCATGGAGGTGCTGGACCAGGCTCGTCATGATCTGATTGAGCCGGACATTGGCCCCTTGCGCATGCCTCGCCAGCACGAGCGGCGTAATGCTGTCTTCGTCGACGTTGTGCATCGAGATCTCCCGTTATACCGCTTTAGAACTTGTGGCGACCGCTTTCCGATGCAGGCGCTCTACAGCGCTCGTGCTGGCCGACGCATCCTGCGCCTCGCCCCGGCTATCGAAATCGCACCCTATCGATTTCGTCGCAAACCGCACGCTCAGCGCCGCCCCCGCCGCGGCGGCGACGATCGCAAGCAGCATCGCGTGGGTGCCGCCGAACGTCTGCTGCAACGCTCCGCCAATGAACGGTCCGAGAATTGCGCCAAGCCGCCCGACAGCCAGTTCCATCCCCACGGCAGTCGCCCGCATGTGCGTCTCGTAGGCGGCAGCCGTAAAATTGTTGAGAACGAATTGAGCGCCGATGATGCAGAAGCCAGCCATTGCGCTGCACACCAGATCGGCCCAGTGCGACTGCAGTAAGACCAGCATCAATACCGCGAGCGCGCCTGCGGCCCACCACGCGCAAAGCCAGAACCGCGGACGGCCGGTTCGGTCAACCAGGCGCCCGCATATCAAACCGCCAACGAAAGACATCACCTGCATCAATGCGCCGAATCCGAAGCTGGCACCGAAGCTTTCCCCACGGGCTTGCATGAGTGTCGGGATCCATCCGGACAGTCCGAAAATGCAAAAAAGGCTTAGAAAGCTCGCCAACCAGATAGAGACGGAAAGGCCGCGGTAAGGCACGGCGAGCAACGCGAGAAAAGGCGTCTTTTCCCGCACGGGCGTCGTTGTGATCGAAAGCGTGCGGTATAGATGCGCCCGCTCCGGTCTCAGCTTCGCAAGAATGTCTCGCACTTCGCTCTCACGGCCGCGCAGCAGCGCGAACTTCGGCGATTCGGGCAAATAAAGATGCACGAAAGGAATCAGCAGAATCGACAACGAGCCAATCCAGTAGAGACCCTGCCAGCCGGCATAAGGCGTGAGAAAGACGCCGACGAGCCCAGCCGCTGCGCCACCCGTTGCCCAACCGAGGGCCACGCCCCACAGCGCGAAAGTGTTCTCGACCCGTCTTGGCGCGAGTTCGTTGATGTAGGTCGTGGAGAGCGGCAACAGAACCCCGAGGCCGAGTCCCGTCAGGATGCGCAAGGTGCAAAAGCTGGCAAAAGAATCCGCCGCGAGTGCCGTCAACAAGGAGAAGACCGTCGTGATCCACAGTCCTGCAATCAGCGTGATGCGGCGGCCGAAGCGGTCTGCGATCGCGCCATGAACCGCCGCGCCAACGAGAAACCCGACCAGTCCGCTCGAAATCAGCAGTCCTGCCTGCTGCAGCGACAGGTGCCAGGGCCCGCGTACATAATGGATGACGTACGCGGGATTGAAGGTGTCGTAGCCGTCGAATAGCGTCATCAATGCAAGCAGAATGCCGAGCTTGATGTGCATTGCACCGACAGGCGCGTCCGACAGTTCGTCATTCACATCGATCGTATCGCTGTGCATGTGTCTCACTCCATTTTTGTATTTTCGCTTCGTCGCTTCAATGACCGGCCTTGACGCGGTCTCGTTACGGCTCCAGCTTGAAGAGGTGCGCCGCATTCGTTCTTCCTATCTTTACGCGGTCGTTCTCGCTGATGGCAGCCTGGTCGAACCAAAGCGCCGCGTGATCGACGTTCTCGAAGGGCCAGTCCGCCGAAAACAGAATGCGGTCGGATCCGATTTCGAGCATCGCGTCGATCAAGGTCTGGGTCCGGAAATTCCCGGATGTGGTGAGCCAGAAGTTATGGTGAAAATATTCCGCGATGCGCTTTTTCGCGGGATAGTTCGGTTCGGTCTTCACCCACGCGTTGCGGTTGTCGATGCGCCACATGCTGTACGGCAAGCCTTCGCCCATATGTCCGAGAATAATTTTCAGCCGCGGATACGCGTCGAACAGGCCAGAACCCATCAAACGCAGCGCATGCACCGCGGTTTCCTGACCAAATGCCCACGTCGGCCCGAGCAGCCACGGGTGACCGTCGTAGATCGGCGCGTGCGCCGCGAGCGGATTACGCGGATGCAGATAGAAGGGAACATCGAGCGTCTCGACGACCGACCAGAACGGCCGGTATTGGGGCAGGTCGTAGTAAAGCGCCGCGTCCGAGCCTTCTACCTGTGAGAAGCCGTTGACCAGCGCACCGACGAAATTCAATTCCTTCACGCAGCGTTCGAGCTCACGCGCGGCCAACTCCGGAGATTGCATCGGCAAAGCGGCAAAGCCTTTGAACCGGTCGGGCCGCTTCGCGATCTGGTCAGCGAGAAAGTCGTTTGCGCGGCGCGACAGATCGTAGGCATCGTGGATATTCGGCACGGCCTGCACCGTCGGCGCATTCAGCGAAAGGATCATCAACTCGACGCCGTTCTGATCCATTTCGTCGATACGTCGCCCCTGAATATCGAGCAAGCGCTGCTTGAGTTCGACCCAATAGGAAGGCGGCACGAATCCAGCGGAATCCTGAACCGTTGCCTCGATCGCGAAATGCTCTTCGAGTGCGATTTTCCTGGTTGCTTTGAAAGACATGCGATGTTCCGACTGTTTTAGTATTGACCTTGCGGCTCGAGACCGAGCGCCATCTGCCCGTACATGGTCCCTACCGTGTCCCAGTTCATGCTGATATGCCGCCCCACTGCGTTGGCGTCGCGCCATGCCCGTTGCACAGGGTGCGAGAGATCGAGGCCTTGCCCGCCCGTCGAGGCATTCAACGCCTCGGCGGCGCGAACGGCGAGGGAGACAGCAAACGCCTGCCCCAGGCGGCTCCGAATGCGCTCTTCGACCGACACGCGTTCGCCGGAAAGCACAGTCGCTTCGCGCTCGCGCAAATCGCTCAACAGAACCTTTCTCGCGGCATCCGCGCTGGCCGTCGCTTCGGCAACGCGCAGCTGGATAGTCGGAAATTCGGCCATTCGATTCTGCGCACCGGCCACCGCGCCGCGCGTCACGCGACGCGCCGTGCGCTCGAGATAGTCGTCCAGCGCGCCTTGCGCCGCGCCTACCGCAACGGAGGCAAGACACGACGGAATGGTCGTGAGCATCGGAATCGAAAAGCCGGGGTTCTCGCTGTACGTCTGTGCTCCAGGCGTCTGACCGCTGGTAGTCTGCGAGAAGAACAGCAGCCGATGCTTCGGCACGAACACGTTATCGAGCACCAGTGTCTTGCTGCCGGTGCCGGCCAGGCCGACAACATGCCAGGTATCATCGATGACATAATCGGACTCGGGCACCAGCAGAAATGCGGGAGCGGATTTTTCCCGATCGCCCTCGGGAGGAATCACCGCGGCACAGAGCGACCATTGCGCGCATTCACAGCCGCTTGCGAAACTCCAACGCCCGCTGATCAGGTAGCCCCCTTCGGTTGCCTGTGCCTGGCAGGCCGGCGCGTAGGAACCACACACCAGTGCGTCGGGATCACTACCCCATACATCGCGCTGCGCCTGTTCCGGGAATCCGGCGACCAGCCACTGATGCGCGGCAAGCAGTCCCGCGACCCAGGCAGTGGACGCACAACTCTTCGCGAGCTCGATGTTCAGATCGACGAGTGTCGAGAAGCCGTATTCGAAACCGCCGAATGCCTTGGGCTTCAATACGTCGAAATAGCCGACGGCGCGCAATGCCTCGATATTTTCCATCGGCACGCGGCGTTCAGCTTCCACTGTCGTCGCACGAGATTTCAGCACTGCGCTCAGTGCGGAAACGCTGCTGCGCAACTGCTCCGGTGTCGGCGACAACGCTTGCTCCGTCGCACGCTCCTCTTTTTCTGCAATAACCATATGTCCCTCCAGGTATCGATTCACCGCGGGCTCTATCTTGCTCAGCAATAACCCGCATTCCGGTACAGAAGCGGACGGTCGTCCTCGTTCAGTAGAACGTCGTCCGCCTTGCCGATAAAGATCGTGTGAGTGCCGAACGGAAAAGCCGCGACCTTGCTGCAAAAGATGTTCGCCTGCGCCGTCGTCAGATAGTCGATGCCGGGCTCGGTCCGGGTCCAAGCCCCCACGCGGAAACGTTCGCCAGCTGGCGCGGCGCCGCTAAATGCAGTGGAGACATCGGCTTGATCGTGTTTGAGCACGTTGACGCAGAAGCGTCGGGCCGACATCAGGATGTCGTGCAGGAACGTGTTTTGGTTGACGCATACGAGCATCGAAGGCGGGTCCATCGACAACGAACTGACCGCGGTCATCGTCATGCCATGACGGCGCTCGCCGTCGGATGCTGTCACGATGGTCACCGTCGACGCAATCCGTCGCATCGCGGCGCGGAACGAGGTGGCAGTCGCAGGCGAAAGCGCTACGGCGGGCGTATCCATGACGTCTCCTTTCATAATCCCGGGCTTCAGCACCGTGTTGGAGCGACTATAGTTTCATTTGCAACTGTTGGCAATACAAATAATGAGAGTGGAAATGTTGCTTTGATAGAATCCGTCAATCGATAGCGAGGTGCCTCACCGTGTACAAGTTGACTGATTCCGTTCCCTACCTGCTCGCCCGCGTAGGTGTTCGCATGGGCGAGCTTTTCTCGCGCCGCATCGCGTCGTACGGCGTGACTTTGCCGATGTATCGCGTCATGGCGGCGCTCCATGAAGTACCGGGACAACGCTTGAACGATCTTGCGGATATGACGACCGTCGAACTCTCGACGCTCTCCAGGCTGATCGGAACGATGGAGAAGATGAAGCTCGTCTCGCGCAGCAGACTGGAGAACAACGCTCGCACGGTCGCGATCAATCTGACGAATAGCGGCCACCGGCTGCTTGAGCAACTCGTCCCAATCGCTCAGCACTTCGAACAAGTGGCCGTGGCGAACCTTTCGCCCACGGCGCTCAAGGCGCTGAAGAAAAACCTGACCGATATTTTTGTGTTGCTGGACAGCTTGGAGGAAGAACTCGCTGCGCACGCCGACGAGGACTAAGCGCTTCGGTACTGCCGTTGGGCGCAGCGAGCCTGCGGCCAGCAAGCCGCAAGCGCACCGCGTCGAGCATTCGGGCGGGGAAGGCTTCCGGTGCGGGCGGCCGGGAGTCTTATTGCTTGTTCCAACGCCACCTGCGGCATGCGAACCGCCTCATGGCGTCAAAAAATCCGGCTGCAGGTGGGAAGAACCATCGTAAGCCGGGCAATTAATGGCTGCGTCAGCTCGTCTTCGAGGAATTTTCGTTGTAATCGACGGATCAACGCACGACTGCAATGCGGTCACTAACCGCCGTCAACCCGAGGCGATCAGGCCCATCGCAATCGCCTTGACGACAGCCTGCACCTTGTTGGTCGCGTTCAGTTTCAGCAAAACGTTGTTGACGTGGAAATTGACCGTGCGCTCGGAGATATTGAGAATCTGGCCGATCTCGCACGCCGTCTTCCCCTCGCCGGTCCAACACAGCACCTCGCACTCCCGCGGCGTGAGCACGACAGTGGCTTCGGGCGCCAGCCGCGGCACCAGAAACTCGCTCATGAGCGAGTGCGACAGATTCGCGAGCCAACTGGCCTGCAGGGTCAAATCATCGATTTCGTTGCTCGTGAGCGCATCGGCATGCCGGGCCATCGTCAGCAGGCCATACACCCCGTGAGCCGCCCAACTCGAATGCGCGACACCCACGCGCAGCCCGTGATCGTGTGCATCGTTCCATAGCCGCGGCGCGTTCGCGGATGCTTCCGGCCATACGATGAGCCGCGAACTCGTCAGTCCTTCGCGCACTGTCGGATCCACGTCGATGAAATGGTTGTCCTGATAGTGCTTCATCCATCCCGAGGGATACGTGTCGAAAATCGCGACAGCCGGATTCGACACCGGCAGCGGCACACGGATCCCGTAGCAGCAGTACTCGAAGCCCAGGCGCTTCGCGAACCCCGCGATCCGGTCGAACAGCTGCCGCTCGTCGGACGCAGAGCGCAGTTGTTCGTAACTATCCTGCCACCGCAACGGCAATTCCATGAATACCTCAACTGATAAGTAACACGGCACACAAGGCTGTCATAGTTGTCAGGTCCCACGCCTGCGGCAGGCTGCTACAGTCCGGCGCATGAGACTTCCTTCCACCACGCTGCCCGGCCAACACGTCGACGGCTACGTCCGCATGCCGGAGTGCGCCCTCGGCGCGCTCGAGCTCGAGCATGTCGACTCCGCGCCCGACCACGGCCTGCTCGCGGAACTACGCGCGGAAGGCGTGGACGCAAGCAGCGCCGGGTACACGGAGTGGCAACGTACGCGCAACGCCAGCGCGCCGCATGTCACGCTCGGCTGGGACTGGTATGTCGATCGCGCCTCCGGTGCCTTGCTCGTCGCGTGGGGCGATATTCGCAGCAACGTCATGTGCACCGATCCGCGCGGTCTCGATCTCGGCATGGCGTACACGGCCCAAGCGCTGCTGCGGCGCGTCGCCGGCCTGAACTGGCCCAACGTCGTCGCACAAGCTGTACTCGCACCGTGGGGTAAGCCGACCGTACGCGGTCCGACGCTCCAATCGGGCCGAGCGCGGGTCGCCCCACGCTCGATTCGACTGCTCACTCATGCACAGGTCTCATTTATAAGCAAATCGTCGGTTCATTTCAATCTCATTATTAGTTGCGACTGAGAATGCCCAGGAGCGATGGAACGCTCCGGCAGGATTAATCACACCTTTCTCAGTCCTGTCAACGTTGACAGTTACCGCCCCTCGGAGCGCGCGATGTAATGCGCTCATCAAAATTAAAAGCGAGGGTTTCATGCGGACTTCTGTTCACGGCGATGGCCTACCCGGCGATCTCGATGCAGCGCTTGCGCAATATCGGCACCGAATCTTCGTCGAACAATTGGGGTGGCGTTTGCCGTGTGCCGATGAGCACTTCGAACGTGACCAATACGATCGCGACGACACGGTATATGTCGTGGCCCATGACGAATCGGGAGCCATTTGCGGTTGTGCGAGATTGTTGCCTACTTCGTGCCCTTATCTGTTGCAGGAATTGTTTCCCTCGTTGCTGGCCGATGGCATGGCGCCGCCCCGGTCCGAGGATGTCTGGGAACTGTCGCGTTTCGCGGCGAGCGCATCCGACGGGACGTTCGGCGAAGAGACGAGCGCGTGGGCCGTCCGGCCGATGCTCGCCTCGGTGGTCGAGTGCGCCGTCAAACTGGGGGCTCGCCAGTTGATCGGCGTGACGTTCCTCAGTATGGAGCGGCTGTTCCGCCGCATCGGCGTGCACGCGCACCGGGCCGGCCCTGCTCAGCGGATCGACGGCCGGATGGTCGTCGCATGTTGGATCGATCTGGACATCCAAACGCTCACCGCACTCGGCATCGATACTGCTCTCATTGTGCAGCGCGATTGCAGCGAATTCGCCCTGCAAGCTTGCTGCTGAGGAAGGAATACCGTGTATATCTCTAGCGATGCGCCCACACTGGCTTCCTGCGACGCCTTCGCCGCATGGGCGCGAATCACCGTCAAGTATGACGATAGCGCATCGGCGATGCCGCTCGCCCGGCTCGATCGGCGCGGGCTGACGGTGGCCGCCAACGCCGCTGCCCCGGCCGATTGGCCCGCGATCGGCTTGCCGCGGCGCGCGCAGATCATTGCCGATTCAACGTCGCTATGCGAACTCAGGCTCGTTGCGCGCACAGCGATTCCATGCGCAGGCCGAACCGTCGAGGTCACGCTGCAGCCCTCGCGCGCCGACGACGATGCCCTGCTGTGGCAGGCGCTGCGCGCCGATCAGATTCATCTGGGCACCGTGCCTTTAGAGCAAGAAATGGGGCAGTTGGCCAATCCCTCAGCCGTAGCCACCGCCTCCCCGCGGCGGCGTGACGGTGCCGCGGGACGTGCCGCCGGTACGGAAACGGCTGCTCGCGAGCATCGAGCGGTACGGCTGGCGGCCAGCACAATCGAGTGGTGTGGCCCGGTTTCGTGCGACGTCGCGTTCACCCTGGCGAGCCGCGAGGACGCCTGGTTTTTCTCGCGCTGGCTCGATTACCACTTTGCCGAAGTGCGCGCCTGGGCCCGGATGAACGACGCGGCGGCCGATCTGCGCGAAATGTTCATGCGCGTGGTCGAACACGAAGTCGAGGTCCGCTTCGTTTTCCAGGCTGCCGAGCGCATTGTCCGAGCCTCGACAGAGACCGCCTGCCGGTGCATCGCGGCAGAAGCAGCGCACGGGCTGGGGGTGACGGTGGAGTATTGGCTGGCGAGCACGCCGACCGCCCTGCCCGGCGGATCGCGTCACCGTGCCGTCGTCAGCTCGTATGCGGACACGCACTCGTTTTCGTCTAAGCAATGAAAGTGAGAGTGACAGTGACTGTCACGAGCGCGAGTTAACTCACCCTTCCCCTATTTACATCGAACGGCCGGATTTCCCGGTCTTTTCCAGCGCGCCCCGGCGCTTTCCGCCCGCCGGGCGAAGCGCCGAGCCTATAAGGCGGGGACGGACGCCTCGCGCCCCGTCCTCGCGCTTCGGGTCCGATGATTGCTCGGTCATGTCATCTTTCGGGAGACGCGACCATGACCCTTGCCGCTCCACCGTCCCAGCTCCCACGAACTTTCCGACGTCGCCCTCCCCCGCCATGCCTGAAACGACCGGGAGAGATCGATGGCCGCTGACACGGACACTATGCGGATAGCCCGGACCGGCGTGCCCGGTCTGGACGATGTGCTGATGGGCGGACTCACCGAAGGAAACCTGTTCCTGCTCGAGGGGGCGCCCGGGACGGGCAAAACGACGATCGCGCTCCGTTTTCTCATTACCGGCGCGCAAGCGGACGAACGGGGCCTTTACATCACGTTATCCGAGACGGACACAGAGCTGCGCAACGGCGCCGCCTCGCATGGCTGGCAGCTCGACGAGAACATCGACGTCTTCGAGGTCGTCCCGCCCGAGAGCCTGCTCGATGCCGATCAACAACAGAGCTTGCTGTATTCGTCGGATCTGGAACTCGGCGAGACCACGCAGGCCATTCTCGGTGCCTACGAACGGGCTCGGCCCAAGCGGGTGGTGATCGACAGTTTGTCGGAGATCCGCCTCCTCGCGCAGAGCTCGCTGCGCTATCGCCGGCAGCTCCTGGCGTTTAAACACTATTTCGCGCGCTACGGCGCCACCGTCCTGCTGCTCGACGATCTGAGCTCGGATGAGGACGATAAAACGGTTCATAGCATCGCCCATGCTGTCATCAAGCTCGAAGAACTCGCTCCGGACTACGGGGCCGAGCGACGCAGGCTCAAGGTGTCAAAATACCGCGGACGCGCCTTCCGAGGGGGATACCATGACTTCGCAATCCGAAAGGGCGGCGTATCGGTGTTCCCGCGCCTCGTCGCCTCGGAGCACCGTAGCCGGACCGGCCGCATGAACGTCGGCAGCGGCGTACCGGAGCTGGACGCTTTGCTGGGGGGCGGCGTCGATCAAGGCTCGAGCACCCTGGTGCTGGGTCCGTCCGGTGCGGGCAAATCGACCTTTGCGTTGCAGTTCGTCTCCGCGGCCCTCACGCGGGGGGAGAAAGCGGCCTTGTTCATCTTTGACGAAGAACTGGGCCTGCTGATCGACCGCACCCAAAAAATGGGGATCGACTTCCAAGCCGCGATCGACACCGGCCATCTCCATCTCGAGCAAATCGATGCCGCGGAATTATCCCCTGGCGAGTTCGCCCACCGCGTACGCGCTGTAGTCGACGAGCAGCAAGCCAAGACCGTCGTGATCGACAGCCTGAACGGATATCAAGCGGCGATGCCGCAGGAAAATGCGCTCGTGGTTCATATTCACGAGTTACTGCAGTATCTGAATCGGCAGGGTGCCACGACCTTCCTGACTGTCGTCCAGCATGGCCTCGTCGGCGACATGAAGGCGCCCGTCGAAGTCACTTACCTCGCGGATACGGTCATTCTCTTGCGTTACTTCGAGGCGTTCGGCCGAGTGCGGCGCGCCGTATCCGTCATCAAGAAGCGCACCGGCCGCCACGAAGAAACGATCCGCGAGTTTCGCGTGGGTCAGGCGGGCCTCACGGTCGGCGCCCCCCTCGAAGATTTTCAGGGCGTGCTGCACGGCGTGCCGTCATTCGTCGGAAACGCCGGACCGCTGCTCAATCCCGCCTTGACCAGCAATGGCAACGAATAGCTCACGCGACTGCCCGGCGTTGATCCTCGCGCCACATGGACGAGACGCCTCGGTTGCGGCCACGTTGTTGCAGCAGTCCGGCATCGAGTCGATCGTCTGCCAGGATCTGGCGCGTTTCGCCGCGCTGCTGACCGACCGGATCGGCTGCGGCGTCCTGACCGAAGAGGCGCTGCACGATGCCGACCTCGCGGCGGTCACGACTTGGGTCACCTTGCAACCGACATGGTCGGACTTTCCGTTTATCGTCTTGACGCAGCGCGGCGGCTCGCCCGAGCACAATCCCGGCGCACGACGGCTGTACGAAACGCTCGGCAATGTCATCTTTCTCGAACGCCCGTTTCACCCGACGACGTTCGTCAGCGTGGTGCGAACCGCGCAGCGAGGACGGTACCGGCAATACGAAGCGCGCAGCCGTATCGAGGCGTTGCGCGAAGGCGAAGCGCGCCTGCGCACCGCGCTCACCGCGGGCCACGTTGCCGAAGAGAGCTTGCGGCGGCTGAACGAGACGCTTGAAACCAAGGTCAGCGAGCGCACGGCGCAGCTCGAGCACGCGCATGAAACCGTGCTCGAGGAGATGCGCCAGCGCGAGCGAACGGAAGAAGCGCTGCGCCAGGTCCAAAAGATGGAAATGATCGGGCAGCTGACGGGGGGTGTGGCGCATGACTTCAACAATCTGCTGATGGCGGTCATGGGCAACCTCGAACTGTTGCGCAAGCAGGCCGCCAACGAAAAAGCCATGCACCTGATCGACGGCGCGCTGCGGGGCGCGCAGCGCGGTGCGTCGCTGACGCAGCGCCTGTTGGCCTTCGCGCGGCAGCAAGACCTCCGGATCGAACCCACCCACTTATCCACGCTCATTCGCGGGATGACCGATCTGCTCGAGCGCTCCGTCGGCGCCAGCATCGAGCTGAGCTTCGCGCTGCCCGAGCAGGTGCCGTTGACGCTCGTCGATGCCAATCAGATCGAACTCGCGCTCCTCAATTTAGTCGTCAACGCCCGCGATGCGATGCCGGACGGCGGCACGATTTCGATCCGGGTCGACGCAGTTCGCGCATCGGCCAGCATCGACCTCGCCGCCGGCGAGTATGTTCGGCTGACCGTTAGCGATACGGGTCTTGGAATGGATCCGGAAACACTGTCAAAGGCCACCGAGCCCTTTTTTACGACGAAGGAAGTGGGCAAAGGCACGGGGCTGGGCCTTTCGATGATTCACGGGTTGGCGCTCCAGTTGGATGGTGCGTTGAGGCTGCAAAGCTCGCCCGGCCGTGGCACGCAGGCTGAACTATGGCTACCCGTGACGTCCCAACTGCCCTTTGTGCCGCAACCCACCAAAACGATGCTTCCGGAAGATGGCCGGCTCGCCGCGTGCGCCACGGTTCTGCTCGTCGACGACGACCCGTTGATTTCGACGAGTACCGCCTACTTGCTCGAAGACCTCGGACACGAGGTCTTCGAAGCGAACTCGGGTGCGGATGCGCTCGATATCCTCAGGAGCGGACGGAAGGTTGACGTCCTCATCACCGATTACGCGATGCCCAAAATGACCGGGACGCAGTTGGCCGCCGCAGCGCGTACGCTCAGGCCCGACCTTCCCGTGATCATCGCCACCGGGTACGCCGATCTGCCGCCGGGAAACAGCATGGACCTGCCACGGCTGCGCAAGCCCTATCAGCAGGAACAACTCGTCTCGGAGATCACAAAAGCGCTGTGCGGCGCGCGGGCCGCTCAATAGGCCGGCGGCCCGCTGCGGGTCAGACGGGCCGCCGTCTTGCACCTCAGTCAATGCGCATGACTCGTATCGGCCACCCGCGTCGGTTTCGGCGCCAACCACACGGCGAGCGCCGCCAGCACGAACGCCACGCCTGCGATCTGGAAGAGCTGGGCAGTCGCCAGCATGACGGCCTGTGTCTGCACGAGGTTATCGATGGTGCCACGTGCCTGCTCGAGTGACATGCCGCCTCTCGCAAGACGGTGCAGATAGGACAGCGACGTATCGGTCAGACCGGCAAGCTCCCCGTGAGTCGACTTGATGCGGTTTTCCCACATCGTATTCACGAGTGCGGTCGCAATCGCGCCCGAAAAGGTCCGGCAAAAGTTCATCAGCCCGGCAGCGGACGCCGTTTCGGGTTCGTCGACGCTCGAGAGCGCCAGCCCCGTGAGCGGCACAAAAAAGAACGGCAGTCCGACGCCCAACAGCAACAAGGAAATCGAGACCTGCCAGAACGCCATGTCGGCATTCAAGTACGCGCGGGCGAACGTGACGACGCCCATCCACAGCACCCCGGCGAAGACGAGCCAGCGCCCGTCGAATCGCGCCGACAGGTTCGCCGCGAACGGCGCGGCCATCACGGCGAGTATCCCGGTCATGGCGCTTGCACAGCCCGCCCACGTCGCCGTATAGCCCATATAGTTCTGCAGCCAGAGCGGTGTCAGTACCGTGTTGCCGAAGAATGCGCCGAACGCGAGACTGATCGTGATCACGCTCGCGCTGAAGCCGCGATGCCGGAACACGCGAAGCTCCACCACGGGGTGACGTTCGGTCATTTCCCAAATCAGGAAGGCCGCGAAGCCAATCGCGGCGACAACGCCGAGCACCACGATCTCGGTCGACGCAAACCAGTCCTTGTCCTTGCCCTCATCGAGCATCAGTTGCAAGGAGCCGACCCATACGATCAGAAGCGCCAATCCGACCGCGTCGATTCGCACGCGTTGTAACGCTGTCTCGTAGCGGTGCAGCAATCGGTACGCGCCCCACGCGCAGATCAACGCAACCGGCACGTTGATGTAGAAGATATAAGCCCAATGCAGACGATCGCAGAGGATGCCGCCCAGAATCGGCCCGAGCACCGGCGCGACGAGCGTCGTCATGCTCCACAGGCCAATCGCCATCGGTGCCTTTTCCTTGGGAAAGATGCGCAGCAGCAATGTCTGCGATAGCGGCATCAACGGCCCGCCGCCCAGCCCCTGAAAAACGCGGAACAGCACGAGCATATTCATCGACGTCGCGAGCCCGCACAGCGCCGAGCACAGACCGAACGTCAGCAGCGCGAACACGAACACGCGTACGGTACCGAAGCGGTTCGCGAGCCAGCCTGTCAGCGGCACCGTAATCGCTTCCGCCACCGCGTACGACGTAATCACATACGTCCCCTGCGAAGAGGACGCACCTAGCGCCCCTGCGATGTTCGGCACCGAAACGTTGGCGATCGTCGTATCCAGTACGGCGACGAAATTCGCCATCGCCAGCATCAATCCGCCCAGTAGCAGCGCACCGCCGGTCAACGGCTGCTGCGGAACGTTCGCAGCATTTTCGGAAGTCATGAGCGCCGCCCCCGTTAGTTTGCCTGCGGCGCACGGGTGTCGATCTCGGCTTCCATCGACAGTCCGACGCTCAGGGGATGCGCCTTCAATTCGGCCGGATCGATTGCGATCCGCACCGGCAGCCGCTGGACCACCTTGATCCAATTGCCGGTGGCATTCTGCGCGGGGATCATGGCAAACGCCGATCCCGTGCCGCCCGACATCCCTTCGACGCGGCCATGGTAGGTCACGCCCGAGCCATATAAGTCCGAGGTCAGCGTAACGGGCTGGCCAACGCGAACCTTATCGAGCTGAATCTCCTTGAAATTGGCATCGACGTGCACGTTGCCGATCGGCACCAAGGACATCAACGCATCGCCGGGATTCACTCGCTCTCCAGCTTGCGCCTGACGCTTGGCCACGACCCCGTCGAACGGCGCGCGCAAGACCGTCCGTTGCAGATCCACCTGTGCCTGATCGCGCTTCGCGCGAGCGAGCAGCACCTCCGGGTTCGTATCGACGGTTGTATCGTCGATCAGCACCTTGTTGGCATCGAGCGAACCGATCGCTTCGCCGCGCGAAGCACTCGCCTGCGCGGCCGCCGCGCGTGCGGCAACCAGCGATGCCTTCGCCGAGGCGAACGCCGCACGCGCGTTGCTCAACTCTTCGCCCGACACAGAGCCATTCGCTGAAAGCTTTTCTCTGCGTTGGAGATCGAGCGCGGTGCGATCGTAATCGGCTTGCGCGGATGCGATCTGCGCCTGCATGCGCGCTTCATCGGCGGCACGGGCCTGGACCGCCGCGGTCAGACCTTTGTCGGTTGCCAGGTAGCCGCGCACTTTGCGCTCGGCTTGCCCGAGCTGTGCCTGTGCTTGAGCAAGTGCGATCCGGGCATCGGTATCGTCGATGACAACGAGCACGTCGCCTTGATGGACATACTGCGTATCCACCGCGTTGACTTGTTTGATGATGCCGGTGACGGCGGGCGTAATCGATGCCGTTTCGGCGGACGTGTACGCGTTGTCGGTCGATACGTAGCGCGCACCGACGAAATGCCAATAACCGGCCGCACCGGCCGCACTGACGGCGATCGCCAGACCGAGCAGCGCGAACAACTTCTTGCGAGGGCTCGCAGGCGCATCCGACGGCGCGGTGATGGGTTCGACGCCGGCAACTTCAGCGCCCTGAACGGTGGCTTGCATAGAGTTCGACATGAGTATTCCTATACGGCTTAACTTTGTGCGGTTAACTGGAGTGAGCGGGATTCGCGTCGGCATTGAAGCCGCCGCCCAACGCGCGGGCAAGCGCGACATCGAGCGTGAACGCACGCGATTGGATATCGGCAAGCTGCCGCTGCGCATCGATCAAACTGTCTTCCGAACTCAGCACATCGAGGTAGCTGGCCAGTCCCCCCTCGTAGCGCGCCTTGATGGAATCGCGCGCACGCGCGGCCGCCACCCATGCGGCCTTCGTCGCATCGATACGGGGCTGGAGCGCGCGATCGCTCACGGCGGCGTCGGCCACATCGTGCAGTGCCTTCACGAGCGTGTCGTCGTAATTGGCGACGGCCTCGTCGTAGGTGGCCTGCGCGCCGCGGTATTGCCCGCGCAGCCGGCCGGCGTTGAAGATTGGCAGCGAGATCGCCGGCCCGACGTTGCCGAACAACGATCCCGACTTCGTCAGCAAGTTGAGCCCCAGCGACTGCATGCCGATCACGGCGCTCAAGCTGACGTCCGGATAGAACTGCGCCGCGGCCACATCGATCCGTTTGGCCGCGGCTTGCGCACGCAGCCGCGCGACCACGATGTCGGGACGTCGCGCGAGCAATTGCAGCGTCACGTCGCGCGGCAAACCGAAGCGTTGATCGATCGCCACGCTCGGCCGCGTCATGCTCAGTGCGCGGTCGGGCCCGGCTCCGATCAAGGCCGCAATGCGATTGCGCGTCAGCGCGATCGATTCGTCGATCGACAACACATCGGCCTGGCTGCTGTCGCGCCGTTCGATGGCTTGCTGCACGGCCCCTTCGGTTTCGAGCCCTTCCGCCTTGCGATCGACGAACAAGGCGGCGGTTTTCATGCGGACGTCGAGCGCCGCGCTCGCACAGTCGCGTTCGGCGTATAGGCGGGCGAGATCCGCGTACGCGTCGACGACCGAAGTCGATAGCACCAGACGCGATTGCGCCGCATCGGCTTGTGCGGCCTCAGCCTCCGAAGTTGCCGCGGCGAGTGCAGCACGATTTTTCCCCCAGAAGTCGAGTTCGTACGAGAAGTCGAGCGAAGCTTGGCCCGCAGGACGCCAGCCCTTCGGCGTGAAAGCGGGCGGCGTGAGGTAGTGGTAGCTTTGCTTTTCCTTGTCGACCTTCGCCTGTGCGGAGAGGTCGGGAAAGAGCGCAGCGTGCGATTGCTGGACCGTCGCCTCCGCGTTGCGCAGCCGAGCCGCGGCTGCCGCCAGGGTCGGCGCCCCGTCCAGCGCATCGCCTACCAGCTGATCGAGCTGCGCATCGCCGTACCGCTCCCACCAACGGTCTTGCGGCCAAGCCGCCGTCGATCCCTCTTCTACCGCAAAGCTGTGCGCCGTGGCGTAGCCACCGATCTCTTTCGGCCTGGCGGTGCCGGAATCGGGCTTCGACACGCACGCCGTCAAAGCTAGAACGACCGCGATCCCGGCCACCCGCGCGGCTCGCCGGGCGAGCGGGCCCGCCCCTCTTGTCGATGATCTGCACAACATGGACTTTCGCCTTTTCTAAACTGAACGGTTCGGTTTATAATACACAAAACTGGACGCGTCAATTATTTTCGGCGGAGCGACGTACTGGTGCGCCGATGCCAACCAGCAGGTGGGCAACGGGTTACGGTTAAACTTGCGGGCTGCGCATCGTGCCAAAACCGGGTTCGGGAGATGAGAAAGAAGACGGAAGAAAAGCGGCAGTCGATCGTCGAGGCGGCGCACGAGGCATTTATGGAGGTGGGCTTCCATCAGACGTCGATGGCCGACATCGCGACGCGCTCGCGAGCGTCCAAGGCGACGTTGTATAGCTACTTCAGCTCGAAAGAAGAGTTGTTCGCGGAAGTCATGATCAGCGCCGCCGGCGAGATTCTCGAATCGTTCGGTCAGTTGAGACTCGATATGGCGCTGCGCGATTCGCTCATTGCGTTCGGCCGCCACTTTCTGCCTGCGATACTCAGGCCCTCGATCATCGCGCTGCGGCGTCTTGCGATTGCGGAAAGCGATCGCTCGACATTAGGCCGCGTGATGTATGAGAAGGGACCTGAGCACGGTTGGAGCATCGTGCGCGACTTTCTGATCGCAGCGATAGCCGCGGGCACGTTGAAAGAGTGCGATGCAGGCGTGGCCGCCCGCCACCTTCAGGCGCTTTACGAAGCGGAACTTGTCGAGATGGCCACGCTGGGATATCCGGTCGATACGACGGCGGAGACGATCGTGCCCGTGGTAACTCGGGCAGTGGATGTGTTTTTGGCCGCGTACGGAGCGCCTTCGAGGTCAGGCGGAGTCAGGCGAGGCGCGAAATAACGCGCGCGTCGCTCGCGAGCAACAAACGGCCCGCTCGAAATCACCTCGGGTATAGGCCGTGGACGCGCCCAAACAGCCGCGTCAACCCAAAAAGCGCGTCGATGTTGGGCGTGGCCACGCCAAGACGTTGACCGAGTTCGCGCACGGCCGCCACCACCGCGTCGAGTTCGATCGCGCGGCCGGCTTCCACGTCCTGGAGCATCGAGCTCTTGAACGTCCCCAGCTTGGCCGTCACCGTGTGCCGGTCTTCCGGCTGTTGATCGATCGCGCAGCCGATGCGCGAGCCGATCTCCGAAGCCTCTTCCATGGCCGATGAACAGAACGCGCGCACTAACGGATCGGCGAGCACGCGGTCGACAGTCGCCCCGGTGATGGCCGATACCGGGTTCATCGTCATGTTGCCCCAGAGCTTGTACCAGATGTCGCGTCGAATGTTGTCGGAGTGCGTCACGTCGAAGCCGGCCGCAAGCAGGATATCGGCCACGCATTGCGCACGCTCGCTGCGGCCGCCCTCCGGTTCGCCCACAATCAGCCCTTTCCCCATCTTGTGCATGACGAGGCCCGGTTCGGGCGTGGCAGTGCTGGCATGGACCACCGCTCCGAGCACCTGATGCTGCGGAATCGCGCGGCCAATGCTGCCGCCGGGATCGACGCTTTCGAGCGGCCCACCCTCCAACCCCGGCACGCCATCGGCGAACCACCAGGGCACGCCATTCATGGCAGGCAATATCACCGTTTCCGACCCGAGCAGCGGACCGATCTGCGCGGCCACCTGAGCCAGCGCCGGCCCCTTCACCGCGATGATAACGAGGTCTTGTGCACCGAGTTCGGCGGCGCTGTCGCTCGCTTTGGCGGATGCCTGAACGAGACCGGTTTCCATTTGCAATCGCCAACCATGACGGCGCAATGCATCGAGGGTCGCGCCGCGTGCAAGCGCCGACACCTCGACATGGCCAGCCGCCGCCAGCCTGGCGCCCAGGAAACCACCGATCGCACCGGCGCCGACAATGCACACCTTTTTCATGCCGCGTCTCCTCTCGCAAAACGCAGATTATCCTTCAGCCGCTCCGGCACGCGCTCGTCGAAGCCCAACGCGACGCGCCGCACCTCGGCGGAATCGGCCGGCACGTGGCCGACACCCAGCGCGCTGGCGCGAGGCGCATCGATGCCGACCACCGTTCCACCGATACGGCCGATGCCGGTGATTTCGCACTCCACCGTCTGACCGGGATCGACGCTACGCGAATGACAAGGCGTCCCCATCAGGATCACATCGCCGGCAACGAGCGTGATATGGCGTGCAATGTCGGCGATCACGTAGTGCGGCCCCCAGATGGTTTCATCACCGATGTGCGCCTCCTGCACCACCCGGCCGTTGACGTAGGTGCGCAGCGTCTGCTCGAAGAGATTGACGCCACGCACGAGCCCGGGGCCGATCGGAAGCAGCGTGTCGGCCCCCTTGACGCGGAGCATGCTGCCCTGATCGGTATCGCGGAAGTCCTGCAGTCCCATATCGAGCGCGGGGCAGAATCCGTCGATGTAGTCCCAGGCTTCGTCGGGCGTCACGTTGCGGCACGTGCGCCCGATCACGACCGCGTATTCGCCCTCGTAATTCAGGTAGCGGCAATCGGCCGGTTTCAGGATCTGGCCACGATGGCCGTTCAGCGCAGTAGGCGGCTTCGTGAAATAGGTGGGCGTTTCCGTGGGACGCGGCTTGTTGCGCGTCTCGATACTGCGTGACGAATAGCTGATATGGACGGCGATGATTTTCGACGGGCTCACGGGCGGCAGATAGTCCAGGCCTTCCGGGTCCAGCAAGCGGCCGTCATCGAGCCGCAATTGGCCTTGGCCCGGGCCCGATTCGACGAGGGTCCCCCAAAATGCACTGCCGCCGATCAGCACCCGTCGCCGCTCGATTCTTGGCCCGCGCATCACCGCGGGAAGCTCCGCGAATGGGAATTCGAAGTTCACATCACGCTCCTCGAGAAAACATCTGTTCGCTCCCTACTCGGTGTCGTCGTACGCATAGGCTCAATGCGATGACAAATCAAACCAGACATGAATATTTCCCGTGCCCCGCGCATTCTCATAGCTCGATAACGGCTCGCCTGCCGCCCGGCAGTCGGCGCCGCCCATCGCACCGAGCATTTGCAGATAATGCGCGCCGAACGCTTCCCATGGCAGGCGGCGATATTCGTCGTCCCAGCGTTCGAGAATCACGTCGTGCCGGCCTTGCACCATCAACTCGATCGCATGCTTGTCGCTTGCGACGTTCTCCGGCGAAGACACATTGCTCTCATGGAAAATCCGGGGATGCCGCGGCTTCCAGTCGATTCCATTGAACTTGTGGCTGAGCGCGCCGGACGCGAGCAATACGACACGGAGATCGCTGCGCCGGATCGCTTCGCCGATCGCCTCTCCCGACGCCAGAAAATGCGGCCAATCGCAGTTCTGGCACGAACTGACGGTCACCACGGGCCTGCTGCGCGATTCGAGCCGCAGATGCTTCACGAGGTTGATCGTCGCGTAGTGGCGTCCCAGTTCGGGATGGGCTATTGCACGGTTGTAGCCGCCCCGCTCGCGCGACACGTCTTCGATGGCACGCGCCAGATCGGGATGACCGTAGTAGCGGTAAGGCACGCCGTGCAGATACCACGGCATCTCGTCCGAGATATACGAGCCCTCATACTCGCTTCCTGCGTCCACCAGATGGTAGCCCGTCGTCAACCAGTGGCTGTCGAAAATCACGACGACGTCCGGCTCCGCTGCCTCGATACGCTGGCGCAGCCGAGCGTAGCCCGCAATCAGATCGGAATCCTCGCCCGCTCCCATGGCCCGCCGAAATTCCTCGCACTGCATCAAGCCCGGATGGTGCGAAACGATAGCCGCACCGACAATCTGTCCCATGATTCCCGCTCCTATCGATGTGCAAAGCTGGCGCGGAACGGCTGCTTCGGTACGACGACGTCTTTGACATCGCAGAAGAACTCGAAGCTCCAATCGCCGCCCTCTCGGCCGATGCCGCTGCGTTTGATGCCACCGAACGGCGCCGCCAGGTCCCGAATGCCGAAACTGTTGACCCAGATAAAACCGGTGCGGACACGTTCGGCCAAAGCGGTTGCGTGAGTCGTTTCGCCGTAACACACGCCCCCCAGGCCGAAATCCGTTCCGTTGGCCAGGGCAATCGCCTCGTCATCGGAAGTAAAGGTCTGTAGCGTCAGCACCGGACCGAAGACCTCGCTCTGCACGATTTCGTCGGTTTGCGCGACGTTCGCAATCAGTGTCGGCTGGTAGTACTGCGGCCCGAACGGATGCATCGCGCCGCCCCACAACACACGCCCTCCCGCGGCAATGGCCCGATCGACGAACCCTTTCACCCGCTCCACCTGGCGAGGATGAATGATGGGGCCGACTTCCGTGGTTTCATTGCGAGGATCGCCGATGACAAGGCGCTCGACGTAGTGCCGCATCCTGGCTACGAAATCGTCCGCCACGTTTTCGTGCACCAGCAGCCGCGTGCCCGCCAGACATACCTGCCCGGCGTTGCGATACATCAGCGCGGCCGTAGCCGCAGCCTGATCGATATCCGCGTCGTCCAGCACGATGAACGGGCTTTTGCCTCCGAGTTCAAGGCTGCACGGCACAAGATTGGCACCGGCCGCCTGCGCGATCCACTTGGCTGTCGGCACACTGCCCGTGAACGAAATCCGTGCGATGCGCGGGTCGCTAACCAGTTTTGCGCCCGTGTTCGGCCCCGTGCCCTGAACCACGTTGAACACGCCCGGCGGCAGACCCGCCGCATGCGCGGCATCGGCAAGCACCGAGCAGGTGAGCGGCGCCCACTCGGGCGGTTTCAGGATGCAGGTATTGCCAGCCGCCAGCGCGGGCCCGAGCTTCCACGTGGAAAGCATCAACGGCGAATTCCACGGTGTAATGATCACCGCGACACCGGCCGGATCATGACGCACGATGTGATGCGCCTGCTCGGTGTCGATCGGGCGCTCCTGCAAAGCGAGCGCATGCTCGGCGAACCACGCGATATTGAGCATCGCGCGGGGCACCACGCCATGGCGCATGCGGGACAGCAACACGCCGGCGTCATTGCTTTCCACCGTGCACAAGGCGTCGGCACGCTTGCCGATTTCTTCGGCGAAGCGATCGAGGTACGGCTTTCGTTCGGCGGCGCTCAACGCTGCCCATGCGGGAAACGCGCGCTCGGCCGCTCGGATCGCCGCGTCGACGTGGTTCTCACCGCCTTGCGCGATGTGCCCAAGCAGACGCTGGTCGATCGGACAGAAAAGCTCGAACGTTTCGGCCGACGAAACGCGCCTGCCGTCGATGTAATGATCTGGCGAAATCAGATGACCACTGATCTCGATCGATGCTGTGCTCATTGAATCGCTCCTGCTCGAGCTGAGGCCGTGCCGGGCAGCGCGACCTTGAAATCGGCGGCGAGTGCACGGGTGGCGCGCGCCAGCATCGTCGCATCCACACCCACCGCGACGAAGCGCGCACCCAGTTCAATATAGCGGCGTGCCAGCGCCGCATCCGTCGCGAGAATTCCCGGCGCCTTACCCGATGCGCCAATGCGTGAAATCGCGTCCTCGATAGCCGTGCGCACTTGCGCATGCCCCGGCTGCCCCAGCAGCCCCATGGACGCGGCCAAGTCGGCCGGGCCGATGAACACGCCATCGACGCCTTCCACGCCGGCGATCGCCTCCAGTTGTTCGAGACCCGCAACTGTCTCTACCTGCACCAGCAGCGATACCCGTTCGTTGGCCTCATGCAGATACTGCGGATACGCCCCCCATCGCGACGAGCGAGCCAGACCGCTGCCCACGCCGCGAATCCCCGCGGGCGGATAGCGCATGGCTCTCACCAATGCCTGCGCCTGCGCGGCGCTCTCCACCATCGGCACCAGCAGCGTTGTTGCACCGATCTCCAGCACCTGCTTGATCAGCGCCGGATCGCCATGCGGAACGCGCACGACCGGATGCGACGCATAAGGCGCCACGGCCTGCAAAACGGCCAGCATCGAACGTAGATCGTTCGGCCCATGTTCGCCGTCCACCAAGAGCCAGTCGAACCCTGCGGTTGCGCATAGTTCGGCGGCATAGGGATCTGCCAGCGCGAGCCATAACCCGATTTGCGCCCCGGGCTGCGCAATCGCGCGTTTGAATGCATTGTTCGGTGTATCCATTACACGAACCTCACTGAAATCGAGCCCAGCGGGCCATAGTCGGCATGGAACGTGTCGCCCACCGCGCAGGCCACCGGCCGGGTGAATGAACCGCCCAGGACGATTTCGCCTGCCTGCAGCGTTTCGCCGTACGGCGCGAGCTTGTTGGCCAGCCACGCGACGCCGTTGGCGGGATGACCCAGCACCGCTGCACCCAAACCGGATTCTTCGATCACCCCGTTCTTGAACAGCAGTGCGCCAGCCCAACGCCAGTCGACCGCGTCCGGCTTCATCGGCCGGCCGCCCAGCGCAATCCCCGCGTTCGCGGCGTTATCGGCGATGGTGTCCAGCACCTTGCGCGGCACCTTAGTCTCGCGGTCGAACAGTTCGATACGCGCGTCGATCAGCTCGAGCGCCGGCACGATATAGTCGGTGGCCCGCAGGACATCGAAAACGGTGGTGCCAGGGCCTTGCAGCGGTTGCCCGAGAATGAACGCAAACTCCATTTCCAATCTCGGCACGATGAAACGCGATGCCTCGACTTCCGCCCCGTCCTGAATCAGCATGCTGTCGAGCAATGAGCCGTAGTCGGGCTCCGTGATGCTCGATGCGATCTGCATGGCGCGCGATGTCAGCCCGATCTTATGGCCGATGACGGCACGCCCCGCGGCGCGTTCCGACTCGATCCAGCGCCGCTGGATCTCATAGCTGTCCTCGATCGTCATCTCGGGATAGCGCTTCGAAAAGTGCTGGACCTGCACGCGCGTGCGTTCGGCTTCCCGAAGTTCGTCCGCCAACGCGGCATGGGTATCTGCTGCGAGCATGGCCTTGTCTCCTCCTATGGCGCGTTCACGCCAGATTCGCTTCCAACGTCTTGATCGGTGATTTTCTCGTCCGATGCCGGCGGCGAACAATCAACAAATCCGACGCAATCTTCAAGGTTTACTTGATAATCGCGTCATGCCACTCGCCCGCCTCTCCCTTCGCCAGCTGGAAGCCTTCGTCACCGTCGCTGATCATCACAGTTTCAGCGCCGCCGGCGATCGGCTCGGCCTGACCGCGCAAGCAGTGAGTCAACTGGTGGCGGAACTCGAAACCACATTGGGGTTCCGGCTGTTCGATCGAACGACGCGCCGCGTGAGCCTGAGCGCCGCAGGGCGCGACTACCTGCCATCGGCGCAGACAGTGCTTCGCCACGCGCAGGCCGCGGAAAAAGCGGCGGACGACGTACGCAATCGTGCCGCGGGTCTGGTGCGCATCGGCGCGCCACTCGTACTCGCTTCAACGGCACTGCCCGAGGCCATGCCGAGCGCCCGTTCAAACGCCATCCTGCGTGCGTGCGAGCCGCCATGCGCGGCGTGCAGTGGTGCCGAGCGGATCAATGACCGGGATCGGCCTCGCGCTCACTCGCCAGTCGCATGAGCACTTCGTCGTTATGCTCGCCTACCCGCGCCAACGGTGCGCGCACGCCGGGTCTGCGCCCGCCCATCAGCAGCGGCAACAACACGACCTTTGCGTTACCGCCGTCGTCCGTCGCCATATCCGCCAGCCCGCCGCTTTCGATGAGATGCGGGTCGTCGAGCAATTGATCAGGCCGCATCACCGGTGCATAGGGAATACCGGCGGCTTCCAGTTTGGGCATCAGTTCTTCCATCTTGTGATGCCTGAGTGTCTCACCCAGCCGCTTCAACAGCTCGGGACGACGCGCCACGCGCTGAGCATTCGTGGACAGCGTTTCATCTTCGGCCAGATCGCGGCGTTCGATGACTTGGCATAGGCTTTGAAACTGCTTATCGCTGACAGCGCCGATAAACAGTTGCTGCTCCTCGGCCACCGTAAACGTGTCGTACACACTCCATGCGGAGACGCGCGAAGGCATCGGCGGCGGCGCCTCACCCGTCATCTGATACTGCATCATGTGCTGCGCGGCAAGCAGACAGCAATTCTCGAACAGCGCGGCCTGCACTTCCTGCCCCTTGCCGGTACGATCGCGTTCGCGCAGCGCGGCCAGCACGCCAATGGCCCCGAACATGCCGCCCATAATGTCGTTGACGGACGTGCCCGCACGCAAAGGCTGCCCCTTGGGGCCCGTCATGTAGGTCAACCCGGCCATGTTCTGAACCACTTCATCCAACGCCAGGCGGTTTTCATACGGCCCGGGCAGGAATCCCTTGTGCGATACATAGATCAACCGCGGGTTGAGTTTGGACAGTGCGTCATACCCGAGACCGAGTTTATCCATCAGCCCGGGACGAAAATTCTCGAGCAATATGTCGGACTGCGCGATCAGCTCGGAAGCCGTCTCCAGGCCCTCGGGCGTGTTGATGTCGATGACGACACTCTTCTTGTTCCGGTTGAAACTGCGAAAGAAGCCAATGCCGAGCCCTGGCAGCCGCCGCGTCTTGTCTCCCCCGGGCGGCTCGATCTTGATGACTTCGGCGCCGAGGTCGGCGAGGATCATCCCGCAGCTCGGCCCCATTACCATATGGGTGAATTCGACAACACGCAAACCCTCGAGCGGGAGACCGGTAGTGGAGGAGGCGTTCATGGATTGATCCTTCATCGGATGCCGGTACCCCGGCTACGCAGCTGTTCGAAACTGATGATATAGCCGGCCACGGCGCTGGCCGCTACTGTCGAAGGACTGGATAGCCAGACCTGGCCGGGGCCCGAGCGGCTCAGGATGCGTCCGTCGAAATGAACGATGTCGGGGGTGCCCATGTTCTGTGTGTTGGATGGTGTCATGGTCTTGGCTCAAGCATGAGCCCTCAGCCGTGCGCCGCGACGCGCGCCGAGCGGAAGGTCTTCGGCAGGCCCGCGCGCCAGAGCGATCCATAGGTCGACTCGCCTTGCAGCCAATCCGCCACCTTGGCTCTCAAACGCAACAGCGCTTCGACGTCGATACCCGTATCGATGCCCATGGACTCGAGCATGTAGGCAAGATCCTCGGTACTCGCGTTGCCACTGGCTCCCGGGGCGTGAGGACAGCCGCCGATACCGGCGAGCGAGGCATCGAAGCGCGCAATGCCGAGCTTCAGGGCTGCCAGCACATTGGCCAGCGCCAACCCGCGTGTATCGTGGAAGTGTCCGCACCATAGCTTGTCGCCGGCCACTTTCAATGCCTGATCGAAGAGCCGGCTCACCGCGTCCGGATCGGCGTACCCGACCGTATCGGCGAGACTCACGCGGTCGGCTCCCGCATCGAGGAGCCCCTGCATCAGCCGCAGCACGTCATCCGCTTTGACCTCGCCTTGGAGCGTGCAACCGAACGCCGTGCCTACGCCGCCTTCGAGCACAGTTTTTCGGCCCGACGCATCACGCACCGCACGGATACGCGCAAACTCGGCCACCACTTCGTCAGGCGTTTTGCGCAAGTTGGCGAGGCTGTGCGCGCGACTAGCCGAAGCCGGCAGGATCATCAAATCCGCACCGCCCTCGAGCGCACGCTCGGCGCCCTTCAGATTGGGCACCAATGCCGATACGAACAGCCCCGGCAGCGTCTTCGCGTAAGTGAGCACCTCGGCGGTATCGGCCATTTGAGGCAACAGCTTGGGCGGGACGAAAGAGCCGACTTCGATTTCCCGCTGTCCTAAAGCAACGGCATCGCGCAGCCATTCGCACTTGCGCTCCGTCGAAATGATCGTCTGGATACTCTGCAGGCCATCACGCAGGCCCACCTCTCGTATCACCCCATGTCGTAGCGTAGCGGACACGCGTCGTCTCCTGTTCCTGTTCGTGCGGGCCCTTC
>NZ_JBQCDN010000303.1:0-2389 GCF_051961175.1 Trinickia sp. | reverse complement strand
CCGTTGGCCAGTTCGGACAGATCCGACACGGCTTCCTTGTGACGCAGCAGCGACTTCGGCGTGAAGACGATGAGCGGCTTGCGGAACAACCGAATCATCTGACGGCGCAGCAGATGGAAGATCTGCGCGGGCGTCGTGGGCTGAACGACTTGCATGTTGTGCTCGGCGCACAGCTGCAGGAAGCGCTCGATACGCGCCGACGAGTGCTCGGGGCCTTGGCCTTCATAGCCGTGCGGCAGCAGCATCGTGAGACCGGAAACGCGGCCCCACTTCACTTCGCCCGACGAGATGAACTGGTCGATCACGACTTGCGCGCCGTTGACGAAATCGCCGAACTGCGCTTCCCAGGCGACGAGCGTATTCGGCTCGGCCGTCGAGTAGCCGTATTCGAAGCCGAGCACGGCTTCTTCGGACAGCACCGAATCGATCACCGTGAACTTGGCTTGCCCTTCCGCCACGTTTTGCAGCGGAATGTACGTACCGTCGTTCCAGCGCTCACGGTTTTGATCGTGCAGCACCGCGTGACGGTGCGTGAACGTGCCGCGGCCCGAATCCTGGCCCGTCAGACGCACGGCGTAGCCCGATGCGACGAGCGAGGCGAATGCCAGGTGCTCGCCCATACCCCAATCAAGCGGCGCCTCGCCACGGCCCATCGCACGGCGGTCGTTCACGACGCGCTCGACAAGCGGGTGCACCTTGAAATTCTCGGGCACCGTCGTGATGCGCTCGGCCAGACGCTTCAGCTCGGCCAGCGGCACAGCCGTATCGGCCGCATCGGTCCACTTGCGGTTCAGGAACGGCACCCAATCGACGGCATACTTGCTCTTATAGTTCGAGAGCACCGGATCGATCGTATGGTGGCCTTCGTCCATCGCCTGGCGGAAGGCTTTGACGAAGTTTTCGCCGTCTTCAGCCGTGATCACGCCTTGCTGCACGAGCTTTTCAGCGTACAGGGCACGCGTACCCGGGTGCTGGGCGATCTTCTTGTACATCAGCGGCTGCGTCACAGCCGGTGTGTCCTGCTCGTTGTGACCGAGCTTGCGGAAGCAGACGATGTCGAGCACGACATCCTTGTGGAACTGCATCCGGAAATCGATCGCAATCTGCGTGGCCAGCACGACGGCTTCGGGATCGTCGCCGTTCACGTGCAGCACCGGCGCTTCGATCATCTTGACGACGTCCGAGCAGTACAGCGTCGAGCGCGCATCGCGCGGATCGGACGTGGTGAAGCCGATCTGATTGTTGATGACGATGTGCAGCGTGCCGTGCGTGCCGTAGCCGCGCGTTTGCGCGAGGTTCAGCGTTTCCATCACGACGCCCTGGCCCGCAAAAGCCGCATCGCCGTGGATCTGCACGGGCAGCACTTGCAAGCCGTTGTCGTCGCCGCGGCGATCCATCCGCGCCTTGGCCGAGCCTTCGACCACCGGGTTGACGATTTCGAGGTGCGACGGGTTGAACGCGAGCGACAGATGCACGGGGCCGCCATCGGTGGCGACGTCCGACGAGAAGCCCTTGTGGTACTTCACGTCGCCGGCCGGCAGATCGTCGACGTGCTTGCCTTCGAATTCGGCGAACAAGTCCGACGGCATCTTGCCGAGGGTGTTCACGAGCACGTTCAGGCGGCCGCGGTGGGCCATGCCGATGACGATTTCCTGCACGCCCTTCGCGCCTGCGTGACGAACGACTTCATCCATCGAGGCGATGAAGCTTTCACCGCCTTCGAGCGAGAAGCGCTTCTGACCGACGTACTTCGTATGCAGGTAGCGTTCAAGCCCTTCGGCTGCCGTCAGGCGATTGAGGATGTGCTTCTTTTTATCTGCCGTGAAAGCCGGCGTGGCGCGGATCGATTCGAGCTTTTCCTGCCACCAGCGCTTCTGTTCCGGATCGCTGATGTACATGAATTCGGCGCCGATCGTGCCGCAGTACGTATCGCGCAGGCCCTTGACGATGTCGCGCAGCGACGCTTGCTCGAATCCCAGATAGAGATTGCTCGCGCTGAACGTCTGGTCCATGTCGGCTTCGGTGAAGTCGTAGAACGCAGGTTCGAGCTCGGGAATGGCGGGGCGCTCGCGGCGCTTGAGCGGATCGAGATTGGCCCACTGGGAGCCGAGGAAGCGATAAGCGCTGATCAGCGACTGGACGTGGACTTGCTTTCGCGCGGTGGCGAGATTCCCGCCTGCTGCGGCCTCGCGCGGGATGAAGGCATTGGCCTTCGCGCGCTGGGCGAACGATTCGACGATGGGGCCATGGGCCACGTCGCTTGCCGCGCTGCCGTCCGAGGCAGGCACGTTTTGCAACGCATCGAAGTATTCGCGCCAGTTTTCGGGGACGGACGCCGGGTTATCTAGATATTGCTCGTACAGTTCTTCAACGTACGGAGCATTGCCGC
>NZ_JBQCDN010000302.1:0-21868 GCF_051961175.1 Trinickia sp. | reverse complement strand
GAACGTATGCAGATCGTCCACGAGCAAGCGCACCTGCCAGCCGTATTCGGACGACAGCTGGCGGGCCAGACGCCAGCACACGCCGATATCGCCGAAGTTGTCGATGACGGCGCAAAAGAGGTCGCAATAAAGCGTGTCGGCGGGCGCGGGGGCCGGTTGCGGGTTTCGTATGTCGTGTTCGGCCGGATGGGCAGGACGGATCGCGGACATGGCGGGAAGCGGGCGGCGGCGCGGATGTCGGCCAGCAGGGCCGGCGGCGCGAACGCGTGCCCAAATGGTCTAAACTGCGGATTCTAAAGCACGCTGCTCCCAAGTTGAGCGCGGCGTTTCCTATATGACGCGCATGACCGATTCCGACGTACAACCCCCGCCTTTCGAACCGAAGAAGTTTCTCGCCCAATTGCCGCACCTGCCGGGCGTGTATCGCTATTACGACGCGCAGGAGAACGTCCTGTACGTCGGCAAGGCGCGCGATCTGAAGAAGCGTGTCTCGAGCTATTTCACGAAGACGCAGGTTTCGCCGCGCATCGCGATGATGATTACGCGTATCGCTCGCATCGAGACGACGGTGACGCGTTCGGAGGCTGAGGCGCTGCTGCTCGAAAACAATCTGATCAAGGCGCTGGCGCCGCGCTACAACATCCTGTTTCGGGACGACAAATCGTACCCGTATCTGAAGCTGACAGGCCACGCGTTCCCGCGCATGGCCTACTACCGCGGTGCGGTGGACAAGAAAAACCAGTATTTCGGGCCGTTCCCGAGTGCTTGGGCCGTACGGGAAAGCATTCAGATCCTGCAGCGCGTGTTCCAGTTGCGCACCTGCGAGGACTCCGTCTTCAACAATCGGACGCGGCCCTGTCTGCTCCATCAGATCGGGCGTTGCACGGCGCCGTGCGTCGGCGCGATCAGCGAAGAGGACTACGCCCGCGACGTCTCGAACGCCTCGCGCTTTCTGCTGGGCCGGCAAAACGAGGTGATGAAGGAGCTCGAAACCAAGATGCATGCGTTCGCGGCCGAACTCAAATTCGAGCAAGCCGCGGCCGTGCGCAATCAGATGAGTTCGCTTTCCACGGTCCTGCATCAGCAGGCAATCGAAGTGGGGGGCGACAGCGATGTCGATATCCTCGCCGTCGTCGCACTGGGTGGACGAGTCTGCGTCAATCTCGCCATGGTGCGAGGCGGGCGGCATCTGGGCGACAAAGCCTATTTTCCGGCGCACGTCGAAAGCGGATTCGCGGGCGATGAAGCAGCGGATGCGGATGCAGCGGCGGACGAAGCCGATGTCGATACCGCACGCGATGAATTCGCCCAGTACCCTCAAGCGGAACGGGACTCGGAAACGCAAGCGCAGCACGTGCAGAAACCGGCGACGCCCGCCCCCCTGTCTGATCCAACCGCAGGCATCGAATCGGACGAGGAGAGTGGGCGGACCGGCTCACCCGATTCCGAGGCGTCGGGCGAACCGGCCGGCCCTGCCGATCTGGCCGAGGACGCTGTGCCCCTCGAACCCGGCATCGAAACGGAAGTGCTCGAAGCGTTTATCGCGCAACACTACCTCGGCAACCGTATTCCGCCGGTGCTCGTCGTGAGCCATGCGCCCGCCAACCGTGAGCTCGTCGATCTGTTGGCCGAGCAGGCGGGGCACAAGGTCGTCATCGTGCGTCAGCCGCAGGGCCAAAGGCGCGTGTGGCTCGGGATGGCCGAGCAAAACGCGCGTCTCGCGCTCGCGCGGCTGCTATCGGAGCGCGGTTCGCAGCAAGCGCGCACGCGGGCGCTGGCCGACGTGCTCGGCATGGAGTGCGACGATCTGGCGCATTTGCGCATCGAATGCTTCGACATCAGCCACACGATGGGCGAAGCGACGCAAGCGTCGTGCGTCGTCTATCGCGATCACAAGATGCAGACGGGCGAATACCGGCGCTTCAACATCACGGGCATCACACCGGGCGACGATTACGCGGCGATGCGGCAAGTGCTCACGCGCCGCTATGAGAAGCTGGCGCTGCAGGCGGCGGAGAGCGCCGAGGAACAGGCGCGAGCCGCGCAACAGGAGGCCGCGTCCGTTCCTGAGCCGGCGGCCGGACCCGTCGAATCGACCGCATCGACCGAATCGTCCGAATCGCCTGAAACCGTCACGGGCGGCGGTATCTTGCCCAACATCGTGCTGATCGACGGCGGCAAGGGGCAGGTCGAAGTCGCGCGCCAAGTCTTTACCGAACTCGGGCTCGACCGCTCGATGCTGGTGGGGGTGGCGAAGGGCGAGGGCCGCAAGGTCGGATTGGAAACGCTCGTGTTCGCGGACGGTCGCGCGGCGCTGGAACTGGGGAAGGAAAGCGCGGCGCTGATGCTCGTGGCACAGATCCGCGACGAAGCGCATCGCTTCGCGATCACCGGCATGCGGGCGAAACGCGCGAAGGCGCGTCAAACGTCGCGGCTCGAGGAACTCGAAGGCGTCGGTGCCAAGCGGCGGCAACGGCTGCTGGCACGTTTCGGCGGCTTGCGCGGCGTGGTGGCGGCGAGCGTCGAAGATTTGGCGAGTGTGGAAGGCATCTCGCACGCGCTCGCCGAGCAGATTTACCGGCAACTCCATTAGTGCCCAGTCACTAGTGCTCAGTCCCGCAAGGTACTTCGATAGGGAATCGCCCCATTTGACCGCCGGGCGGCGGCGCGCGTTGTTGGCACCGCTGATGCCTTTGGTGCGGCCTCCTCAGCGCGAACTGGCCCGCGCCGTCGCCGGCCCGGCATCACGCGAGCCCGGGTGCTCGGCTTGTGGCGGGTGCGGCGACGCGGCACAATGGCGTCTCCTTGATCCCCTCCCTTACTCCAACGCCTGCCATCGTCCATGCCGTTCAACTTTCCGATCTTTCTGACATGGCTGCGGATCGTCCTGATTCCGCTCGTAGTCGGCGTTTTTTACTTGCCCGATTCGATGATGAGCGGCGGCGATCGCAATATGGCCGCGGCGGTGATCTTCGTGCTGGCGGCGTTGACCGATTGGTTCGACGGCTATCTCGCGCGTAAATGGAACCAGACCTCGGCATTCGGCGCGTTTCTCGATCCGGTGGCCGACAAGCTCATGGTGACGGCCGCCTTGCTCATGCTGGTACAACTCACCCGCATCCAGTCGGCGATCGCCCTTGTGATCGTCGGGCGCGAAATCGCTATTTCCGCGCTGCGCGAATGGATGGCACAGATCGGTGCGTCAAAGAGCGTCGCCGTCAATCAGCTCGGCAAGTTCAAGACGGCTTGCCAGATGGTGGCCATTCCCATGCTGTTGTATTACGGTACGGTCCCGCTTGGCGGGACGCTGGCCATCGATACGCGTGTGTGGGGCGAGTGGCTCATCTACCTCGCGGCGGTGCTCACGATCTGGTCGATGCTCTATTACATGAAGCTCGCATGGCCGCAAATCCGCGAGCGCGGCGGCGCGCGCTGATACGCTCGCGTTCTTGCGCTTCTTGCGCTTCTTGCGCTTCTTGCGCTTCTCGCGGCGCGTCTTTTATCGGTCGGACAGCTCGCGCGACAACGCCTGAGCGACGGCTTCCACCACGGGCGCCCATTGCCCTGGCGAAGGTTGCCGCACGAGCCGCGCGTTGGGATACCACGGGCTGCGATCCGTATTCGTGAACCAGCGCCAATCGGCTGCAAACGGCAGCATGAGCCAAAGCGGCTTGCCGAGCGCTCCGGCCAAGTGGGCGATCGACGTATCGATCGAGACGATCGCATCGAGCCGGTCGACAATCGCGGCCGTATCGGCGAAGTCACTGATACGCGTGCCGAAGCGGTGGATCGAGGCCGTGCGTGCCAACGTATCGAGCGCGTTTTCGTCGTCGTCGCTCAAATTGGGTTGAAGCACGAGCCAATCGATCCCCTTCAGCGCGAATAGCGGCGCGAGCGTGGCGACGGGCATCGCGCGATTTTCCTGCGCCTGAATCCGGCCTGACCATGCAAGCCCGATCTTGATCTTCGCATGGCCCCCAAGCGAGCCGCGCCAGCGGCGGCGGTAGGCGGGCGGAACGTCGACATAGCGACGGGCGGGCGGCAGCGTATCGAGCGTCGTGCCGAGTGCGAGCGGCAGGCTCAGCAGCGGGCAGTGCAAATCGGCTTTCGGCCGTGTCTCGCCGGCGATCGTCAGCGCGATGCGCCAATCCTTGGCGAGCGGGGCGACGAGTGGCGCGAGCTCGCGTTGCACCGTCAGCACGACGCGGCTCGCGCGTTCGCAGGCGAGCGGCACGAAGCGCAGGAACTGCAGCGTGTCGCCGAAGCCTTGCTCGGCCTCGATCAACAACGTGCGTTCGCCGATCGGTTCGCCGCGCCAGCGTGGCAGGGCAGGCGTATCGACGGCCGTGCCGGCATCGGCGGCGGCTCCCGATGCGATCGCGAGGCGCGATTCGTAGGCGGGCAGGCCGCGCGCGAGATCGCCCAGCGTCAGTAGCGTCAGCGCGCGATTCAGTTGTGCCGAGGCCAGGTCGGGCCGTAACCGCAGCGCTTGATCGAACGCGCGCAGCGCCGCGTCGTGGGCACCGAGCGCGTGGTGCGCGTTGCCGAGGCCGAGCCAGGCGAGCGCCAGTTGCGGATCGAGGCCGACGGCACGCTCGAAGCGGGGGACGGCTTCGGCGTGCCGGCCCTGCGCGGCGAGGGCGTTGCCCAAGCCGAGCAAGGCGGGCGGAAATGCGCTTTGCAGCGCCAGCGCGGCCTCGAACACGGCGCACGCTTGCGCGTGACGGCCGACAGCATCGAGCGTATTGCCGAGATTGAAATGCGCGGCGACGTAGTTCGGCTGTGCCGCGAGCGCTGCGCGAAACTGATCGATTGCTTCGTCGGGGCGGCCAAGCGCGGCGAGCGCCATGCCGAGGTTGTTGTGCGCCCCGGCGTGGCCCGGGCGCAAAGCGAGCGCGCGGGAAAACGCCGCGATCGCTTCGTCGCTGCGGCCGATCGCATGCAGCGCATTGCCGAGATTGTTGTAGGTCGAGGCATCGTTCGGCTGCAACCGCAACGAGCGCTCGAATGCGTCGACGGCATCGGCGTGGCGCCCCGCCAGGGCATAGGCATTGCCCAGGTTGTAGTGCGCCAGCGGAAATTCGGGCGCGAGCGAGAGTGCGTTGCGAAAGCGCTCGATCGCGCCGTCGAGCCTGCCGAGCGCCTTCAGTGCATTGCCGAGGTTCAGTTGCAGCCCTGCATCGTCCGGGCGCAGTGCCACGGCTCGGCCGACGAGATCGACGGCTTCCTCGTGACGGCCTTGCTGGTGACGAAGGACCCCTAACAGATGAAGGGCGTCCGTATGGACGGGATCGGCGTCGAGCGTGGCGCGGTAATCGCGCTCGGCCTCGGTGAGCCGCCCGTCACGATGCGCCGCGTAGGCGCGCGCAAATAAGGGATCCATGACGCAGGGCGTTGGCACAAACGCGGCATTGTCCCACACTCGGACGGCGGGGCGCCCGCGTCGGCGACGAGGCCGCCTGATGGCCTGCCTGCGACATTGGGTGGGGCGAGTTCGAACCCCGATACGGGATGGCCGGCGTACACTTGGCGGGATCTCATGGTTCGCCGGAGGACAAGCATGGCCGCCGTCAACGTCAACGCGCTGCCGGTGCTGGTCGTGGGGGCTGGGCCGACCGGGCTCGCCTGCGCGATGAGTTTGGCGCGGGCGCACATCAGCGTGCGGCTCATCGATCGGGCGCCGCTTCCCGCCGCGCATTCGCGAGCGGTCGGCATTCAGGCGCGTACGCTGGAGCTCTTCGAGCAGCATCGGATCATCGAGCCTTTTCTCGAGCTGGGCCACCGGCTGCGCGCCGCCAATCTTTATTCGAACGGCACGCGGCTGGCGCGGCTCGATTTCGATCCGTTGCAAACCCGGTATCCCTACTTGCTCTGTTTGGAGCAATCGGTGACGGAGCGGGTGCTTGCCGAACACCTCGCGGCGCTCGGGGTGGAGATTGAGCGCGGTGTCGAGCTGATCGGGTTACGGCAGGATGCCGCGCACGTCGAAGTGCAACTCACCCATGCCGGCGGCCGGCAGGAAACGTGCCGCGCGGCCTACGTGGTGGGCGCTGACGGTGCGCATAGCACGGTGCGTCATCTGCTCGGCTTGAGCTTTACAGGGCAGACACTCGAGCAGACGTTCATGCTCGCCGATCTGCAAGTCGATTCCGATTTGTCGGACGACGAATTCCACTTGTTCGCGTCAGCCGAGGGGTTGGCTGGGATCATCCCGATGGGGGCGGGCCGTCATCGCCTCATTGCCGATAACACCGCCGCCCTGCTCGATGGCGCGGCCATGCCTGAGGCGGTGCAGGTGGGGCCTGCATCGGCGGCCGCGCCGCAGGGTCCGGCGCCTGCCGTCGATGGCCACGCCAAAGCGCACGCTGATGGCGCGAATGGGGTGCCCTCGCTCGACCTGTGCCGCATGGTCGCGACGCGACGTGTGCATCACCCCTTGATGATGTCGGCACTCGGCTGGTCCAGCTTTTTTCACATCAACAGCCGCATGGTCGAGCGGCTGCGCACACAGCGCGTGTTCCTCGCCGGGGATGCGGCGCATGTGCATAGTCCCGCCGGCGCGCAGGGCATGAATACGGGCATCCAGGAAGCGTTGAACCTGGGTTGGAAACTGGCGTGCGCCGTGGCCGGGCGCGCGGGCGAACCGTTGCTCGACACCTATCAGATCGAACGCCATCCGATCGAGCGTGACGTGCTGCGCCAGACCGCATTCATTACGCAGTTGGCCGAGGCCGAGCGCGGACCGTTGAAGCTATTGCGCGAGCGCGTGATGCCGGTGCTGGCGGCGTTCGGTCCGCTGCGCGACGCGGCGCGGTTGATGGTGAGCGAATTGGCGATTCAATACCGGCGCAGCCCGCTCACGCTCGAGCGTGTACTCGATGGGGGCCCGCGGGCGGGCGAACGCGCGCCCGATGCGTTCGTTCGCGTCGTGGATGGTCCGCTCGGGCGGGCGCCCGGGACAGGGCGCTTGTACGATCTCCATGATCCAGCGTT
Source organism: Trinickia sp. (assembly GCF_051961175.1). GTDB lineage: Bacteria > Pseudomonadota > Gammaproteobacteria > Burkholderiales > Burkholderiaceae > Trinickia. Next base: position 14,875 of record NZ_JBQCDN010000302.1, on the reverse strand, counting down.
CTTTTCGCTGTTCATCCTGGTGGAATGGCCGGCCGGTGCGGACGCTGCGCTGGACGCGCACGACGTACCCGCCGTCAGGGCCGATCCCGAACTCGATCGCTTGAGTGCGACGATCGAGACTGCGCTTGCCGGCGCGGTACGGATCTGGCGTGTGACGGATGCAGGCGAGGACGATGGCGCCTCGCTGATGCACGCCTATGGGCGGACGCGGCCCGCGTTCTATCTGCTGCGGCCTGACGGCTACATCGGCGCGCGCGGGCGGGCCGCTTCCGATGCGAGCGCACTCGCACGGCATTGCGAAACGTGGTTCGCGAGTGTGCGTCGGGCGGGCTGAGCCGTATGCGCCGCATAGGCGGGCGGTACCGAACGCACCGGCCCGTCATGGCGGCCTGTGATGCTTCCGGCGGCGGCGCGCGCCGCTCAGTGGCTCACGCCGCCGCTTGCGGCGTCAGCGCCTGTCGCGCACGCGTAAGCGCCTCGCGTACGATCGGCGACATTGCCTCGCTCGCAGCCGGATCGTCGAGCGACGCGAGGATCGCGCGCCGCATGCGCGGCTCCCAAAAACGCCGGATGTGATCGGCGATGCTGGCCAGCGCTTCCTCGCGATCGGGCATCGACGCGAAAAACTCGCCGATCTGATTCGCCATTTCGATCAAATGCTCGATGTTCATTGCCGCTCGTCTGGGTTCGTCCGTCTCAGGTCACCGGGAAGCACACTCATTTTCCGCCTGCCGCTTCGGCCAGGGAGCGCTCGCGTTCGCGCAGCAATTCGAGCTGCGTTTCATTGAAGCGTTCATAGTGCTGCTGCCACTGCGACGGCTGCGCGACCGGCTGCACCTGCACGGCTGTCACTTTGTACTCGGGGCAGTTCGTCGCCCAATCCGAGCTATCCGTCGTTATGACGTTCGCACCCGACTCGGGGAAGTGGAACGTCGTATAGACGACGCCGGGCTGCATCCGCTCGCTCACGAGCGCGCGCAGCACCGTTTGCCCCGCACGCGATTCGATGCCGACCCAATCGCCCGTCTTGATCCCGCGTTCCTCGGCGTCGTGAGGATGGATCTCGAGACGATCCTCCTCGTGCCAGCGTGAGTTCTCCGTGCGGCGCGTCTGCGCGCCCACGTTGTACTGCGAGAGGATGCGGCCCGTCGTCAGCAAGAGCGGATAGCGCCTCGTCACCTTCTCGCGCGACGCGACAAATTGCGTAATGACGAATTTGCCCTTGCCGCGTACGAATTCGTCGACGTGCATCGTCGGCGTGCCCTCGGGCGCCTGCTCGTTGCAAGGCCATTGCACACTGCCGAGCCGGTCGATCAACGCGTACGACACCCCATGGAACGTCGGCGTGAGCGCGGCGATTTCGTCCATGATCTCCGACGGCGTCGCGTAGTCCATTTCATAGCCGAGCGCGCGGGACAACATGAGCGTGACTTCCCAATCGGCATACCGCGCGAGCGGCGGCATGACGCGCCGCACGCGCGAGATCCGGCGTTCGGCGTTCGTGAACGTGCCGTCCTTTTCGAGAAACGACGAGCCCGGCAGGAACACGTGCGCATACTTGGCCGTTTCGTTCAGGAAAATGTCCTGCACGACGATGCATTCCATCGCCGTGAGGGCAGCGGCGACGTGCTGCGTGTCGGGATCCGATTGAACGATGTCCTCGCCCTGGCAGTACAGCCCCTTGAAGCTGCCGTCGAGCGCCGCGTCGAACATATTGGGGATGCGCAGGCCCGGTTCGGCTTGCAGATCGACGCCCCAGGCCGCCTCGAATTGATGGCGCACTTCATCGCCGCCGATATGGCGGTACCCGGGCAGCTCGTGCGGGAACGAGCCCATATCGCACGAACCTTGCACGTTGTTCTGGCCGCGCAGCGGATTGACGCCGACGCCTTCGCGGCCGATATTGCCCGTCGCCATGGCCAGGTTCGCGATGCCCATGACCATCGTCGAGCCTTGTGCGTGCTCGGTGACGCCGAGGCCGTAGTAGATCGCCGCATTGCCACCCGTCGCATACAGGCGTGCGGCTTCGCGCAGGAGCGGCGCCGGTACGCCGGTGATTTCGGCCGTCGCTTCGGGCGAGTTCTCGGGTTTGGCGACGAACGCACGCCACTGTTCGAAGGCCAGCGGCTCGCAGCGCTCCGCGATGAACGTTTCGTTCAGCAGGCCCTCGGTCACGATCGTATGCGCAAGGGCGTTCACGAGCGCGACGTTGGTGCCGGGGCGCAGTTGCAGATGGAAGTCGGCCTTGACGTGCGGGCCGTCGACGAGATCGATCCGCCGCGGATCCGCGACGATGAGCTTCGCGCCTTCGCGCAGCCGCCGCTTGAGCCGCGAGCCGAAAACAGGGTGGCCGTCGGTGGGATTCGCGCCGATCACCATGACGACGTCGGCCTGTGCGACGGACGCGAACGTCTGCGTGCCGGCCGATTCACCGATCGTCGTTTTGAGACCATAGCCTGTGGGCGAATGACAGACGCGCGCGCAGGTATCGACGTTGTTGTTGCCGAAGGCGGCGCGCACGAGCTTCTGAACGAGATAGGTCTCTTCGTTCGTGCAGCGCGACGACGTAATGCCGCCGATCGAGTCGCGCCCGTGCTTCGTTTGAATGCGGCGGAACTCGGAAGCCGCATAGGCGATCGCTTCCTCCCAGCTCACCTCGCGCCACGGGTCGGTGATCTTGGCGCGGATCATCGGCGTGGTAATACGATCCTTGTGCGTGGCGTAGCCCCACGCGAAGCGGCCTTTCACGCAGGCGTGGCCTTCATTCGCTTGACCGTTCTTGTGAGGGGTCATGCGTACGACTTGCGAGCCCTTCATTTCGGCCTTGAACGAGCAGCCCACCCCGCAATAGGCGCACGTCGTCACAACCGAGTGCTCGGGCTGGCCGGAGAACGTGACGGTCTTCTCGACGAGCGTGGCGGTCGGGCAAGCGGCCACACAGGCGCCGCACGACACGCACTCCGATTCCATGAACGGTTGGTTTTGGCTTGCTGCCACGCGCGATTCGAAACCGCGCGCGGCGATAGTCAAGGCGAAGGTCCCTTGCGTTTCCTCGCAGGCGCGCACGCAGCGATTGCAGACGATGCACTTGGACGGATCGTAGGTGAAGTACGGATTCGATTCGTCCTTGACGTCCTTCAAGTGATTGGCGCCGTCGAAGCCGTAGCGCACTTCGCGCAGGCCGACCACACCGGCCATGTCCTGCAGTTCGCAGTCGCCGTTGGCGGGACAGGTCAGGCAGTCGAGCGGGTGATCGGAGATGTAAAGCTCCATCACGTTGCGCCGCAGCGCTTGCAGCCGATCGCTTTGCGTGCGCACGCGCATGCCGGCTTCGACGGGCGTCGTGCACGAAGCGGGATAGCCGCGTTTGCCTTCGATTTCGACGAGACACAGGCGGCAGGAGCCGAATGGTTCGAGCGAATCGGTCGCGCACAGTTTCGGGACGTTCACCCCGGCTTCGATCGCGGCGCGCATGACGGACGTACCTGCCGGTACGGTAATGCTGCAACCGTCGATCTCGAGCGTGACATCGGTGTCGGCATGCCGGCGCGGGGTGCCGTAATCGGTGTCGTCGAGCGGGCCAGCCGTGCTCGATCGGCACGCGCAGTTAGCCGAGCCGCAGCCCCCCGAATTCATCGAGGAGGAAGGGGTACGGGCGGATGCATCGGACATGTGAGGCTCCGTCAATCTCAAGCCGCGGCCGCTTTCGGCACAGCGGGACGAAGACCGAAGTCTTCGGGGAAATGGTCAAGGGCGGACAGGACGGGGTAGGGCGTCATCCCGCCCATCGCACAGAGCGAACCGGACACCATCGTGTCGCACAAGTCACGCAGCAGCGTGATCTGCTTTTCCGAGGTATCGCCTTCGCGAATGCGCGCGATGACCTCGACGCCACGGGTCGAGCCGATGCGGCACGGCGTGCACTTGCCGCACGATTCGACGGCGCAGAAATGCATCGCGTACTGCGCGAGTTCGGCTAGGTTCGAGGTGTCGTCGTGCACGACGAGCCCACCGTGCCCGATGACGGCTCCGACCTGCGCGTACGCCTCGTAGTCCATCGGAATGTCCCACTGGCTTTCGGGCAGGTAGGTGCCGAGCGGGCCGCCCACCTGGACGGCGCGCACCGGGCGGCCGCTCGCGGTGCCGCCACCGAATGTTTCGACAAGTTCGCGTAGCGTCACGCCGAAGGCCAGCTCGACGAGGCCGCCGCGCTTGATGTTGCCGGCGAGCTGGAACGGCAGCGTGCCACGGGAGCGGCCCATGCCGAAATCGCGATAGAACGCCGCGCCGCGCGCGAAGATGATCGGCACCGTCGCCAACGTAATGACGTTGTTGACGACCGTGGGTTGGCCGAAGAGGCCCGACAACGCCGGAACGGGAGGCTTCGCACGAACGACGCCGCGCTTGCCTTCGAGCGATTCGAGCAGCGCGGTTTCCTCGCCGCAGACATACGAGCCGGCGCCCTTGGCCACTTCGAGCTCGAAACGGTGCTCGGAAGCGAGCACCCGCTCGCCGAGCCAGCCGGCGGCTCGTGCCTTATCGATGGCCCGCGTCAGCATGGCGATCGAGTGCGGATATTCGCTGCGCACGTAGATATACCCACGCGTTGCGCCTGTCGCGATACCGGCGATGATCATGCCTTCGATCAGCGCAAACGGGTCGCCTTCCATGGCCAGGCGATCGGAGAACGTACCCGAGTCGCCCTCATCGGCATTGCAGACGATGTACTTTTGCGCGGCCTTCGCCTCGCGGACAGTGCGCCACTTGATGCCGGCCGGAAACGCGGCACCGCCGCGGCCGCGCAGACCGGATTCGAGCACCGTCTCACATGCGGCTTCCGCGCTCATGGCCAGCGCGATTTTCAGACCGGCCAGCCCGCCGTGCGAGAGGTAATCGTCGATCGAAAGCGGATCGGTCAGCCCCAGGCGCGCGAACGTCAGACGTTGCTGCTGCTTGAGATAGGGGATCTCGTCGACGATGCCGACCGAGCGCGGGTGGGCATCGCCCGTCAGGAACCCCGCGTCGAACAGCGATGCGACGTCCTGTGGCTCGACGTTGCCGTAGCCCACGCGGCCGCGGCCGGTTTGCACCTCGACGAGCGGTTCGAGCCAAAGCAGGCCGCGCGAACCGTTGCGGACGACTTCGACGGATAGCGAGCGGCGAGCCGCTTCTTGCACGATCGCGTCGGCGATGGCATCGGCGCCGAGCGCCAGCGCCGAAGAATCGCAAGGAACGAAAACACGCGTCGTCATGCGCTCTCCTTCGGCTGGGCGAGGTTCGATGCCGCCTCGGACTGCGCTTGCGCGAACAATGCGTCGAACTTCTCAGGCGTCACTTTTACGTGCAAAGCCCCGTTGATCGTCATCGAAGGCGACAACGCGCATTGGCCGAGGCAGTAGACCGTTTCGAGTTCGACTTCACCGTGGGGCCCGGAGCCGGATTGGTCATTGCCGTTGCCGGCCGTGTGGCCGGCGGCCCGCGCCGCATCGAAGCGGCAGCCGGTGCGGCCTTCGATGTGCCGGGCCAATGCCTCGGTGCCCATGCTGCGGCATGCCTCCGCGCGACACAACGCGATCGCGACGGGCGCGCTCGGGTGCGTGCGGAAATGGTGATAGTAGGTGACGACGCCATGCACTTCGGCGCGCGAAAGGTTGAAGACGCGCGCCAGCGGCGCGACGACTTCGGGCGGGACAAAGCCCGCATCGTCTTGAATGGCGTGCAGCACCGCGATCAGCGATGCGCCCGGCGAAGCATGCCGGCGAACGAGTTCGTCCGGCGCCGCGGCGCTGGCAGGTTCCAAGGTGGGGCTCCTCTTAGACTCCATCAATATGCACTTGCTCGTCATATGGCGTGCATATATGCTCGGCTCTAGCCGTTGTTCTGGAACAATAGGCGCGGGTTATGCGTTGTGCAATAGGAAATCCGAGTTCATAAATGATTGAGATCAAATGCGTCGCGCAATTGGTCGTACGCGACAGCGCAGGCCGGGAGGCGAGCTTGACGGATATCGTGCCGCTGCTCGCGCTGGTGGACGAGACGGGCAGCATCGCCCAGGCAGCCGGCGAACGGCAGCTGTCGTACCGGCATGCATGGGGGGTGTTGCGCGCGCTCGAGGCTCGGCTCGGCGGCGAGCTGATTACGAAGGAACGCGGCAAGGGCTCGGCGCTGTCGGCGTTGGGCCGGGCGGTCGTGCAGGCGCAGCGTCTGTGCGTGGATCGGCTCGACGGCCCGTTGCAGCAGCTGGCGAACGACGTGAGTGCGGAATTGAACCGGCAGCTGGGGGCCGGCGCCACGACGCGCATTCATGCATCGCACGGCTACGCGGTGGCGGCCCTCGTCGCGCGGCTGCACGGGCAGTCGGCCGGTTCAGTGGATATCAAATATCGCGAAAGTGCGGAAGCCGTTGCGGCGCTGGCGCGCGGCGAATGCGATTTCGCGGGTTTTCACCTGCCGCGCGGTGCGTTCCGCGAGCTCTGCGCGGATATCTATCGGCGTTGGCTCGATCCGAGGCGTCACGTGCTCGTCTATTTGACGGCGCGCAAGCAGGGGTTGTTTCTCACCAAGGGTAACCCGAAGGGCATCCATGGCCTTGACGATCTCGCCCGCCCGGACATCCGTTTCGTGAATCGCCAGCCCGGTTCCGGTACGCGGTTGCTGGTCGATCTCGCATTGAACAGTATCGGCATCGATCCGGAGCGGATTAACGGCTATGCGTCGACTGAGCTGACGCACACGGCGATCGCGGCGTTCGTCGCGAGCGGCATGGCCGATGCCGGCTTTGGGGTGGCCCCGGCCGCGTACCATTTCGGGCTCGATTTCGTGCCGGTGGTCGACGAGGATTACTACTTCGCGTGCGATCGCGCGCGGCTGGCGGCGCCGCCGCTCGCAGCGGCGCTCACGGTGCTGCGCAGCGACGAGTTCCGGGCGGGCGTGGCGGCGCTCGAAGGCTACGACCCCACACACTGCGGCGAGCTTGTCGATGTGACGACGGGCTTGCGGGGCGCGGCGTTGTCCGGGGCGCCGGATACGGCCTAGCCGGACGCGGGAGCGCCATGCGGGCGCTCGGGGCCGTCCGGCGCCCATTACGGCGGTAACACGGTTACCTGCAACCGGCGAGGGTTCTGCGTTACGCTTACGGTTCCCTTGTATTCGACTGACCTGGATCGCGCCAGCCGGCGCTCAATCGCTATGAAATCTCTTTTTAACCTGTGTGTTGGCGTGGCGGCGGCCGGCGTGCTGTCGGCGGTGGCATCGCTGGCGTTTGCCCAAAATACGCCTGGCGTGCCCGGCGGCATCTTGCAGGATCAATTCCGGATCCAAGAGCATCCGCAATTGGAATTCGCCGCGTCGGCGCCGTCTAAGAAATACCAAACACGCACCAGCAAAATGCGCAAGAAGGGCGACCTTGGCGATCCGGACGGCTGCAACTTGCAGTGTCCTGACGACGCGCAGTAGCGAACCACGCAGCGGATGGTTGCGCTTGCGGAGATTAACCCCAATAATCTCCGCATGAATTGCGGAGATTGCACCTACATTTGGCAGCGCGACGATTGGCCGCGGTGGCGCTATGACCTCGGGGAACTGACGCAGCCTCTGGCCGAGGTCAGTCGTGCCCAAGGCGTTTTGCTTGGACGACTCACCGATGTCGGGGGCGCGTTGCGGGCTCAAGCGAGCCTTACGGCCTTGACCAACGACGTGGTGAAGACGAGCGAAATCGAGGGCGAGCGCCTCGACATCGGCTCAGTGCGCTCGTCCATTGCTCGCCGTCTCGGCGTCGACATCGGCGCATTGGCTCCGGTGGACCGGTATGTCGATGGCGTGGTCGATATGGTGATGGACGCGACTATCGGCTGCGATGCACCGCTCACGTGCGAGCGTTTGTTTGCGTGGCATGGCGCCTTATTTCCGATGGGCTATTCGGGCCTCTCGAAGATTTCCGTGGCGCGTTGGCGCAATGATGCGCAGGGGCCCATGCAAGTCGTGTCCGGACCGATCGGCCGGCAGCGGGTCCACTTCGAAGCGCCGCCGGCGGAACGCCTGCCGGCCGAAATGGCCCGCTTCCTGGCGTGGGTGAATGCGCCTTCGCACGAGCCGCCGCTGATCAGGGCAGGCATTGGACATCTATGGTTCGTGACGTTGCATCCATTCGACGACGGCAATGGCCGGATGGCGAGAGCCATCGGCGATCTGCTGTTGGCGCGTGCCGACGGCAGCCCGCAGCGCTTCTATAGTCTGTCGGCGCAGATTCAGCGCGAGCGCTCGGCTTATTACGCGATGCTGGAGCGAACCCAACGGGGCACGCTCGACATCGGCGAGTGGCTGGCCTGGTTTCTCGCCACGCTGGGTCGGGCGATCGCCGAAGCCCAGCTCACGCTCGACGCCGTGCTCGTCAAGGCCCGCTTTTGGCAGCACTGGCTGGGTGCGTCGTTGAACGAACGGCAGGTCAAGCTGCTCAACCGGCTGCTGGACGGTTTTGAAGGCAAGCTCACGTCGAGCAAATGGGCGGCAATCGCGAAATGCTCGCCCGATACGGCGCTGCGCGACATCAACGATTTGCTCATGCGCGGTGTATTGAGAAAGTCGGAGGGTGGGGGGCGCAGTACCGGCTATGAGCTTGGTGACACGCATTGAGCCGTTCCGTCGATATCGCGCGTGCCCTGACGTATCGCGACATCGACCTCGTGTTCCTTGTGTTGAAGGGCAGTCTGTGCGCCGAGGCCGTCTAGTCAGGCTCTCATTGCTCCCTTTCGATAATCCCATGCGAGACGTCTACGGGCGGTCGCAGCGCGATTGTTAAACATTGCAAACTTGCTCGCCGGCACGCGCACTCTGTCTGGACAAACGTTTGCCTCTCAAGCAAAGTCATAAAAACAGTCGTATGACTATTTTTTATCAAATAGTGGGATCGACTGAGGCAAAACTGCACGTTTGCAGTGGGCGGCTAATCCATGCTCCTCGCGCGTCCTGCGCGATGCGAGGCTAAGCCGGGCGTCAATCCACTTAGGGCCGTGGTTCAACGAGAAGAAAGTTAGTGGTCCTAATCGAATCAGGCTGCAATCGTGCGTTGTATCGAACGCACGGCGCTGACCGATGCCGACTTCGAATTGCAATTCGAGATTTGCTGCAAGGGGGAAATAAAAAGATGAATCGTATGTTTCGCGTGATCTGGTCGAGGGCAGCGGGCGCCTGGGTGGTCGCCTCGGAATTGTCCACTCGGTGCGGTAAGGGCGGTCAGGGGAATGATCGACGCCAAGCAGTGGTGGCGGGTGTCGGCGCGGCCGCGGTGGCGCTCTGCTGCTGGTCGTCGCCGGCGAGTGCGCAGGCCTGGAAGGGCACCACGAGCAGCGACTGGACGGTCGGCAGCAACTGGTCCACGGGCACAGCGCCGACTGGCGCTGCGACGGTGACGATCAACACGAACTCGCCTAGTCCCACGGTCCTCGGCGTGTCAGGCCCGGCGACGGCAACGATAGGGACGCTCTATCTGAGCGGCGTGGCAGCTGCGACCCCGAACACGTTTACGAGCACGCTGATCGTTCAGAACGGCAGCACTTTGTCGTCTGGCGCTTCGAACATTGGTTTTTGGGATGTGAACGGGTCTGCCGTCGGATCTGCCACTGCCACGGTAACGGGCACGGGGTCGTCATGGTCTGCCACCAGCGTGACAATTGGCACTGGCAACTCTAGCGGCATCACGGGCCGGTCCGCTCCGGGTACGCTGAACATTGCCAATGGTGCCACGGTTAATGTGGCAGGTGCCATGATCCTCGGGCAGAGCAGCGGCAGCGGGACGTTGAACGTAACGAGTGGCGGTACGCTTACCACGGGCAACGCAACGATGTTCGATCTCGGAGCAAACACCGTCAATACCGCCAACATCTCCGGCGCCGGGTCGAAGTGGTCGGTGGCCGGAACTTTTCTGGTCGGTAACAGGGCCAGCGGCACCGCCGGCACCAGCACGCTCAACGTGGCAAACGGTGGCGCCGTGGCTGCCACGGGCGATATCACGCTGGGGGGAACGAACCTTAGCACAGGCGGACACGGGGATGTCACGGTGACCGGCTCCGGTTCGCAACTGAGCACGAGTGGAGCACTCAACATCGGTTTCTGGGGCAAAGGCAGCACGGTGACGGTTTCCAATGGCGCGGTGGCAACCGCCAACTCGGTTACGATAACGCCCACCGCGGCGCTTGCCGCGTTTTCGACAGGCACCCTCAACCTCTCAAGCAGTGGCACGCTGGCGACGCAGACGCTGACTGCCGGAGCCGGCACCGCACAGGTGAACTTCGACGGCGCCACCTTGCGCGCGACCGCCAGCAATACGGCCTTTATCGGCGGCTTTACGGGCACCGAACTCAACATTGCCGCCGGCGGCGTCAACATCGACACGGGCAGCTTTACTGACACAGCAGCCTCGCCCTTCACCGGCGTAGGCGCGTTGACCAAAGTTGGCACCGGTACGTTGGTGATGATCGGTAACAACAGCTACGCCGGCAGCACGACGATTTCGGCTGGTACATTGCAACTCGGCAACGGGGGCACGTCGGGTTCGATCAGCGGCGATGTGGTGAATAACGGCACGTTGGTGTTCGACCGCTCGGATATTTCGACTTTCGGCGGCGCGATTTCCGGCACCGGTGCGGTCAACCAGATCGGTACCGGCACGACGATCCTGACCGGCAACAATACGTACGCTGGCGGCACGACGATTTCGGCAGGCGCGCTGCAACTGGGCAACGGCGGCGCGTCGGGTTCGGTTACGGGCAATGTGACGAACAACGGGGCGCTCATCATCGATCGCTCCGATGTGAATACCTATGGCGGCCAGATCTCCGGCAGTGGCGCAGTGAGCCTGATCGGCACCGGTACGACGATCCTGACGGCCAACAACGCGTATACCGGGGGCACGACGGTTTCGGCAGGCACCCTGGCCATCGGCGACGCTTCGCACCCGCAGGCAACGAGCGGCTCGGGGAATGTCTCCGTCGCATCCGGTGCGGCGCTTGGCGGCTACGGCCAAATCACCGGGTCTGTGCAAAACGACGGCACGCTCGCGGCGGCCAATGCGTTGCCGGTGTTCACGACGGGCTCGACCGGCACGCTGCGGATCGGCGGCTCCCTCACGAACAACGGCGTCCTTCAACTCGCGGCGGCGAACGGCAATGCGGGCAATGTATTGCAGGTTGCCGGCAATTACGGCGGCAACGGGCAGTTAGTGCTGAACACGGTGCTCAACCAAGGGGGCGCCGCGTCGCAGACCGACCAGCTCATCGTCGGTGGAAACGCCAGCGGCAGTACGGCGATCACGCTCAATCGGTCGGGCTCCGGCGCGCAGACCGTCGGCGACGGGATTCAAGTGGTGCGAGTGGGCGGGACGTCGGCCGCCAACAGTTTCCGTTTGGCGGGGCCGATCCAGGCGGGCGCCTATCAATACCTGCTCTATCAAGGCGGCGCGACAGATTCGAACAGTTGGTATCTGCGCTCGCAATTCGAGCAGACGACGCCGACTGCGGGGGCAGGTGCATCCGTACTGCCGGCAACGTCGGGAGCCTCCGCAGCGGTCGCGGCGGCCGTGGCCTATCGCCCGGCCGTGATCGGCTATTCGGTCACACCGCTGCTGAACGCCGATTACGGTTTTTCGGTACTTGGCCGGCAGCAGGAGCGAGTGGGTGACGAGGCCAGCGCCGCTGCTGCGCAGCCTGCGCACAGCAATGGTGTGTGGGGGCGCATCGGCGGGCAGAATCTCGATGCCGACGCGGGCAATCGCTTTTCTGCCGACGAACGCACATTCTTCGCCCAATTCGGCAAGGACTGGACGCTCGCGCACGGGGCAAACGGCGGCAGCACGCATGCGGGTGCGACGGTGACGTTCGGTTCGACGTCCGCGTCGTTCAGCGACAGCCTGCGCAGTCTCAGTGGTCTGTCCAATGCAACAGGTACGGTGGAGACGCAGGCGCAGTCGCTCGGTGGCTATTGGACACGTTATTTGCCCGACGGCAGCTACGTCGACGGCGTTGGCCAACTGACGCACTATCACAACCGGTACGGCGATGCGTTTGGCGGCAGCGCGAGCCAGAACGGCTTCGGAGCCGGCATGTCCGGCGAAGTGGGCAAACCGTTCGCGCTTGGCGCGACGGGCGTGGCCATCGAACCGCAAGCCCAATTGCTTTACCAGTACCTGCACCTTAACGGCTTTGACGACGGCATCTCGCAGGTCGCCGCCAATTCGACGAACGGGCTGCGCGGCCGTCTCGGCTTCAGGCTGTTCAAGGCGAATCTTTCGAATGATTCGAAGACCTCGACCGTGACGCCCTGGCTTACCGCAGATGTCCTGCACGATTTCCTCTCGCCGGGACAGACACTAGTCGGCGGTACTGCGCTCAATAATCGGTTGGGCAAGACTTGGTGCGAATTAGGCGTAGGCGTGACCGGTACGTTCGGTAAACGCTCGACGCTGTATGCGGATGTCCGCTACGCGCACAACCTCGGCGGTGACTATCGACGCACGGTGTTCGGGCAAGCGGGGTATCGGTTCAACTGGTAAAGCTGCGTCGCGTCGGCTGGTGCGCAAGGGTATGTCGCTGCGCATCAGCGGCCGGCGCGCCTGCCCGGCGGGGTGTCGCTCGCGTTCGAGCCCCGGCCGTTGCGCGCTATGATTTGCCGCCACGGAATCTGACGGTTTGGTGACGTGCACATTGCGTGACAAAATCGGCATCGTGCGGGATCGGCGCATGAAAAAATCGGCTCCGAAACAGCGGAAACGAATCGAATCTTCGCGAGCGAAATATCCCTCTATTTTTCCTGATTTCGCTGTATCGGTCGCCTTTGAAGTTGCGATTGACCGAGGTGAAAGGAAATAACTTTTCGGCGAACTCGCTCAGCTCGTACTTGGGGGCGTGCTGTTTGAACTTCTCGAGATTTTCAAATTGATCGCGGCAGATTATCTGAATTGCAGTCTCGGGAAATTGAAAGCGTTGAGTCCATAGCGCATGCCATCCCGTTTTCGTTTCGTTGATGAAATCGACTAATCGCTGGCTCAAAACGTATGCATCGGATTCAATATGGATGATCTTGTCGACGCCGAGATCGTCCGCGATGGTCATCGAATGCAGAAAGCTGCGCCACCAGCCGGGGTAGGCGAGCAGGCCCTGGCGCCCCAGATTTTCGTCGAACCGGACGATTACGTTGCGATCGCCACACTGTGACAGGTCATGGTGGTGGGGGAGGGTGCCAATGACATCCGCAGGTGGCAGAAATGGGGAGCCGTCGTCGATCATGATGTTCTTGACCGTATCGATCGGCATATCTTTATAAAAATCCAACCATCGCTGATATCGGCTCTGCCATGTCTGATGGTCCTTGATGTAGCTGGTGCAAAACAGTAAAGACTTCATTGATGCAATATCTAATTTTATTGGATCGATGGGCGAAAATTTCACGCCAATCTTCCATCGATGATTTTGGCTAGCCGCCGTCGAGCCGGGCGCGATAAATCCTGCACCCAGAGAAGGCGCGTCAAAATAGGTTCCCTGGCTGATACTGCACTGATCTGCGTGTTTTGATTCCTTGCGGTCCGACTGTGTCTGACGAGTCTGACTAGGACGATATCCCGAGCTCGCCGGGTTGGTCAACCGGCGTGGAATAGTGGATAGCCCGGGGGTGAGGGCTCAGGCAATCGGCAAAATGGACCGCGCTGGAAACAAAACACCCGCGAAGCGTTGCACTGTCGTGGGTGGGTTTCAGGATTTCCCCGGGTGCAGCTCATAGGGTGAGCGTTGATGCCCGCGCTCAACCCAGGCGAAGCATCAGGGTGAGAGGATGCATCGGCGAGGGCCGAAATCCGTAGAACTCGTAAAAGGCGGCCGCTTTTGCGTCGATGGCATGCACGAGTAACGCGCGTACGCCGATGTCTTTCGCTACCGCGCTGGTGCGATTGACTGCGTCTTTAAGTAACGCCGCCCCCAGTGTCGTCCCTTTCGCATCGACATCGCGTGCCAGTCGCCCCAGCACGATCACCGGGACGGGATCCGGCATGTTTCGTCGTACGTTTCCGGTGGCTTCCGCGTGCGTCATTGCGCCCGCTGAGAGGGCGTAATAGCCGTACACCCGGCCAGCCGCGTCCGTCGTCACGAAGACGCGGCTCGCGCCGCTGTCGTGGTTGGATAAGGCGCGGCGCTTTAGCCAGTCATCGAGTTCGGTCTTGCCGCAGGAAAAGCGGTTGACGTCATGCTCCGCCGAAAGCGGTTGCGGGGCGGAAAGCTTCAGCGGCATCAGCTGTTTTCGTCCCAAGGAGCTTTAACCTCCATGAGACGTGCAAGGCCAACATTCGGAGCTTGCGGCGCATCGAGCATCTGCATGAATTGCTTATGCTTTTCTGCATCCAAACTGAAAAACGTGCGATCGAGGACCACCGCCTGCGCACGTTCGCAAGCGACTTCCAGCATGAAGTCGGAGCGGTTCTTGCCCAGCAGGCTTGCGGCGTAATCGATCAGATCCCGCTGTTCGGGCAGCGCGCGAAGATTGATAGCGGCGTCGCGCATGGCATGCTCCGATGTGTATATGATAGATATACACATGATAGCCACGGTGTGTAGCTGTTGTCAACACGGTCCCGACGAGCGAGCGGCATTCGTGCACGGATGCCCACCATCGACGCAGAGCGAGAAATCTCAGCGCCATAGACACAAAAGCCCCGTCAGACGGACGTCTACGGGGCTTTCGAGCGAGCTTCGCGGAAGCTCGAGGGTGTTTGGTGGAGCCGGCGGGAATCGAACCCGCGTCCAAGAGCAGTCCACAACCAGTTCTACATGCGTAGTTCTGTCTTTTGATTTAACCGCAGCGACGCGGACGAACACGCTGCGCAACGGCGATTCAC
>NZ_JBQCDN010000301.1:0-9621 GCF_051961175.1 Trinickia sp. | reverse complement strand
GAATCGGCCGAACGTGCTCGCCGCGAAGAGTACCTCGCATCGTCGACGGACATCGATGATCTGGAACGCCGCCTGCGTTCGCTCGAAGTACAGGGCTATTGATTCTTAAGCTGGGCACAGCCCGGCGCCGCTGGACCGGCGCAACGAAGGGACTATTGCAAGCCTCGCAATTTCGGCGAGGCTTTGTCTTATCTGGCGCTCCGGGGCTGCGGCAACAGGCGGCAGGCCGGCAAATAGATACGAGGCGACTGGCGCGAATATCGCCGCCGCGCTAAGGTGTGAATATTCGGCAGGGGTCATTCACCCTGTGCCGTGGCGCACCTTCACGGATGGTTCTTATGGGCTTCCACGTCTTGCCTTGCTCGCGCCTTGCTGTGCGTGCGGCGGCTTATCTCGCCCTTACGGGGGGCGCGGCACATGCCATGGCCGACGGGCAGCCGTTGGAGCTCGGCACGCAAACGGGCATTCATGATGGCCAAAGCGGCGTGGTGCTCGATACGCAGACTGGCATTCACGACGGCAAGAGCGGCCTGGTCCTGCAAAATGCCCCGTTATCGCGAGCGCCGATGGTGCCTGCGCAGCAGCTGCCGACGCTCGAACAATCGGATTCCGCGAGCGGGCAGCCCCCGATCATCGTCGAACCCTATATCGCATTGCCGGGTGCGGGTGCGGCCACCCCCGCCGCCGGGTCGGGCTATCGGATGACACGCGGGACGACACGCGGGAATCGGCAGTAGTGCATCGCATTCAATGGCTGCCGCCGCTGGGAATACAGCCGCGGCACTTGATCTCCATGCGCTTGGCCCAAAGGGCTATGCCCGCGGGGCGCATCAAGCGATGCGCGACTCGAGCGTGAATTGCGCCGTTTCGTCCTGGCCTAGTGCCTCGACGAGATACGGCAGCGTTTCATTCAGCGCGGCCGCGAGCGTATAAGGCGGGTTGAGAATAAACATCCCGCTGCCGTACAGCCCATAGCCATCCGCCGGCGGGCGGCTGACCGTCAACGTGGCGTGCAGCCAGTTTGTTTGCTGCAGTTGCTTCAATTGTTCCGGGAACCGCTGCGATTCGACGCGTGTGACCTGGGGATACCAGACCGCATACATACCCGTCGCAAACCGTTTCAGGCTCTCCTCGAGGCAGGTGATCGTGCGCGCGTAGTCGCGCTTATCTTCGAACGAGGGATCGACGAGGACAAGCGCGCGCCGCGGCGGCGGAGGCAGCAGCGCCTTGATGCCGTCAAAACCGTCTCCCGCGTAGAGCATCGCCCGCCGTCCCGCATCGCGGAAGTTGTGGCGCAGCACGTCGATCTCGGTGGAGTGCAACTCGAACAGCCGCATCCGGTCCTGCTCCCGCATCAGGCGCCAGGCGAGATACGGCGAGCCGGGGTAATAATGCAGTTGCCCGTCCGCATTGAGCGCGCCCACTTGCTCGACATAATCTTCCAACGCGGCGGGCAAATCGGTGCGCTTCCAAAGCTTGGCGATGCCCGTTTCGAACTCGGCCGTCTTGGTCGCATAGCCTTCGGCCAGCGAGTACACGCCCGCGCCGGCGTGCGTGTCGATGTACCAATAGGCTTTCTCCTTCTGGCCAAGGTAGCGCAACAACTGCACGATGACAGCGTGCTTGAGGACATCGGCGTGGTTGCCTGCGTGGAAGGCGTGGCGGTAGCTGAGCATAAGGACGAAAAACGGTTCGGGGCCCAAGTGAGACGGAGGCGGCGTTATGCCCGGGCGCAAGGGGCCAGCGGCGCCGGTGCATCCGTCCGATGCCATGACACTCGAGCACTCGAACGGGGCGCGTATTGTACGGCAGCCGTCCCGGTACGTTGCGAACGGTGCCGCACAGCCGCGCTGGCATCCTCACCTCGCGATCATTGCGCCAGGTCGCCCACGATTTCCTCGATCCTTTGCTGGATTTCCGGCGTGATCCGCGCGGCCACTTCCGCCGCCTTCATGTTTTCCGCGATCTGTTCGACTCGGGATGCGCCCGTAATGACGGTGCTGACGTGTGGGTTCTTCAGCACCCAGGCGATCGCCAGTTGGCCCATGGTGCAACCGAGTTCCCGGGCGATCGTTTCGAGCTGAGCCACGCGCTGATTCTTGTTCGCATCCGTCAGTTGCGTACGCAACCAATCGTAGCCTTGCAACTGAGCGCGGCTGCCCTCGGGGACGCCGCTGCGGTACTTTCCGGTCAACAGCCCGGAGGCGAGAGGGCTCCAGGTCGTCAGGCCGAGCCCGATGTCGTCGTAAAGCCGCTTGTATTCCTGCTCGACGCGCTTGCGCCAGAAGAGGTTGTACTGCGGCTGCTCCATGACGGGCTTGTGCAGATGATGACGTTCGGCGATTTCGTAGGCGGCGCGGATTTCGTCGGCGCTCCATTCCGATGTGCCCCAATAGAGCGCCTTGCCGCGCGCGATCATGTCGCTCATCGCCCACACCGTTTCTTCGAGCGGCGTGTTGGGATCGGGCCGATGGCAAAACACAAGGTCGACGTAATCGAGTTGCAGGCGGGCCAGCGAACCGTCGATCGCGTTGTGCAGATACTTGCGATTGAGCGTGTGATACTGATTGGGCGCTTCGCGCAAACCCCAATAGAACTTTGTGGAAACCACATAGCTCACGCGCGGCCAGGCGAGTTCCTTCAGTGCATGGCCCATGATCTCCTCGGCCTTGCCACCCGCGTAGACCTCGGCGTTGTCGAAGAAATTCACGCCTGCGTCACGCGCCGCCGCAAGCGATTCGCGTGCGGCACCCCGATCCACTTGATTGCCATAGGTCACCCAAGAGCCCAGTGAAAGTTCGCTCACTTGCAGGCCCGAACGGCCGAGTCGCCGGTAATTCATGCATCCTCCTCGAAATGTGGAAGCGGTTCCGAACAACGAGAGATTAATCCCATTTGCAGTGAATCGCGCTGACGCCAGTCGTTGGGGCACAATAGCGAAGTCGGTCGCGGCGCGCCAGTTCGGCCAAACGGCATATGAAATTCTGTCAGGTTGTCACGCGCGGCGCGCCATGATGTCATTGTCCACGCACGCTAGAGAGGTGACGAATGTCGTCGTTGAATACGAGTCTGAATGGGAAGGCCGCGGTCGTGACGGGTGCGGCCAGCGGGATCGGCAAGGAAATCGCACGCACGCTGGCGGCGCAAGGCGCATCGGTGGCGATCGCCGATTTGAATCTGGCCGGCGCCCAGGCTGTCGCCGAGGAAATTTGCGCCCAAGGCGGCAAAGCGATCGGTATTGCCATGGACGTGACGAACGAAGAGGCCGTCAATCGCGGCATTGACGAAGTCGCGGCGCAGTTCGGTTCGGTCGATATCCTCGTGTCGAATGCAGGGATCCAGATCGTCAACCCGATCGAAAACTACAGCTTCTCCGATTGGAAGAAGATGCAGGCCATCCATGTCGACGGTGCATTCCTCACGACGAAGGCGGCGCTCAAGCACATGTACAAGGACGATCGCGGCGGGATTGTCATCTACATGGGCTCGGTGCACTCGCACGAGGCTTCGCCGTTGAAGTCCGCCTATGTCGCGGCCAAGCATGCGCTGCTTGGTCTCTCGCGCGTGCTCGCCAAGGAGGGCGCCGCCCATAACGTGCGCTCGCATGTCGTGTGCCCGGGGTTCGTACGCACGCCGCTCGTCGATAAGCAGATCCCCGAGCAGGCCAAGGAACTCGGCATTACCGAGCAAGAGGTGATCAAGCGCGTGATGCTCGGCCAGACGGTCGACGGCGTGTTCACCACCGTGGAAGACGTGGCGCAGACGGTGCTGTTCCTCAGCACGTTCCCGAGCGCCGCGCTGACGGGGCAGTCGTTCATTGTGTCGCACGGCTGGTACATGGCCTAAGGAGGCGAGATGGGGGAGCGCAAGGCTGGACGTGTTCGCGCAAGCGCGACAGTGGCGGAAACCGTCGGGCACACGGCAAGCCGAGCGGCGAGCGCCGCGCCTGCGCTTGCCTTGCCTCCTTATCAGACGGTAGCGCTCGTGTTGCAGGGCGGCGGGGCGCTAGGAGCCTACCAGGCGGGCGTCTATGAGGGCCTGCATGAAGCCGGCATCGTGCCTAACTGGATTGCGGGGATTTCGATCGGTGCGATCAATACGGCGCTGATCGCCGGCAATGCGCCGGAACATCGCGTGGCGAAACTGAAGGCGTTCTGGGATACGGTATGTCAGCCCGCATACGGGTTTGCGTTGCCGCCGGCCGTGGAGCACGCGTTCTTCGATTCGTCCGCGCCGGTGCGAACGGCCTTTACCACGATGCAGGCGCTGAGTGCGATCGTCGATGGCCAAAAGGGGTTCTTCGTGCCCAGGGTGCCGCCGCCGCTGCCCTTCACGCAGGGCACGCCGAGTACCGCCAGCTGGTATGACACCGCGCCGCTGAAATCGACGCTTGAGCGTTTGTGCGATTTCGACCGGATCAATTCAGGCGAGACACGCGTCTCGATTGCGGCGGTCAACGTCGGCACGGGCAACTTCGCGTATTTCGATAACCAGCATACGAAGCTGCGGGCCGAGCATTTTATCGCGTCGGGATCGCTGCCGCCCGGGTTCGCCGCCACGGAGATCGATGGCGAGTACTACTGGGATGGCGGGCTCATGTCCAACACGCCGCTCTCGGAAGTCGTTCAATCCACGCCGCGTCGCGATACGCTGGCATTCCAAGTTGATTTATGGAGCGCGCGCGGCCCCGTGCCGACGAACCTGACCGATGTGCAAGGGCGGATGAAGGACATCCAGTACTCGAGTCGTACGCGCCTCGTGACCGATATGCTGCAACACTCGCAACGTTTTCGGCACGTGCTGCGCGAGGTGCTTACGCGTGTTGCGCCCGAGAACCGGGACGATCCATGGTGCAAGCTGGCCGAGGAGTTATCGTCATCGCACCGGTACAACGTCTTCCAACTCATCTACCGCGATAAGGAGTTCGATGGCAACTACAAGGACTATCAATTCGGCTTTTCGACGATGAACTCGCACTGGGACTGCGGCTTGCGCGACATCCGCGACAGTCTGGCCCAACCCGGCTGGCTGGACATGCCCGATAACGACGCCGGATTCACCACGCACGATATCCATCGCGATCGACCTTGAGGGGGCAGGCGCGACGCAGAAGGGGGCGAGCAGGGATAGGGCGGGGGTCCGGATTGAGTCAACGGCCCCCGATCGGACAAGCGAGCCGGACAAGCGAGTCGGACAAGCGAGTCGGACAAGCGAGTCGGACAAGCGAGTCGGACAAGCGAGTCGGACAAGCGAGTCGGACAAGCGAGTCGGCCGCTGGGGCGGCGAGCCCGCGGTTCAACGGGCTGCAAAAAAGAATATGGCGCCCTCGAAGGAGCGCCATGGGCATCCGCATCATGGCGCCGCGCTGTGCGCGGCGCCATCCGCGTTGCGCGGTATTACTTCAGCACTTGGGCAATGGCGTTCGCCACCGTATCGATGTTGCGCGTGTTCAATGCGGCCACGCAGATCCGGCCCGTGCCGACGGCGTAAATGCCGAATTCTTCACGCAGGCGATCCACCTGGGCCGAGTTCAAGCCCGAGTAGGAGAACATGCCGCGCTGCGCGTTCACGAAGCTGAAATCGCGGTTGACGCCGGCGCTCTTGAGGCGATCGACGAGGCCGCCGCGCATCGCGCGAATGCGCTCGCGCATCTCGCCGAGTTCCTGCTCCCACATCGCGCGCAGTGCGGGCGTGCCGAGCACCGTTGCCACGATCGCGCCGCCGTGCGTCGGCGGGTTCGAATAGTTCGTGCGGATGACACGCTTCAGCTGCGACAGCACGCGCGTGGCTTCGTCCTTGCTGTCGGTGATGATCGACAGCGCGCCGACGCGTTCGCCGTACAGCGAGAACGACTTCGAGAACGACGACGACACGAACACGTTCAATTCCGCCGCGGCGAACAGACGCACGGCGGCCGCGTCGGAATCGATGCCGTCGCCGAAGCCTTGGTAGGCGATGTCGAGGAACGGCACGAGATTGCGCGCCTTCACCACCTCGACGATTTGCTGCCACTGGGCTTCGCTCAAATCGACGCCGGTCGGGTTATGGCAGCAGGCGTGCAGCACGATGACGGTGCCGGCCGCGTAGCTGTTCAGCGCGGCGAGCATTGCGTCGAAATTGACGCCATGCGTCTGCGCATCGTAGTAGGGGTAAGCAACCACTTCGAAGCCCGCGCTTTCGAACAGCGCGCGGTGGTTTTCCCAGCTCGGATCGCTGATCGCGACCTTCGCGTTCGGGTTCACGCGCTTCAGGAAATCGGCGCCGATCTTCAGCGCGCCTGTTCCACCGAGCGCCTGCGCGGTGACGACACGGCCCGCGGCGATCAGCGGCGACGCATCGCCCAGCAGCAGCTTTTGAACCGAGGCGTCGTAAGCGGCGATCCCTTCGATCGGCAGGTAGCCGCGCGGCAGCGCCTGTTCGACGCGCGCTTGTTCCGCTTCGCGAACGGCGCGCAGCAGCGGGATCTTGCCTTCCTCGTTCGTATAGACGCCCACGCCAAGGTTGACCTTGGTCGGGCGGGTATCGGCGTTGAAAGCCTCATTGAGGCCGAGGATCGGGTCGCGGGGAGCGAGTTCGACAGCGGAGAACAGGGACATGGTGTCTTTCGGCGGTAGTAAGAAACAGAAACGGCAAGCGCTGGGTCCGTCATTCATATCCGCCGCTGCTGCGCGGCAGATAGTCGGCCGACGGTCGTCGTCGGCCCGGCGGGCGCGGAATGCATGATTGTAACGAATCCAGCCTCTCTGTTTGCGCGCTTTTGATGCATTCTTTGCATAAGTGCGTGAACGGTCATGCGCTTTTTTTCGGTAGCCATCGAAATGTCCGCTCAACACCGGCCTCGATCCGCAGCCAAGGGCGGGCCGGCGGCGAGGCGTACTAGTCCGCTGCCTGAGCGGGCGCGAAACGCTAAAATAGGTCTTTTGTCGGCGAAGGAAGCGCCCATTCCATGTCCGAAGCCCAGCCCCATACCGCAGACGCCCTCGACGAATCGAAGTTCGTCGAATTCGAGCGTTCGCCGTTCCATCTCTACCAACCGTATCCGCCGGCTGGCGATCAGCCGAGCGCCATCGCGCAGCTTGTCGAAGGCATCGAAGACGGTTTGTCGTACCAGACGCTGCTCGGCGTAACGGGCTCGGGCAAGACGTTCACGATGGCGAACGTGATCGCCCGGCTCGGCCGCCCGGCGATCGTGTTCGCGCCGAACAAGACGCTCGCCGCGCAGCTGTACTCGGAGTTTCGCGAGTTCTTTCCGCGCAACGCCGTCGAGTACTTCGTGTCGTACTACGACTACTATCAGCCGGAAGCGTACGTTCCGCAGCGCGACTTGTTCATCGAGAAGGACTCTTCGATCAACGAGCATATCGAGCAGATGCGGCTGTCGGCCACCAAGAGCCTGATGGAGCGGCGCGACGTGGTAATCGTGGCCACCGTCTCCGCGATCTACGGTATCGGCAATCCGAGCGAATACCACCAGATGATTCTGACGCTGCGCACGGGCGATAAGCTTGGGCAGCGCGAAGTCATCGCTCGATTGATCGCCATGCAATACAACCGCAACGAGGCGGATTTTCAGCGGGGGGCGTTCCGCGTGCGCGGCGATACGATCGACGTCTTTCCGGCCGAGCATGCCGAGATGGCGGTGCGGATCGAGCTGTTCGACGACGAAGTGGAATCGCTGCAGCTGTTCGATCCGCTGACAGGGCGCGTGCGGCAAAAGATTCCGCGCTTCACCGTCTATCCGTCCTCGCACTACGTGACGCCGCGCGAAACGGTGATGCGTGCGGTTGAGACGATCAAGGCGGAACTGCGGGAGCGTCTGGAGTTCTTTTACGCGGAAGGCAAGTTGGTTGAGGCGCAGCGTCTCGAGCAGCGCACGCGTTTCGACCTCGAAATGCTACAGGAGCTCGGCTTTTGCAAGGGCATCGAGAATTACACGCGCCACTTCTCGGGCGCCGCGCCGGGCGAGCCGCCGCCGACACTCGTCGATTATCTGCCGCCGGACGCGGTGATGCTGCTCGACGAATCGCACGTGCTGATCGGACAGCTCAATGCGATGTACAACGGCGACCGCTCGCGCAAGGAAAACCTCGTGCAGTATGGTTTTCGGCTCCCGTCGGCACTCGACAACCGGCCGCTGAAGTTTCCCGAGTTCGAGCGCAAGATGCGGCAGGCCGTCTTCGTGTCGGCTACGCCGGCCGATTACGAAAAGAAGCAGACGGGGCAGGTGGTCGAGCAAGTGGTGCGGCCGACGGGGCTCGTCGATCCGGCGGTGCAAGTGCGGCCCGCGCGCACGCAGGTGGATGACGTGCTCAGCGAGATCAACGCGCGTGTTGCCGTGAACGAGCGCGTGCTCGTGACTGTGCTGACCAAGCGCATGGCCGAGCAGCTTACGGAGTTTCTGGCCGATCACGGGGTCAAGGTGCGCTATCTGCACAGCGATATCGATACCGTCGAGCGCGTCGAAATCATTCGGGATCTGCGGCTCGGGGCGTTCGACGTGCTTGTCGGCATCAACTTGCTGCGCGAAGGGCTTGATATCCCCGAAGTCTCGCTCGTGGCGATTCTCGATTCGGACAAGGAAGGCTTTTTGCGCGCGGAGCGTTCGCTGATCCAGACGATCGGCCGGGCGGCGCGCAACGTGAATGGCACCGCGATCCTCTATGCCGATCGCATTACCGATTCGATGCGGCGCGCGATTGATGAAACCGAGCGGCGGCGCGCCAAGCAGATCGCGCACAACGAGAAAATGGGCATTACGCCGCGTGGCGTCGTCAAGAAGGTCAAGGACATCATCGACGGCGTGTACAACGCCGACGAGGCGAGAGCCGAACTCAAGGAGATGCAGCAGCGCGCGAAGTTCGAGGACATGTCCGAGAAGGATCTCGCCAAGGAACTGAAGCGGCTCGAGAAGCAGATGATGGAGCACGCCAAGAATCTCGAATTCGAAAAGGCCGCGGCGGCGCGCGATCAACTGGCCGTGCTGCGCGAGCGCGTGTTCGGGGCGAACGTCGGCGATTCGGTTCCCGGCGCGGCTTGAGAAGAGGGTCGGCCGCCCGACCCTGTGCGTCCCATGGTCACTTGGTCCTAGTGCCCTGTCCCGCAAGTTCCTTTGATATGAAATCGCCCATTTGACCGCCAGGCGGCGTCGCTCGTCGTTGCCATAGCTACGGCTATGGCGCCTTCTCGCTTCTTGCCTGACGGCCAAATGGACAATTTCATTTATCAAAGAACTTACGGGACAGGACACTAGTACTGGCTTCGTGTACACTTACGTCTGATTGATAATCGTTCGCATTTGCGTTCGTGTTCTCGTGTGAGCACCGGCATCGCCGTTGCCCCGACAGCACAGGCGCCGCGTCGATCTGTCGGCGTTTCGGCGAATCGCATCGTGCGCTTCGCCATGGGACATTCGAATAAGGCAAAAACAGGAGTTTTCGATGCAGCGTTCCACCTGGATTCTGAGCGGCGTGGCAGCCGTGGCGGCGATGACCGCGTTGGCGGCGTCGGCGGCCGAATATCCGATCGGCAAGCCCCAGGTGCAGGGCGGCATGGAAATCGGCGCGGTGTATTTGCAGCCGATCACGATGGATCCGGAAGGGATGATGCATAAGGCATCGGATT
>NZ_JBQCDN010000300.1:0-4580 GCF_051961175.1 Trinickia sp. | reverse complement strand
AGGAGAAGCGGGGAGGTCCGCGCCATGCGTTCGCTAGAAGGCAAGCGTTTCGCTCGATCGCTATCATATACCATTGTTTGCAAAAGTTTTTGTGCCGGCAGGACCGGCGATTCCTCCTATCCGATAGCGACTTTTCCCCTATGAGCTTCTATCCGCATCACCGCCCTCGCCGCATGCGGCGCGACGATTTCTCTCGTCGTCTCATGCGCGAAAACACGTTGACGACGAACGATCTGATCTACCCCGTGTTCATCGTCGAAGGCAATCAGACGCGCCAGGCCGTGCCGTCGATGCCGGGCGTCGAACGCGTGTCGGTCGATTTGCTGATGGGCGTCGCCGAACAATGCGTCGAACTGGGCGTGCCCGTGCTCTCGTTGTTCCCCGCGATCGAACCCTCGCTCAAAACGCCCGATGGCCGCGAGGCCGCGAACCCGGAAGGCCTGATTCCGCGCGCGGTGCGCGAGCTGAAGAAGCGCTTCCCCGAACTCGGCGTGTTGACCGACGTGGCGCTCGATCCGTACACGAGCCACGGCCAAGACGGTGTGCTCGACGAAGCCGGCTACGTCCTCAATGACGAAACGGTCGACATCCTCGTCGAACAGGCGCGCGTGCAAGCCGAGGCCGGCGTCGACATCGTCGCGCCATCGGACATGATGGATGGGCGGATCGGGGCGCTGCGTGAAATGCTGGAGAGCGAGGATTACATCCATACGCGCATCATGGCGTATGCGGCCAAGTACGCGTCGGCGTTTTACGGCCCGTTCCGCGATGCGGTCGGCTCCGCGACGAATCTCGGCAAAAGCAACAAGATGACCTACCAGATGGATCCGGCCAACTCGGACGAGGCGCTACGCGAAGTGCGGCTCGATATCGACGAGGGCGCCGACATGGTCATGGTCAAGCCGGGCATGCCGTACCTGGACATCGTGCGCCGCGTGAAGGACGAGTTCCGCTTCCCGACGTATGTCTATCAAGTGAGCGGCGAATACGCGATGCTCAAGGCCGCCGCGCAAAACGGCTGGCTCGATCACGACAAGGTGATGATGGAATCGCTGCTGGCGTTCAAGCGCGCCGGCGCCGACGGCGTGCTCACGTACTTCGCGCTCGACGCGGCGCGGTTGCTGCGCGCTCAAAAGTAAACCGTTGCTGCAGCGTTGCAAAGGGTGATCCCTTCGGTGCACGGCTCAGGCGCCGAAGGGATCGCCACACGTGGCGCCCGGTCAGATTCGCGTGCGACTGCCAACGTTGGAATGGCGAAGGGCTGAGCTGAGCGCGGCCGGCACCTGGTCGAATGAGCGAATCACGCGCCCCCGTCACGACTGCAACGCGGGCGCGACGCGATCGAGACTCTGCAAAAACTTATCGGCGGATTCGTAGCCGACCACGCGCAGCACTTCATTGCCCGACCGATCGAAAAAGATGATCCCGGGCGGCCCAAACAGATCGAACCGCTTCAGCAACGCCTGATCGTCGCCGTTGTTCGCGGTCACGTCGGCGCGCAGCAATTGCAGTTGAGCAAGGCGCGCCTTCACACGGTTGTCCGTGAACGTGAAGCGCTCCATCTCCTTGCAGCTCACGCACCAGTCGGCGTAAAAATCGAGCATCGCCGGGCGCATGCTGACCTTGAGCAGCGCATCGAGATTCGTGGAGGATTGAACCGGCGCGAACGCCGTTTGCGTCGGAGCGGTCGCACCCGGTGCCGCCGATTCACCCGACGTCCGAGCAGCGAGCACGGCAAGCGGGCGCACCGGGTCGCTTGACCCCACAGCCAGGCCGACGAGCAGCGTCGCAGCCCAGATGGCCAGCGCCGCGCCAACGCCGCGCCCGAGCCTGCGCCAGATCGACGTTCCACCCGCGTTAGGGGTGAACAGTCCCAAGGCCGCGGCCGCGATCAAGAGCCACAACGCCGCCAGCAGCATTTGCGCCGTCGAAGGCAGCACGGGCCAGACGATCCACAAGGCAGCCGCCAGCAGCACGACGCCGAAGCACACCTTCACGCCGTCCATCCACGCGCCCGCGCGCGGCAGCAGCGTACCTGCGCCCAGACCGATGATCAGCAACGGCACACCGAGACCGAGCCCCATCGAAAACAACGCGGCGCCGCCCAGCACCGCATTGCCCGTATGCGCGATGAAGGCGAGCACCGCGAAGAGCGGTGCCGTCATACAAGCGCCGACGACGAGCGCCGACAAGGCCCCCATCACGGCGACCGCGGCGAACGTGCCGCCGGAACGACGGCTCGACGCTTGCGAGACACCGTCTTGCCATCGCTGCGGCAGCACGAGATCGACGCCGGCGATGAGCGTCAGTGCGAATGCCGTCAGCAAGACGCCGAACGCGCCGAGCACCCACGGGTTTTGCAGCCAGGCGCCCAGCGATTGACCCACGAGCGCAGCCGCGATCCCGAGCGCCGTATAGACGAGCGCCATCCCAACCACATACGAGAGCGATAGCGCAAAAGCGCGCCCGCGCGTGACGTTGCTGCCCTGGCCGATGATGATCGCCGAGACGATGGGAATCATCGGATAAGAGCACGGCAGCAGGCTCAGGACGAGACCGGCCAAAAAGTACAGGCCAACCGTGGCTGCGAAACTGCCGCCCTGCAAGAGCGATTGTGCGTAATCGGCGCTCGTCGCGCGCTCGAACCACGACGCTTGCTGCGCCGCCCCCGCCGCTGGCCCCGCCGCTGGCGCTTGCGTGACGCGTCCGATGGCGCCGGTGCCGCCGATGCTGCCAGCGCTGCCCGCATCGCCGCTCAGCGCGGCTCCGGCCACGTGATAGACATGCTCGGCGGGCGGATAGCAAATCCCTGCGTCCGCGCAGCCTTGCGAGGTGACGGCCAGATCGAACGGGCCGGAGGCGGCCTGCACGGGCACCCGGATGGTCAGATCGCCGCGGTAGGTTTCGACGTTCTTCTGAAACGTCTGATCGAACTTGACGTGCCCCGCCGGCAATTGCGCCGCTCCCAGCGTGGCCGTTCCGTTTTTGACGGCGAACTGGAAGCGCTCCCGATACAGGTAATACCCGTCGGCAATCTTGAAGTGGACGTCGATCTCGTGCGGCTGCTCGTCGGCGCCGAAGCGAAACGCCACCGAAGGATCAAGAAAATCGTCTGCGCGTGCCATGCTGGCGAGCCCCGCCCCGGCCATGGCGAAGGCCATCACAAGCAGGACGAGGCGCACCAGCATGCGCGGAAAATCGGAAAGCGGCTTAAACATGTGTGGTCCGATGCGTTTCGGTCTCCACCCATTGACCATACGCGCTCGACGCCGTGGCCTGCCATGAGAGCAACTCGGGCGTCTCGTAGGGATGGTTCGCAAGAATGAATCGTTCGAGTTCAAGCACGCGTGCCGGGCTCGTCTTGAACAGCAATTGGATCTCGTCAGCCGTCTCCACGACGCCCTTCCAGCGATAGCGGGAACGGACGGCGCCCAACTCGGTGACACAAGCAGCCAGCCGCGCATCGAGCGCGCCTTGCGCAAGCTTTTGCGCCGATTCGGCATCAGGCAGCGTCGTCAGCATCAGTACGACAGGAAGGGGCACGGCGTCTTGACCTCGAGGCGATCCATTTACGCCCGCTATCGTATCACCGAGCGCAAATTCGCCCCCGGGGCCAGCGCACACGACGCGGACGCCCAATGCCCGACGACCCGCCGCATGGGGCGGGCAATATGGGCGAGCACATAAACAAAAAGGGCCAAGCTCACGCCTGACCCTTGTTGCTAAGCCAATCCATGACAAGCCTAAGGCTTGCCGGGAAGCTTTATTCGGCTTCTTGCACGTCTTCCGCTTCCACGACTTCCGGGCGGTCGAGCAATTCGACGAGTGCCATCGGTGCGTTGTCACCCACGCGGAAACCGAACTTCAGGATGCGCAGGTAGCCGCCCGGACGGTTCGCGAAACGCGGACCGAGGACGTCGAACAGCTTGGAGACGGAATCACGATCGCGCAGGCGATTGAACGCCAGACGACGGTTCGCGAGCGACGGCTTCTTGCCGAGCGTGATCAGCGGCTCGACAACTTTACGGAGTTCCTTCGCTTTCGGCAGCGTCGTCTTGATGACTTCATGCTCGATCAGCGAGTTGGACATGTTACGGAGCATTGCCAGACGGTGGCTGCTCGTGCGGTTCAGTTTCCGCAAACCATGACGGTGACGCATTTCAGTTCCTTGATTCGAAGTTTTGGTCCAGCTCTTCTATCGTCCCCGCCTGATCGATGCTGAGCGGTGAGGACACGGGCCGGTAATAAAAAAAGACAAGACGCGGATTTTAAAACGAAATCCGCGTCTTTGCCAGACGACGGGGTGCAAGCACCCCAATAGCCTTACTTGTCGAGACCGGCCGGCGGCCAGTTTTCGAGCTTCATGCCGAGCGTCAAGCCGCGCGAAGCGAGCACTTCCTTGATCTCGTTGAGCGACTTGCGACCCAGGTTCGGCGTCTTCAAGAGCTCGTTTTCCGTGCGCTGGATCAGATCGCCGATGTAGTAGATGTTTTCGGCCTTCAGGCAGTTGGCCGAACGCACCGTCAACTCGAGATCGTCCACCGGACGCAGCAGGATCGGATCGATCTGCGGCGCGCGCG
>NZ_JBQCDN010000299.1:0-3717 GCF_051961175.1 Trinickia sp. | reverse complement strand
CCGGCGCCGAATGTTCGGACGAGCGTTGGTCCAGCCCCATCGTCGGCACGCACCCGCGCCGCGGACGGCATGGGCGACGTACGGGGGGATCACCCGGCCGCGGCGCCGCGGCCTCCGTTTCATTGTTGACCGCACGCGCGTCCGCGCCTGCGACACCTCAGCCGTATTTTTCGTGCGCGTTGCGGTTGCGCGGCGCTCGCTGTTTGACCTTTCATCCGCAACGCGGCTCGCGTTGCGTCCGTATTCGTTCACTATCGATCCGTGCCCACCATGCATGACAAGATCCTGATCCTCGACATGGGTTCGCAAGTCACTCAGTTGATTGCGCGCCGTATTCGCGAAGCACACGTCTATTCGGAAATTCATCCGTACGACGTCGACGACGCGTTCATTCGCGAATTCGCGCCGAAGGGCATCATCCTTTCCGGCGGCCCGAGCTCGGTCACTGAAGAAGATGCGCCGCGCGCACCGCAAGCCGTATTCGAACTCGGCGTGCCGGTGCTGGGCATTTGCTACGGTATGCAAACGATGGCCGAGCAACTGGGCGGCAAGGTCGAACTGGGTCATGTGCGCGAATTCGGCTATGCCGAAGTGCGTGCGCGCAATCATACGAGCCTGCTTGAAGGAATCGAGGATTTCCGCACGGCGGAAGGCCACGGCATGCTGAAGGTGTGGATGAGCCACGGCGATAAAGTCACGCAGATGCCGGAAGGTTTTGCGCTTATGGCGTCGACCGAATCGTGTCCGATCGCCGCGATGGCGGACGAAGCACGCCACTTCTACGGACTGCAATGGCACCCGGAAGTGACGCATACGGTCAAGGGCCGTGCGATGCTCGAACGCTTCGTACTGCAGATTTGCGGTGCGAGGGCGGATTGGGAGATGGGGCATTACATCGACGAAGCCGTCGAGAAGATTCGCGAGCAAGTGGGCAGCGAGCACGTCATTCTCGGGTTGTCCGGCGGCGTGGATTCGTCGGTGGCCGCGGCGCTGCTGCATCGTGCGATCGGCGATCAATTGACGTGCGTGTTCGTCGATCACGGTCTGCTGCGCTTGAACGAAGCGGAGCAGGTGATGGCCACGTTCGGCGATCACCTTGGCGTGCGTGTGATTCACGTCGATGCGAGCGAAGCGTTCCTTTCTAAGCTAGCTGGCGTTACGGATCCGGAGCAGAAGCGCAAGATCATCGGCGCCGAATTCGTCGAGGTGTTCCAAGCCGAGGCAGGCAAGCTGACCGATGCCAAGTGGCTCGCGCAAGGCACGATCTATCCGGATGTCATCGAATCGGCCGGGAAGGGCAAGAAGGGTACGCATACGATCAAGAGCCACCATAACGTCGGTGGGCTGCCCGAGACGTTGAATCTGAAGCTACTCGAGCCGCTGCGCGAGCTGTTCAAGGATGAGGTACGCGAGCTCGGCGTGAAGCTTGGGTTGCCGCATGAGATGGTTTATCGGCATCCGTTCCCGGGGCCGGGCCTTGGCGTGCGGATTTTGGGCGAAGTGCGTCGCGATTTCGCCGATTTGCTGCGCCGTGCCGATGCGATTTTCATCGAGACGCTGCGCAATACGATCGACAAGGAAACGGGGAAGTCTTGGTATGACCTCACGAGCCAAGCGTTTGCCGTGTTCCTGCCAGTGAAGAGCGTGGGCGTGATGGGCGATGGGCGCACGTATGAATATGTCGTCGCGCTGCGCGCGGTGCAAACGCTCGATTTCATGACGGCCCATTGGGCGCATCTGCCGCATGAACTGCTGGGGCAGGTATCGAACCGGATCATTAACGAAGTGCGCGGGATCAATCGCGTCGTTTATGACATCTCGGGGAAGCCGCCGGCGACGATTGAGTGGGAGTGAGGACTTTTTAAATTCTCTTTTATGTAGTCCCAAGCCGCCGCAATTTGACGGTATGGCCGACGGTATCGATGAACGGCATGCGTAGAGGCCCGCTTGATACCGTCAGGGACGTTGACGGTATCGGCGAGTGGTGAGATAGGCGCTTGGTCCCGAGCCGTTTTCCGCATGGGCAGAAATATCGGCCAACAGCGGACATTGGACGGTTCTAGGCATATCGTCGACAATGGGAAGAGTTGCCGAGCGGCAGCTTACCTAGAGTTCCTCGGTAACGGCGTTACCAAAACTGAGAATGGAGCCGTCCGCAGACCACGGCTCTGTTCCGTCAGTGCTGCGGGACTCGTCCCTATGACCAACGAACTGCGAGGCTTTCATGTCCCGTATTGCCGTCATCGTTATCGACGTGC
Organism: Trinickia sp.; assembly: GCF_051961175.1. Classification (GTDB taxonomy): domain Bacteria; phylum Pseudomonadota; class Gammaproteobacteria; order Burkholderiales; family Burkholderiaceae; genus Trinickia. The sequence continues at coordinate 1,459 of NZ_JBQCDN010000299.1, read as the reverse complement.
AGAAAAAGTTTTTTAGCGGCCAGGCGGCCGCGTATCGCGCCAACGATGTGATCGATGGCATCAATCGAGTCACGGACGCGGCGCGCAGCAAGGATGCCCCTGTCTTTTTTGTGCAGCACGAGAGCGATGCGAATGGGCCACTGGCGCACGGCAGCGACGCGTGGCAATTACCCGCCGGCTTGGTTCGCGAGCAGAATGACGGGACCATCTTCAAGACTGTCGGCGATTCGTTTCAGAACACCTCGCTTGCGGAGCAACTCAGGGAAAAGGATATTGATAGCGTACTGCTGTGCGGGTATGCATCGGAGTTCTGTGTCAACGCCACGGCTCGCCGGGCGGAACTGCTTGGCCTGCGCACCATGGTAGTGTCCGACCTTCACACGACCCATGACAAGCCGCATCTAACCGCAGACAAAATCGTCGAGCATCAGAACTTCGTTTGGACGAATTCGTCGATGTCAGGCAGACGCGTCAGAGTACTTGGGCTGGCGGACGTTCTGGAAACGGAGTTCCAATAAACAGGGTGAAGCGTCGCGTAGAGGCTCCGCCCTCAGGGCCGGAGCCGGCCTGTCTCTTCGGACGCTGATCGGCCATTACCAGCCGGTCGGCGCCGAGACAGAATTCTGCCGTGTCGGGTCATCGAGCGGTGAGGACACGCGCCCAAGGCTCATCGATGTCGACCAGACCCAGCACGGCCACCACGTTGTCGAGCATTCCGGCGCCGAACCAGCGCCGCACGGCATCGTCATCGCCCAGCAACCGCCGAACGGTATGAACCTGCTTGGCGTAGCACCGGCGCACGGACTGTTCCAAAGGGCGATGCTGCCATCGATGGTGGCACGCCAGAGACCTGCAGCGAAAGGACCGCTTCCCGCTGGGCACGATGTCCGCTTCGGCTCGACAAGACCCATTCGCCGTACAGGCTAGCTGGGATAGAAATGTTATCTTCGTGATACATTAGCACGTGTAGAGACTTACGAAGATAGCAAAATGCCAACCCCTCACGCTCCTTCTGCCGGCGTCCGGCGGGCGCTGCAAAAATTGGGTGCCGATATTCACGATGCGCGTCGCCGCCGCCGGTTGACCATGGCGGTGGTGGCCGATCGAGCTTTCACGTCGAGAGCGACTTTGCAGCGCGTTGAGGCCGGAGATCCGGGCGTGAGCATCGGCATCTATGCAGCCGTGTTGCTGGCGCTTGGCCTTCTAGGCGGACTACAGGATCTTGCCGACGCTGCCCACGATACAGTGGGGCAGTCGTTGGCTACCGCGGCGTTGCCGCAGCGCGTCCGGCTGCCGCGTGGCAGAGGGAAGGGCGATCATGGCTGATGTCGAGGTATATATCGATGTCGACGACTCGCCGCGTCCGGTGGGGCTGCTCAGGCGCCATGCCTCACGTCGGGAAGAAACGGTTACGTTCGAATATGACGAGACCTGGTTGGCCGACGACGAGCGCTTCTCG
>NZ_JBQCDN010000298.1:0-7545 GCF_051961175.1 Trinickia sp. | reverse complement strand
CAACCTTTGCTGTCCGCCCAAGGACGCGCCTTTCTTTTGGTTACTTTTCTTTGGAAGTGCAAAGAAAAGTGACCGCCGCCCCGCGCAGGGGCAACGCTGGCAAACCGATAAGAAAACAGGTTCAACGACAAGACGTGAATCACGAACAAAAAAAGACCTGCGACGCACGTCGACACTGCGAGTGGCATACCCACGACCGATCTCCAAGCGTCTGAATCTACATAAAAGTGAACACGCGACCGCGCCCCCGAGCCACCATCATGTCCCGCGCTTAGACCCATGACCGGCGTGGCAACGCCGCCCCTCGGCAAACGCCACCCCCGCGGACGGTCGCCAAAAAAGGAGAACTCACGATGCCCAACCCTGTCATCCACGTGGCGAACCACGCCACGCTCCCCGTCTGTATTGCGCGCGATCCGAACTGGGATGATCAAGTGCTTCTCATCGGCGGCCGACCGTCCCGGCAGACGCGCTGCTTGGATCCGGGCGCGAATGCGAGCATAGGCATCCGCCTTGGTGCCGATACTGAGCCCGAAGAAAACTTGATGGGCGTGATCTTCGCCGATGCCAAGGACGTCGCGCATGGCAACGTGGGCGCTTACCACGCGACGATCGGGCACGATCCGCAAACGGGTTTGCTCGCCGTGACCGACGAGCATATCGCGGGGGTCCCATCCACCCGATACGAGGTTGCCAACCAGACGCAGTGGTCGATGGACATGACATTCGTCGACGCATAACCTCGCCCGCCCCCGGTGCCTGCCCCAGCGACCGGCAGCCCGGGGCAGGCAGCCGCCAGCGCGCCGTCAAACTCGAGCCACTATTTCAAAAGCCCCAATTCGATCGCTTTTACCGCCGCGGCGCGACTCGTGTTAACCCCCAGTTTCATTCGAATGTTCGCCAAATGGAAATTAATCGCCGATTGCGAGCAATCGAGAATGATGGCGATTTCACACGCAGTCTTCCCCAACACCCACCATTTCATGATTTCCGATTCACGCGGAGTGAACTTCGGCAATACCGACGAGAAATGCCGTTCGACATGCGGACGCGCCGTCTCCATCGCCACGTCTCGTATCCACCCGAGGCGCGCCAACTGAGCGCTGGCTTGGCGCTCGAGCGTTACCGTATCGGCGCCGCTGGCAAAACAGAGCATGCCGGTTCGGCCCCTCGGCCCGTGCAAGGGCAGCAGGACTCCCCAACGTCGTCTGTTCCCGTGCAGCCGCTCGTACAGCGCCCGCTCGGGTGGCTTCGCATACCATGCTTCGCTCCACAAGATCGGGCTCGCGTGCGCGAGCGCGTAGCTCAGCAAGGGACACGTCGCGGCCGATTTTGCATTCCGATAAAGCCGTCCGATGCTGGGTGCACAGTTACTGCGGACGAACGCATCGTCACAATGAAAGCCGCCCCCCGGCAACAAGACGAAGGTGGTGTCGTCGAACCCGTGGCTGCGCCCCACGCTCATCAGCGCGTCGAACCAATCGGACAAGACCACGGCATGACGCAACCGTGAGGCCGCCTCATCCATGGGATCGTCAGTCGCATTCTCGCCATCGAGGCGCTGTATCGAGTCAAGCGTCGCAAGCATCATTTATTAACGGCCTTCCATTGAATGGATGAGTGACCCATCCAAGAAAAGATTACCGAACAATGCGCTGCTTTACAAAAGCGTCATCGGGTCTTTTTCTCCGTATATGAGACTGCAATGCACAATGGCGGCCGATTCGATCGTCCCCGCCTCCGCACGTGAAAAGGCTTACCGTCATGCGGAATTGTCGATTGCCGGCAGCCTTACTTTGCTTGCACCTGCGCTGCCTCGGCCTCGCGCGCTGTCACTGAGCCGGATCTTCATCGAGACGCGGAACGGCAGCGCCCCGCGCTCGCCATTGAATTTCTGCAACGGATGCAGACATGCCGGCGTGCCCTCACCCGCACAACCACGCGCTGTGGGCTCGCGCACGAACGCTGCGCGAATCGGGATGCGCACGCGAACGCCTTTGACTACGCTGAGTGCATATCGCCTCGCGCTCGATCTAGCGCGCCCGTCACATCGCGACTCGCCATGACACTCGACCTCGTGCGCCGCCCCGCATTACGCGCCAGTGGACTCACCAGCCTCGCGCTGCTAAGCGCCTTGCTGTTCGCATCAGCCTGTACCTTTACGCCACCGACGCGGCCCGCCGCCGCTACCCTGCCGCCGCCCGCGGCAGTCAACAGCCTCACGCTCGATGAATATCGTGCGGCGATCGCGCAGCGAATCGTCGAACGCAGCCCGTCGTATGTCGAACATCAGCGTCCGCAAGCGATGCTGCGCTCGCTCGTCGTCGTCGCATTCACCGTCGATCGCAGCGGCAAACTCGTGCGCTCGTCCGTCTATCGCACGAACGGCGACGACGAGGCCGAAGCGACGGCGCTCGCCGCGTTGCGCCGCGCTGCGCCACTTCCGGCGCCACCGGCCAAACTCCTCAATGGCCGAGGCGAAGTTGAAATGATGGAGGACTGGCTCTTCAACGATGACGGCAAGTTCCAACTGCGCGAGTTCGCAGCACCGCAAGCGTTGACGTTCGACTAACCTCCGCGCCGCATCTCCGAGCGTTGCGGGCCGTCGTGCCCGCTCGCTATAATTTCCCGCACCGCGCAACCGGACCTTCCGGCCACGTTCGCGACGCCCCCTTATCCAGCGGGGCGCCCGCGGGCCCGACGCCGCCTCGCCCGCGCCATTCGCGCGCCTCGCTTGTCGAATCGCATTTCCGCTTTTCTCGTTGCCTGCGTACGCCGCGCATGCTTTCATGCGCAGAGCCGTGCGATCGTCACGTTGCGTCTCGTCCTAACCACCGGCGGAACGACCGCGCCCGCCGATGTTTCGCGTGCGCCCATGCTGCCACCATAACCACCGGAGACCCATTTATGTCCGCTTCGCCGTCATCGCCTGCCGCGACCGCCGTGTCCGACACGGCGAACGTATCGAGCCGTGCCCGCATCGTCTTAGCCAGCTTCATTGGGACAGCGATCGAGTTCTACGATTTCTACGTCTATGCCACCGCCGCGGCGCTCGTCATCGGCCCGGTATTTTTTCCGCATGGATCGGCGACGGCACAGGCGTTGTCGGCCTTCGTCACGTTCGGCATCGCGTTCATCGCACGGCCGATCGGCTCGTTTCTGTTCGGCCACTTCGGCGATCGCATCGGGCGCAAGTCCACGCTCGTCGCCTCGCTGCTCGTCATGGGCCTGTCCACCACGCTGATCGGCTTCTTGCCCGGCTACGATACGCTCGGCTCTTGGGCGCCGGTACTGCTGTGCATCTTGCGGTTCGGGCAAGGGATCGGGCTCGGCGGCGAATGGGGCGGCGCCGCCCTGCTCGCGACGGAGAACGCGCCCGCCGGCCGCCGGGGCTGGTTCGGCATGTTCCCGCAGCTGGGGCCATCGGTGGGTTTTCTGGCTTCGAACGGCTTGTTTTTCGCGCTCGCGCTCGGGCTCTCCGATACGCAATTTCGTTCGTGGGGCTGGCGCGTGCCGTTCATCGCCAGCGCGGTACTGGTCGCGGTGGGTTTGTATGTGCGGCTGAAGATCGCTGAGACGCCCGCGTTCCGCGCCGCCATCGAGCGCGCCGAGCGCGTGCGGGTCCCCCTCGTCTCGCTGGTTGCGCATCACAGCCGAGCGACGCTTGCGGGTTCGTTCGCGATGGTGGTCTGCTACACGCTCTTTTATATCTCGACCGTGTTCACGCTCTCGTACGGCGTCTCGACGCTGCACATCCCGCGGCAAAGCTTCCTCGGCATGCTCTGCTTCGCGGTGCTGTTCATGGCGCTGGCGACGCCCCTCGCCGCGTGGGCCAGCGATCGCTTTGGGCGCCGCCCGGTGCTGATCGCAGGCACGACCGCCGCGATCGCATCGGGTTTCGCCATGGCACCGCTCGTCGGCAGCGGCTCACCCGCGCTCATCACGCTGTTCTTGACGCTCGAGCTGTTCCTCATGGGCGTGACGTTCGCACCGATGGGCGCGCTGCTGCCCGAACTTTTTCCGACCGCCGTGCGCTATACGGGTGCCGGCGTAGCCTACAACCTGGGCGGCATCCTTGGTGCATCGGTCGCACCCTACATCGCTCAGTTGCTGGCGGCGCGCGGCGGGTTGGCGTGGGTAGGCGGCTATGTGTCGGCGGCGGCGGCCATCAGTCTCGTCGCCGTCATCGCGATGCGCGAAACGCGCGACGTTTCATTGTCCTGATCCGTTACTTGCCCGCAGGCCTGTCTGCTTATCAGCACGATTACCTGCCGCGCCCGTCATGCGGCGCGCGTCCGTCCGGCATCACGCGGGCGAGCCGCGCCGCTGGCGCCGCGACCCTGGCACCGCTGCCTCCCGTGCGCCTGGCGCGCCAATCCGCGGCGAGGCGAGCCAAGGCGAGCAGCGCCACCACGGCAACGATATCGCCGAAGATTCGTCCGAACCAATTCGTATCGGCATGCGCGAGACGGACACCCGAATCGACGATGATCGAAACCACCGTTCCGCCGACGAAACAGACGAGCCCCTGTTTGCCCACCGTTACGACCGAGGGCAGGCGCTCCGCCAACGTCTTCACCCAACCGAGCCGGACCGCTTGCGCACACAACCAGGCGAGCGCGAGAAAGCTGACGATGCGAACGCTCGCCAGGTTTTGCTTCATATAGCCCGGCGATGGATGCGTCTCGATGCACACTTTCACGAACATGAAGGTCAGCGCTAACGCAAAGGCCGCCGCTGTCAGCACGCGGCCGGCCTTCGATGTTTGCATCTGAACGGGCACGGGATGAAGGCGGCACAGCATGCCGAGCATAAACAGCAATTGCCAGGCGAACGGGTTGAACGGCCAAGCGGCGACGCCGGGCACCATCGCGGCCAGCCACGGAGCGGCCAACCACACGACGAGGCTGCCCGCAAAGCACAGGACGGGCTTGCGCCGGGCGAACGGAATGGCGAACGACACGCTCAGGGCATAGAGCATGTACATCGGCAGCACGGCGGACAGAAACGGCTGACGGCGCAGCATGGCGATTTCGCCGATGCCCCGGATGGGCTGGTGCGAGAAATCGATCCAGCCCGTCTCCGAGACCAGTTCGGAGGCGATCGGCAGCCTTGCAACCAGTGCGCCGCAAGCGAGCATCAATCCCGCCGTCAGCAAATAGGCGCGATAAATTTCCCACGCACGCCTGACGAAGCGGCGGCGCGCAGCCCCTGCGCCGCGGCGTGCCGCGAGGTTGGCATAGCCCGATGCAGACGCATAGCCGCCCAGAAAGACGAAAACCTCGGCCGCATCGCAATACGCGTAGTTGTGCAGCATGGCGTGCGACAGCACGCTCACGGAAATATGATCGATGGCGATCGCGATCAGCACGAGACCGCGCAGCAGATCCACTTCGATCGATCGTCCGGCGGACGAACTCATTGATAACACCCCTTGTTCTACGGCCGCTCTCTCGGCCCTCGTCAGTTGGTGCAACCCGCCCGCAAAAAATTCCTCGATTGAGTGCATTTCATCTCATGTTGCGACGGCACCCTTGCTTGCGTGCGACGAAAGTATTGGGACTTTTCCCGTCTTGCCCATGCATGGCGCGCGCCTATACTGCGCTCATGCACTGATCTGCATCGTTTTTTGCACATCCTCATGGGAGCTGACGATGAGCATCCGGATCGACAACGCCGACATCGTAGCCATCCTCGCGCTCGCCCTGCTGCTCGCGCTGTTGCTTGCCATACGATTCCGCCCGAAAACCTGGCTGGCGATGATCTTCGATGCCGTGTTGGCAAACGCCGCCGCGTTCGCTACGGTGATCGCGTTGGAAATGCTGCTGGCTTAACAGCCTCACTCGCGTTCGGACGCCGCCCCACCGCAAGTTCGGCGGCCGTTTCAGCGGTCGTAATAGTAGCCATGGTGATAGCCGCCGTAGTACCCGTAATAGCCGGGTGCCGGCGCGATCACACATCCCCCGAGCAACAACGCTGCCAGTGTGCCTGCGATCAAAAGTCCTATCGAGCGTTTCATATTGTTCTCCTGCGTCCTTGTTCATCGATTCGACGGCGTGTCGAATGAATGCGATTGAACCGCACGGCAGGCACACTGGGCGTTGCAATTTGTAAGCATCGGCCGGCGCTTATTACAACGATTACCGCTGTCGCAGCCGGCCCGTTGCGGCACGGCCGCGACACCGCTTCGGCCGCAATATCCGGCCACAGTTTTAACAGAGTCGTAATCCAATTGAACGGCCCACCATGGGAGTGCACGCAGCGAATGATGCGCTGCGCGGGTAGAGCCGTTATGGGAAGAAGAGCGCGCCGACGAAGGCGCGGCCGCGGCGGGGAACGACGCGACGCGACGCGCCAAGGATCGAATTGAATCGGTTCAAGTCGCGCGCCTGACCAGGCGCGGACGAAAGTGGCCTTATCAGGCCTGCGGGATTTCGATCTTGACCTCGAGCACTTCGAGATCGTCTTGCCGCTCCAGGCTGACGCGGATATCGTCGTCGGAAATCTTCACATACTTCGAAATCACCGCAACAAGTTCACGCTGTAGCGCAGGCAGATAATCGGCAGGCGGATGGCCACCGGCGCGCTCGTGCGCGATGATGAGCTGCAGGCGCTCTTTGGCGACCGCCGCAGACTTCTTCTTCTCGCCGAGCAAAAACGACAGAATCGACATAACGTACGCCCTCCTTAGCGAGTGCCGAAGAGGCGCTGCAGCAGGCCCGGCTTTTGGTAGTCGGTAAAGCGCAGCTCCTTCTCTTCGCCCAGGAAGCGTGCCACGACATCCTTGTACGCTTCGGCCACGTCGGTGCCGTCCAGGTGGACGGCGGGCAAACCTTGGTTCGACGCGTGCAGCACGGCTTCCGATTCGGGCACGACGCCGATCAAGTCAATTCGCAGGATTTCTTGAATATCGGAGAGCGACAGCATTTCGCCTTCGCTCACGCGCTTCGGGTTGTAACGCGTGATCAAGAGATGCTCCTTGACCGGATCCTTGCCGTCGATCGCGCGTTTCGTCTTCGACGACAAAATTCCGAGAATACGATCGGAATCGCGCACCGACGACACTTCTGGATTCGTCACGACGAGCGCTTCGTCCGCGAAGTGCATCGCGAGCAGCGCGCCCGATTCGATGCCGGCTGGCGAATCGCAAACGATGTAGTCGAAGCCCATACCGGCCAGATCGTTCATGACCTTCTCGACGCCTTCGAGCGTCAGCGCGTCCTTATCGCGCGTTTGCGAGGCCGGCAGGATGAACAGGTTCTCGCACTTCTTGTCCTTGATCAGCGCCTGGTTCAGGTTCGCTTCGCCTTGGATCACGTTGATGAAATCATAGACAACGCGGCGCTCGCACCCGAGGATCAGATCGAGATTGCGCAGGCCGACGTCGAAATCGATCACGGCCGTCTTGTTACCGCGCAGCGCCAAACCCGACGCGAAGCTCGCGCTCGTGGTGGTTTTACCCACGCCGCCCTTGCCCGAAGTCACTACAACGATTTTCGCCATTTCCCCTTACCCTGTATTCGTCAAATTCGTCCATTGAATCGA
>NZ_JBQCDN010000297.1:0-5530 GCF_051961175.1 Trinickia sp. | reverse complement strand
GTCATGCCGGCGATGTAATGCGCGATGAGGCGCGGTTGCGCGGCGGCGTCTTCGGCGAGGTAAGCGGGCGGCAGGAGCCGCGGATCTTCCCTGAATGCGTCGAACAATCCCCGGATGACACGCTGCGCCTTGCTTGTCATACGCATGACACGGTAATGCCGGTAGAGGTTCTTGAACAAAAAGCGCTTCAACTCGGCCGCTTGCGCCGCCACGCGGGCGCTATGGGCGACCAGCGGGGGAGCCAGGCGCACCGCGTCGAGCGATTCCGGCGCGCGCGCGGCGAGGTTTTTTCCGGTTGTCTCGATCAGATCGACGATCAGCGTGTTGATCATCCGGCGGACCGTCTCGTGGATCATCCGACGGCCGTCGAGCTGGACGTACTCGCGCTTCACCTGCTCGTAGTGGGTCTGCCACAGCTCGACTTGCGCCAGTTGCTCGACCGTGAGGAAGCCCGAGCGCAGGCCGTCGTCGACATCGTGGTTGTTATAGGCGATTTCGTCGGCAATGTTCGCGATTTGCGCTTCGAGCGACGGGCGCTTGCCGGATAAGAAGCGCTCGCCGAGGTCCCCGAGCTTGAGCGCGTTCTCGCGCGAGCAGTGCTTCAGAATACCTTCACGTGTCTCGAAGCACAGATTCAGCCCATCGAAGCCACCGTAGTGCTCTTCGAGTTCGTCCACCACCGCAAGGCTTTGCAAGTTGTGTTCGAAGCCGCCGTGCTCGCGCATGCATTCGTTCAGCGCATCCTGGCCGGCATGGCCGAACGGCGTATGCCCCAGATCGTGAGCAAGCGAAATGGCTTCGACGAGATCTTCGTTCACGCGCAGATTGCGCGCGACCGACCGGGCGATCTGTGCCACCTCCAAGCTATGCGTGAGACGCGTGCGGAACAGATCGCCTTCGTGATTGACGAAAACCTGCGTCTTGTATTCGAGACGCCGAAACGCGGTGGAATGAACGATGCGGTCGCGATCGCGTTGAAATTCGGTACGCGCCGACGGCGGCGCTTCGGGAAAGCGCCGGCCGCGCGATAGCGTGGAATGCGCGGCGTAGGGTGCGAGATGCGCCTCCAGCATGGCGACTGTCGGCGGCCCGGCGGTTGCGGCATGCGGTTCCGCGCACGCCGCTGCGTTCGGCGCCTGCGCCCGGTCAGCCCTTTCGCTCATCGTTTCCCTCCCGCATGGCCGCCGTGCCGTGTGCCGGTGGCGTTTGGCTTAAAGAGACGCGGCGAGCGTGGCCCGCAATGCCGGCTCCGGAACATCGGTGATCAGCGTTTCGCCGAGCTTTTTGAGCAAGATGAACTTGATCGTGCCCGCCTCGGTTTTCTTGTCGACCTTCATCAGCTCGATATAGCGGGAATCGCCAAGTGCGGGCGCCCGCGTGGGCAGCTTCGCTGCCCTGATGACCGAGACGAGCCGCTGACGGACCGCCTCGTCCAGATGACCCAGCCGTACCGACAAATCGGCCGCCATCACCATGCCGCATCCGACCGCTTCCCCGTGCAGCCATTCTCCGTACCCGAGCCCCGCTTCGATCGCATGACCGAACGTATGCCCGAAGTTCAGGATGGCGCGCAGGCCGCCCTCGCGTTCGTCGGCCGCCACGACCGACGCCTTCACCTCGCACGAGCGCTGCACGGCATGCACGAGCGCGGCCGGATCGCGGCGGTTCAGCGCTTCGATGTTTTGCTCCAGCCATTCGAAGAACGCGCCATCGGCAATCGCGGCCGTCTTGATGATTTCCGCTAAGCCGGCCGCGAGCTCGCGTTAGGGCAATGTCCGCAGCGAGCCGATATCGGCAATGACCGCCTGCGGCTGGTAGAACGCGCCGATCATGTTCTTGCCGAGCGGATGATTGATGCCGGTCTTGCCGCCCACGGAAGAATCCACTTGCGAGAGCAGCGTCGTGGGCACTTGGATGAACGGCACGCCGCGCATATAGCATGCGGCCGCGAATCCCGTCATGTCGCCGATGACTCCTCCGCCTAACGCGATGAGCGTGGTTTTGCGATCGGCGTGAGCGCCCAGCAGCGCATCGAAGATGCTGTTCAGCGTTTCCCAGTTCTTGAACACCTCGCCGTCGGGCAACACGACGGTCGACACCTGCTTGCCGAGCGGCGCCAACGCGGTGCGCAGCGCTTGCCCGTAAAGCGGCTCGACGGTTTCGTTCGTGACGATCGTGATCGATGTGCCCGCGATGTGCGGGGCGAACAGATCGGTGCGGCCGATCAGATCGGCGCCGATGCGGATCGGGTAGGAGCGTTCGCCGAGATCGACGTTGACGGTAATCATGACTGTGTCTGTTTGGTAATGCCGGCCAGCTCGAGCTGCATGAGCACCATGTTCACGAGCCCATTGACGGATGGCCGCCCGGTTTCGACGATGAAATGCGCGCATTCGCGATAAAGCGGATCGCGCTCGCTGTACAGCGCTTCGAGCTTGGCCTTCGGATCTTCGGTTTGCAGCAGCGGACGATTCTTGTCCTTGCGTGTGCGCAGCCAAAGATCGTGTGGATTGGCTCGAAGATAAATGACGAGACCGCGGTCATGCAGCGCCGCGCGATTTTCCGGACGCAATACCGCCCCACCACCCGTCGCGAGCACGATTGCGTCGCGCGCGGCGAGTTCGGCGATGACCTGCGCCTCGCGTTCGCGAAACCCGGCCTCACCTTCGAGTTCGAAGATGACGGGGATCCGGGCGCCCGTGCGCGCCTCGATTTCGTGGTCGCTATCGAAGAACGGGCGGCCGAGCCGGCGCGCCACGGCGCGGCCCACGGTGGTCTTACCCGCCCCCATCAGCCCCACGAAAAAAATGTTGGTGTTGGCGCCCCGCTCTTGCAAGGTATCCTCTGTTCAATTCGGCTATGGTTCGTGGCGCAGCTTACTGGCAAAGGCGCCGCCTTGTCGAGTACGGCCGCCCGTGCGCGCCGCCCTGTCCGGCACGCCGCTCAATCCACCGGGACGATCCGCGGCGTGATGAAAACGACGAGTTCGCTGCGCTGTTCGCGCACCGCCCGGTGGCGAAAAAGCGCGCCGATCAGGGGTATTTTGCCCAACAGCGGCACCCGCGTCACATCGTCACGATCCTGGCTTTCGTAAATGCCGCCGATCGACACGGTGCCGCCGTCCTCCACCTCCACCCGCGTGCGCACATGTTTCGTGTCGATCGCCGGGCCACCGGCCGTCTGCTTGCCGACACTGTCTTTCGCGATATCGAGGTCGAGAATGACGCGCCCGCGCGGCGTGATGCGGGGCTCGACCTCCAGCTTCAGGCTTGCCCGGCGAAACTGCACACCGGACACGCCGTTGCGCACCTTGGCCTGATAAGGCAGTTCCGTCCCTTGCTCCACGAGCGCTTTGGTCCGATCCGCGGTGACCACGCGCGGACTCGACACGATCTGCCCGCGCCCTTGCGCCTCAAGCGCCGAAAGTTCGGCCGTCACGAGGCGCGTCGCGCCCGCCGCGAATAGCGTCAGCCCGGCCGTGGCGGCTTCGAAGCCCGCAAGCGCCTGGGCTGACAGATCATGCAGCCGGCCTTGCGCACCGCCGACGATCCCGGTTGCCATCGAGCCCGGATCAGCGGCTTCGCCGGCCGCCGAGCGCATCGACAACCGCGCACCCAGCTCCCTGGAAAAACCGCGCTCGCCCTCGACGATACGCGCTTCGATCAGCACCTGGCGATTCGGCCTGTCGATCGTATCGACGAGCTCGGCAACGTGTTCCAGACGCGCCTTCAAGTCCGTCACGAACAGCAGATTCGTGCGCACGTCCGCCATTGCTGCGCCGCGCTTGGAGAGCACCCGCTGGGCGCCCGGCGCCGTCAGCAGCCGCGCCAGCTCATCGGCACGCGGGTAGCTGAGCGCGAAGGTTCGGCTCACGAGCGGTTCAAGATCCGCCGCGCGGGCATGCGTCTCGAACCGTTGCCGTTCGCGCGCCGCAAGCTCCGCCTGCGGGGCCACCCAAATGACGTTGCCCCGCCGGGACATCGCCAGGCCCTGGGCGTCGAGCAGCGTATCGAACGCGATGCGCCACGGCACGTCGGTCAGGCTCAAGGAAACGCGTCCGCGCACCCGTTCGCTGGCGATAATGTTCAGCCCGGTGAAACGCGAAAAGGCGTCGAGGATATCGGCGAGCTCCGCCTGCTTGAAACGCAGCGTGAGCGGCTTGTCGTCATCGACTTCTATGGCGGTCCCGCTAAGCCTGGCTCGCGTACTCAATCGCTGGACTGGCGCAAGCGGTACCGGTGGCCCTTCGAGCCCCGCGGCCGAATCGGGCGGATTGTCCACGCGCAGGCCCCGCTCGCCGGGGGAATCGGCACCGGCGCCTCGCCCGCCTTCCGATGCCGGCCCGACAGCGTTCCGCCCCGCGCTGGTGTCGCCCGAGTCCTCTGCGTCGCTCCATTCGTTCACGTCACCCGGCACCCAATCGGGGTCCAGCGGCGGCTCGCCCACGTTCGGCCAAGGCGCGCGCGCAAGCTCGGAGGAACCACTGGAGAGCATCGCGGGCGGCAGCGGCGGTAAAGGCGCGCTATCCGCCACGGCATGGGACCACGCGACAACGGCGCAAGCCATCGCGGCGAGCCGGCCGATCGCCCGCAAGCCGGAACGTTTGACGGCACCGCTCATCGCTCGCCCTCCGCGAACATCACCCGGCGAGTCGCTCCCGCGCTCGCGAGGGTGACACCCGCCGCATCGATCGCAACCACCCGCTCCTGCCCCAACGCTTGGCCCTGCACGGCCGTGACAATTCGCAGCCCGCTTGCCGGTTCGAACAGCGCCAACGCGCTCCGGCCGTCCCGCACGACGCCGACCAGCCGGCCGACCGATGCGCCCGCGTCGGCCCCGGCCGCGCCGTCCTCGAACGGATCCGCCATGCGCCCGGCCGCCTGCGCAACGGCCGCATCGGCGGCCGCGACGCCCGCCGTGAAGGCCCGTGCCTCAGCCACCGATGCCGCCCGCGCGGGCGAGAGATCGAAGACGTCGAGCGTTGCACTGAGCGCGAGCGCCCCGTTTTCCGGCTTGACCTCCAGCGCTTCGGGCACGACGAGCATCGGCAACGTCGATAGTCCGTCCAGGAATGCGTGCAGCCCCGCAAAATCGCCCCTGCCGTCGATGCGCAGCGTGTTGCGCGCTGCCTTCTCGTTACGTCCTCGCGCGCCCGTAGCCGCCGACGCAGGCGAGAGCGCATGCAATGTCACCCCGGCACGCGAAGCGAGATCGGCGACGGCATGCCAGTCGCCGCTCGCCGGGCGCGTTGCCATCCGCCCAGGCGCGGGCTGCGCGCGCACCGTGTCGCGCAACTGCGGCAAACTCGCCACCTTTGTGCGGCTCTCGCGCAATCGCAGTTCCAACACCTCGACGGCTGCAGCGTCCGTCGCGCGGCTACCGGCATCGAGCACGCGCCAGGTGTACGTGACAAGCGCGAACGCGCCCGATGCCAACGCCGTGCAAACCATGAAGCGCCGCGCCGCTGTCCATTTCTGCGGCGCAGAACGCGGTGTGCGCACACCGCGGTCGAATTGCAGGACGACGGGCC
>NZ_JBQCDN010000296.1:0-22016 GCF_051961175.1 Trinickia sp. | reverse complement strand
CTGGCCGAAATCGACGGGCCGCCGGTTGTCGGGATCGACGAGACTGAAATCCCAGAGCTCCGTGCCCTGATAAAGATCGGGCACGCCTGGGCAGGTCATCCGCAACAGCGTTTGGGACAAGCTGTTGATCGCGCCGGCGCGCGCGATGCGGGCCACGAACGACGCCAACTCGCGCAGGAAACCATCGCGTCGCTGCGGCGCCAGGATGTCGAGCAGGAACGCGCGCGAGGCGGCTTCGTAAGCCTCATCGTTGGCATGCCAGCTGGTCTGGAGTTTGGCCTCGCGCAACGCTTTCAGCTGCCATTGCGCGACGCGCTCGGCGAACGCTTGGACACCCGCGGCATCGGTGTAATCGAGCTCATACGGCCATGCGCCGGCCAGCGTTTGATACAGCATGGCCTCGGCGGTCGGCCCCGGCGCCCAGTTCGGCGTCAGGCCCGGTAGCGGGGTGCATGCCAGGGAGAGCCCCGTCGATGACGTTGCAGGCGGGGCGGCCGGAGCGGCTGAAGCTGCTGAAGCGGGCGAACTGGCCGAAGGCGCAGTCGCGCCCGCTTTGGGCAAGGCGCCAGGGTGGGCCGTTGTTCCCTTCGCCCGCATGCTCCGGGCATCGGCGACGCCGGGATCCGTCTCGCCGATGGCCTGCGTCGACCCGAACGCTCGGCGATGCGGTGCGTTCAGTGTGGACCATGCCCGCAGTGTCGCCGTCCATTCCTCGGCCATTTCGCTCAATACGGCGAGCCGCGCCCGCACGTCTTCGCCTCGCTTGTGATCGTGCGTGGCGGTGGCGATCAGCGCATGCGGGAAGCGCCGCGCGCGAGCGAGATTGGCGGCGTGAAAGTCATCGACTTCGAGCGCGAATTCGCCGGGATCTGCGCCCACTTCATTACGCGAGAGCAGCCGGCCGTAGCGATAGAAGGCCGTATCTTCGAGCGCCTTCGCGGCCAACGGTGCGGTAACCTGCGCGAACAGCGTGGCGGCCGTGCGGCGCTCGCGGCTCGGCAGTCCATGGGCGGCCAAGCTCGCATCGCCGTCGCGGCCATCCCGGGCATCCCGGGCATCGCCCCCGAGCGATGACGCCACATACGCGAGCACCGCATGATCGCCGCTTGTCAGTACCCGGCGTGCCCCTTCGAGCGCCAGGCGGAAATACGCGTCGTCGGCGCTTGTGCGGAAGCCGTTGTGCGCGTACATCCGGTAGACAGGGAAGTGCACGGCCAATTCGGCAAGCGTACGACGGATCGCCGTCAACGTGAAGTCGCGCGTGGCAGGCTGCTCCCGTGCGATCCGATGGATGCCGCGCGCGGCGCGATCGAGCTCTGCCGCCAGGTTCTCGGCGAGGATCTTGCGGCGCACGTCGCTGACGAGTTCCCTGTACGTCGCATTCGACCCCGATAGCTCTGCCCATGTGGTCGTCAACTGCGCTTCGCCGCCGGGATCATGCAGCAGGGCGCCGACATCGTTCATGAAGTCGTAGCCCGTGGTGCCGTCCACGCCCCAATCGGCGGGCAATGCTTCGCCGCGCGCGAGGATCTTTTCGACGACGACGTAGGCGCGCGAGCCGTCGAGCTGCGGCGGCCGCTCGGCCTCGCGTTCGGCGAGTTTCTCGCGCAACCGCTGGCAGTACTCGCGCGGATCGACGAGCCCATCCACGTGATCGATGCGCACACCGTCGATGACGCCCTGTGCGAACAGCCGCAAGACGAGCGCATGCACAGCGTCGAACACTTCCGCGCGTTCGGTACGCATGGCCGCGAGCGTGCTGATGTCGAAGAAGCGCCGCCAGTTGACTTCGTCGGCCGCCGTGCGCCACCACGCAAGACGAAAGAACTGCCGCTCGAGCAATCGATGCAGGCGTTCGCGCGAAGCGGTGTTCGTCGGGACATACTCGGCCAGGGCCGCATCGAACGGTTGCGTACCGTGCGCCAACGCGTACGCACGCAACGCCTCCTGTGCGGTTTGCGCGCGCGGGCGCTGCTCCGGCTGCGCCGTCAAACCGTCGAAGTGTTCGGCAAGTGCCGTCAGCTCTGGATGTTCCGCATGCGTGGCGCCGCGCAGGATCGACGGGTAGTCGACCGGACAGATTGGAAGGCGATGCTCGCCGTAGCATACGAAGAATCGGCCTTGTTGGGCGTCGAAAGACAGACCGATGCGGCCCGCGGCGAGTTCGTCGCCATAGGGCGCGCCAAGGCACGGCGCGAGGACTTTGCCGCGCAGCGCGGGATCGGGGGAATGCCAGTCGATATCGAAATAGCGCGCATACGTGGCGTGCCGGCCCCATTCGAGAATGTCCAGCCACCATGCGTTATGGCCACCCGCGATGCCCATGTGATTCGGCACGATGTCGGCGATGAGCCCCATCTGCCGGGCATGAACCGCATCGGCAAGACGCAGCAGCGCCGGCTCCCCGCCGAGCTCCGGGTTCACGCGTGCGTAATCGGTCGTGTCATAGCCGTGCAGGGAGCCCGGCGTCGACGTCGTGATCGGCGACAAGTAGAGATGGCTCACGCCGAGCGCGGCGAAGTAGTCGACGTGTGAAAGCGCGTCGTCGAAGGTGAAGCCGCGATGAAGCTGCAGGCGTAGCGTGGAGCGCGGGACGGTCATGGCGTGCGGGATGGTTCGGAGGCGGGGCCGTGACGAGGCCGCGCGGCAGGGGGACGCCTTTGCGATAGCGCGAGCAGGCGATCGGTCAAGGCGCCGCTTTCGAACAGTGCGTCGATCGGCGTCGGCAGGCGCCGGCGCCAGTTCGGATGCTCGTCGATCGAGCCCGGCAGATTCGGCTGATCGGCGAGGCCCAGCAGGTCCTCGAGCGGATAGAGCGCGAGCGGGGCCGGCGTTGAAGCGACGCCCGCCAGCCCTTCGTCCACAGGCGGTTGATCTTTTGGCGGCGCGCCCACTGCGGGCGCCGCGACGCCCGCTTGCTGAAAAGCGCGCCAGAGCGCATGCCGATCGGCCGCGCGCTCGGCATTGGCCAGGGCGACGGGGTTGCGGCCGTCCGGACGCGGTGCGGTTTGTCCGATCCGGTCGCGCCAGACGATGTCATGTCCGCCCCACCAACCGGCGATGGTCGGCAAGTCGTGCGTCGTCGTCGTGGCCAACGACGTGCGGCTCCATTTTGCCGGCGGCTTGAAGCTGCCGCCGTCTTCGCTGCGCTCGAACCAGAGCACGCTGATACCGAGCATGCCGTGGCGCGCGAGGCGTTCGCGGAATCCCTCGGGAACGGTGCCCAAGTCTTCTCCCACGACGATCGCGCGATGACGTGTCGACTCGAGCGCGATCAGCCGAAGCAAGTCCGTCATCGGATAGCGCAGATAAGCGCCATCGGCCGCACTCGCGCCTTCGGGCACGAGCCACAGGCGCTGCAGCCCGAGGACGTGATCGATCCGCAAGCCGCCGCCGTAGGCGAACGTTGCGCGCAGCATGTCGATGAACGCCTTGAAGCCTTGCGTGCGCATCGCGCGCGGCGAGAATGTCGTGAGGCCCCACGCTTGGCCGGCTTGGTTGAACAAGTCTGGAGGTGCACCGACAGAGACCGAGCGCAGCATATCGTCGGGATAGGACCACGCGTGGCTGCCGGCACCGTCGCAACCGACTGCGAGATCGGCGACGAGCCCGATCGCCATTCCGCTTTCGCGTGCGGCACGCTGTGCATCGCCCAGTCCCTTCGCGGCGAGCCATTGAAGGAACAAGTGGAAATCGACTTCATGTCGATGCTCGTCCGCGAACGTCTTCACTTCGGGACGGCGCGGGTCCGTGAACGCCTCGGGCCAGTCGCGCCAGTGACTCGCGCCGTGCGCGGCGCGCTCCATCGCATCGATCGCTTCGAAGCGCGCGTGGTCTTCAAGTGCGCGTGCGCCATGCGAGCAGAACGTATCGAACTCCCGGGCCAGCGTCGTCCCGGCCGGGCGTTCATGAGCGCAAAACCGGTCGTAAAGCGCGTGCAGCACCGAGAGCCGGATTTCAAGGGCGTCGCCCCAATTCAGGAGCGGCGATGCCTCGAGGGCTGCCCACCGTTCGCGAGGCGGCGTCTTGCCGGCCACCTGTATAGCGTCGAGCGCGGCCTCGAATGCCGGCATGCCGAGCGCGGCCGCCGGGTCGATGTGGGCGGCGTTCAGGAACAGACGCGACGAGGGCGCATAGGGACTGAACTTGCGTGGCTCGGCGCTGAACATGGCATGCGTCGGGCTGATCGCGAGCACGTCCGCGCCCTCGTTTGCGCTATGCCGTGCGAACGAGGCGAGTGCGGTGTAATCGCCGATGCCGCCATCGCCGACGCGACGCAGCCCGTAGAGCTGCGCCCCGATGCCCCAGAGCGACACGGCGCGCGGGGCGTCGGCGTTGCTGCGCCGCATACGCTGGCCGTTCGCCGCGGCGTTCGCATCGCGCCACGCATCGTCGACGGTATAACAGCGTGGCGGTGCGACAGCGAGACACACGCGCTGGTCACCCAGTTCCAGCGTGTGATAGCCGGGCTCCGCAACCGGTGCCAGCAGGGCTGATTCTCCCTTCGGCATCCCCAGGCGTCCTTCGACAATACCGCCGCTTTCGAGCTCGATGCGGTAGGTCGCACCGGTTTGACTGGCCGCGAAGGGCAGTGCCGTTGCGCGATGACATTCCGCTGTGACAAGCGGCGGCAGTGCGTGCGCCGCACGCTCGGCATCGAGCATCGCCAGGGTCTGCTTCGCATCGTCCGCCGTCCCGCACGGCAGGCCGAGCGCGGCCAACAGCGTGGCGAGCGTGTCGGACTTCACGCGATGGGCCCGCTTGTGCGCATCTTCCCAATGCACCTCGAAGCCGGCCCGCGTCGCGATCCGTTCGATCGTCTCCCGGCCGAGCGATGACGAT
This sequence comes from Trinickia sp., assembly GCF_051961175.1. Taxonomy (GTDB): domain Bacteria; phylum Pseudomonadota; class Gammaproteobacteria; order Burkholderiales; family Burkholderiaceae; genus Trinickia. Next base: position 17,174 of record NZ_JBQCDN010000296.1, on the reverse strand, counting down.
GTCGGTCCCGGCGCACTCATGAGGCGCTCCCCGGCGGCACATGGGCTCGCACATCGTGTTGCAGGGCGAACGTGTTGACGTCGCCTGTCAGCCAGGCGATGCAGGCATAGCCGGGTAGTTGATTCGTATCGATGATGTCGCGTGCGCGGTCGGGTGTTTCGAAGATGACCATCCCGTCCGGGCGAGCCTCGAACGGCAGCGTATCGGACGTCAAACTCAACGCGATCGACAGCGTTTCGCCGTCCGCCAACCGCCAGCGTGCAACGAGCGCGTTGGCGTCATGGCCGACGGCGGTGCGCAAGAGCGTGACGCCAATCGCACGCGCGCCGCGCAGCCGCGGGGCGATCAGCTTCGCGCGCACGGCGAGCGCCGAGCGGTAGAAATGCAGCCACGCCTCGCGCTCCCCGTGCGCCGAAGCCTGCGTGGTAGCAGGGAGGGTGCCATTCGGTTCTTCTTCGGTCGGCAGCGATGAGAGAGCGAACGTCTGCACGGCGTTGGGATCCGGGATGCGAGCACGGCGCTCGGGATCCGTGAAAGCGGAAAACCGGGCGAACTCGCGGCGCCGGCCCTCTCGTACCGCTTCGGCCAGATCGCCGCCATAGTCGGTGAAGTAGAGGAACGGCTGAGTCGAGCCGAACTCTTCTTCCATGAACAGCAGCGGGATTTGCGGCGATAACAGCAGCAGTGCCGTGGCGGCGAGCAGTGCCTGGGGCGCGCACAGCGTACGCAGGCGCTCGCCGAACGCTCGGTTGCCGATCTGATCGTGGTTCTGCAGGAACATCACGAAGGCCGTCGGCGGCAACTGCGCGCTGGGCTCGCCGCGCGGCGAGCCGTCGTGGATCGGGGAGGGATCGCCTTGGTAGGCGAACCCTTCCATGAGCACGCGTGCGAGCTTGGCGATGGGACGGTCGGCGTACGCGCGGTAGTAGCCCTCATGTTCGCCGGTCAGCAGGACGTGCAGCGTGTTGTGTGCATCGTCGTTCCATTGCGCATCGAAATGCGATTGCAGCAGGCTGGCCGTGTTGTGCTCGTTTTCAAGGACGAGGTGGACGTGTCGATACGGCTCGATCGAGGCATGGATGCGATCGGATAGTTCGCGCAGCCAGCCGTCGTCGCCGATCGCATGGACGGCGTCGATGCGCAGGCCGTCGAAGCCGTACTCGTGCAGCCAGTAAAGCGCGTTCTGGCAGAAGAATTCGCGCACTTGGCTGCGGCGGAAATCGATGGCGGGGCCCCACGGGGTCGTGACGTCGTCGCGGAAGAATGCCTGGGCGTACCGCGGGAGGTAGTTGCCGTCGGGGCCGAAGTGGTTGTAGACGACGTCGAGCAGCACGGCAAGGCCCAACTCGTGGGCTCGATCGATCAACGCCTTCAGTTCCTCCGGACGGCCATAGGCCGAATCGGGCGCGAACGGCAGCACGCCGTCGTAGCCCCAGTTGCGACGCCCGGAAAAGTCGTTGAGCGGCATCAGTTCGACGGCGGTCGCACCGAGCTGCGCGATGTGCGGCAAGCGCCGGGCGACGTTGGCATAGCCGCCGATCGCTCCGACGTGCAATTCGTAAATCACCATCTCTTCCCACGGACGGCCGCGCCACTCGGGCTGCGTCCATCGATACGCGAGCGGATCGACGACCTCGCTCGGTCCGTGCACATCGTCGGGCTGAAACCGCGATGCCGGGTCCGGCACGGCCAGGTCGCCGTCGAGCCGATAACGATAGCGGGTGCCGGCGCCGCATTCGGCTTGCGCTTCGAACCAGCCGTCGCCGGTGCGATGCATATCGACGATGCTCGCTTTGCCCTCGAATTCGAATTCGACGCGTACCGCCGCACACGACGGCGCCCAAAGCCGAAAGCGCGTAATCGGTGCTCCGGCGGCGGAGGCGCCGATCAGCTCCGCGCCGAACGCGAACCGATGCGCGCGGCGATCGTGCGGGTCGTATCGGTCAACGGACATGTCAGCGGCTCCTTGTTCGAGAACGTGAGGCGAATCGTCAATCCGCGGCGGCATGCGGCGCCAGTGCGGACGCCGGCGGCTCAGCGGCGGCATGCCGCGGCTTTGCGGCGAGCAGCAGGAAGCCATGCGCACCGACCAGCCGTTGTTCACTGTAGAGGTCATGCGCGGCGACCGCCGGGGACGTGCTGTCCGCGAGCACATTCCATTCCAGGCGCGGTGGCGGCAGCACGAACGTCACGTCGTCGTGCGAGCCGTTGATCACCAACAGCACCACCTCGATCTCGCCGTCCCGGTCGAGGCCGGCGCGGCGCAGCGTGAGCGTGCGCGCTTCGGGGTCTTGCCACGCTTCGTCCGTGAGGGCTTGACCGCGCTCGTCGAACCAGGCGACGTCGTTCACCCCGGGTAGCACCTCGATGTCGCCGCGCAGGAAGCGGGTATCGCGCAGTAGCGGATGCTGACGGCGCAGCGCGATCAGACGCGCGGTGAAATCGATCAACGCGCGGCCTTCCGCAGAATCTGCGCGCTGCCAGTCAAGCCACGAGAGTTCGTTGTCCTGGCAATACGCATTGTTGTTGCCGCACTGGCTGCGCCCGAATTCGTCGCCGGCCGCGAGCATCGGCGTGCCGAGCGACGTGAAAACGCTCGCCAGCATCGAGCGCGCGACGCTTGCCCGCACGGCCTGGATGGCCGCATCGTCGGTCGGGCCTTCGATGCCCCAGTTCGCGCTGCAATTCTGATTGTGGCCGTCTCCGTTGTTTTCGGCGTTCGCTTCGTTGTGCTTGTGTTCGTACGATACGACGTCGGCGAGCGTGAAGCCGTCATGCGACGCGATATAGTTGATCGAAGCCCAGGTACGCCGGAAGCGGTGGTTGAACAGTTCGGCCGAACCCGTGATGCGTGCGGCGAGTTCGGCTCGCATGGCCGAATCGCCGCGCCAAAAGCGCCGCACGCAGTCGCGGAATTTGTCGTTCCATTCCGCAAAGCCGGGCGGATGACGGCCGACTTGATAGCCGCCGGGCCCGACATCCCAGGGCTCCGAAATCAGCTTGCGCTGCGATAGCACCGGATCCTGCCGGATCGCGTCGAAAAAGCCCGAGCCCGGATCGAAACCGGTGCCTTCGCGTCCCAGCGTGACGCCGAGATCGAAGCGAAACCCGTCGACATGAAAGGCGCTTACCCAATACCGCAGCGAATCCATGACCATCTGCAGGACGCGCGGATGCGAGAGATTGAGCGTATTGCCGCAGCCCGTATCGTTGATGTAGTGACGTTCATCGCCCGGAATGAGCCGGTAGTAGCTGGCATTGTCGAGCCCGCGCCAGGAAACGGTAGGGCCCAGTTCGTTGCCCTCGCAGGTGTGGTTGTAGACCACGTCGAGAATGACTTCGATGCCCGCAGCGTGCAGCTGGCGCACGGCGATGCGCAGCTCATTCAAGCGCCGGGTGGAAAGGTACGACGTATGCGGTGCGAAGAACGCGGCCGTGTTGTAGCCCCAGTAATTCGTGAGGTCGCGTTCCAGCAGGAAGCGCTCGTCGAGAAACGCGTGAATCGGCAGCAACTGGATGGCCGTGATGCCGAGATCGTGCAGGTGATCGATGAAACGCGGCGACGCCAATGCGGCGAACGTGCCGCGATCGTGCGGGCGTATGTCGGGGTTCAGCATCGATACGCCACGGACGTGGGCTTCATAGATGACGGTTTCGGACCACGGCACATCGGGACGCACGTCGCGCGACCAATCGAACGCTTCGTCGATCACCACGCATTTGGGCACGGCCGGCGACGAATCGCGTTTATCGATCGATAAATCGTGGCGGCTCGAATGCACGCGGTAGCCGAACAGCGCATCGGCCCAGCGGAAGGGCCCGGTCAGCTTCTTCGCGTAAGGGTCGAGCAACAGCTTCGCCGGATTGAAGCGGTGGCCCTGCTGCGGCTGATAGGCGCCGTACGCGCGAAATCCGTACACGGTGCCCGGATGCGCGCCCGGCAGATAGCCGTGCCAGACCTCATCAGTGCATTCAGGCAGCGGCAGGCGCGCGAGCTCCTTGTGGCCCGCGGGATCGAACAAGCACAGATCGATCTGCTGCGCGTTCGCCGAGAACACGGCGAAATTCACGCCCAGACCGTCCCACGTCGCACCGAGCGGATAGGGTGCGCCGGTCTCGAGTCGATCGGGTAACGAATTCGCCATGCCGCGTCCTGGTGTCCTTATAGTGATAATCGTCGTGTCGAAGCGTCGGGCAGGGCGATGTCATCGCACTCACGATCATTCGGCGCGCAGCACGATCGTGGCCAGCGGCGGCAGCGTCAACACGGCCGATTGCGGCTTGCCGTGGCTGGGTACCTCTTCCGTCACGACACCGCCGTTGTTGCCCACGTTCGACCCGCCATACACCAAGGCATCCGTATTGAGCACCTCGCTCCACCAGCCGGGGCGCTGCATGCCGATCCGGTATCCGTGGCGCGGCACCGGCGTGAAATTACAGACGATCGTGATTTCGCGTCCCGAACCATCGCAGCGTCGATAGGCGAAGACGCTGTTGCCGGCGTCGTCGCCGACGAGCCATTCGAATCCGCCCGGCTCCGTGTCGAGCACGTGTAGCGCGGGTTCCGTCGCGTAGAGCCGGTTCAGGTCGCGTACGAGCGTTTGCACGCCGTGATGCATCGGCTCGTCCAGCAGATGCCAATGCGGCGAGGCGTCGTGGTCGAATTCGGCGTATTGGGCGAGTTCGCCGCCCATGAACAGCAGCTTCTTGCCGGGGTGAGTCCACATAAAACCGAAGTAGGCGCGTAGATTCGCGAACTGCTGCCAGCGATCGCCCGGCATTTTCCCGAGCAACGAGCCCTTGCCGTGTACGACTTCGTCGTGCGAAAGCGGCAGGACGAACCGTTCGGAGTACGCATAGACCATCCCGAACGTCATGTTGTGATGATGGTAACGGCGGTAGACGGAATCTTCGTGCATGTAGTGCAGCGTGTCGTGCATCCAGCCCATGTTCCACTTGAAGTGAAAGCCGAGGCCGCCGTCCTCGGGCCGGGCGGTGACGCCGGGCCATGCCGTCGATTCCTCCGCGATCGTGATCGCGCCCGGCACGCCGGGGGCATAGACGACTTCATGATTGACGCGCTTCAGGAACGCGATGGCTTCGAGGTTTTCCCGTCCGCCGTAGACGTTCGGCACCCACTGGCCCTCGGCGCGCGAGTAGTCGCGATAGAGCATGGAGGCCACCGCGTCGACTCGCAGCCCATCGACGTGATAGCGCAGCAGCCATGCGAGCGCCGAGGCGACCAGAAACGCGCTGACCTCGTTGCGGCCGAGGTTGTAGATCATCGTGTTCCAGTCTTGGTGGTACCCCTCGCGCGGATCCGCGTGTTCGTAAAGCGGTGTGCCATCGAATTGGATGAGGCCGTGTGCATCGTTTGGAAAGTGCGCGCTGACCCAATCGAGAATCACACCGAGCCCCGCTTCGTGCGCGCGATTGACGAAATGCGCGAAGCCCGGCGGCGGGCCGAACCGCGCCGACGGCGCAAACGGCGATAGCGGCTGATAGCCCCACGAGCCGCCGAAAGGGTGCTCGGCGATGGGCAGGAATTCGACGTGCGTGAATCCCATCCCGAGCGCATAGGGAATGAGACGGTCGGCCAGTTCGTACCAATCGAGGCCGCGGCGGCCGTCGTCTTCGATCCGCAGCCAGGATTCGGCATGCACCTCGTAGATGGCCATCGGCGCGCGCGCGCTCTGCAGCTCGGCCCGGTTGGCAATCCAGTCACCGTCCGTCCAGGCGAATCGTTCGATGGCATTCCAATCGGCCACGATCGATGCCGTCGCCGGTGTGTGTTCCGTTTGCAAGGCGCAGGGGTCGGCCTTGAGTGGGAGCGTATGGCCATCGCGCGCGACGATCTCGTACTTATAGCGTGCGCCCGCCGTGAGCCGAGGGACGAACAGTTCCCAGACGCCGGCTACATGCCGCATCCGCATGGGATGACGCCGCCCGTCCCACGTGTTGAAATCGCCGACGACCGAGACGCGCCGCGCGTTCGGCGCCCACACCGCAAACCGTACGCCCGGTATGCCTTCGAGCGTGCAGGGCCGCGCGCCGAGGCAATCGAGCACGGCATAAGGATCGGCGCGTGCGAGGCGCGAGAGTGCTTCCTCGGACAGCACTGCGCCGAACGCGTAGGGGTCCTCGATCTCTTGCTCTACGCCGTGCCAATCGATCCAAAGGCGGTAGGGCTCCTCGCGCGCCACGAGCCCCGCAAAAAGCCCACGCGCATCGATCTGCGCCAGCTTGCCCAGGCATTCGCCGTTTGCGCGCGCGACGACGGAGACGCCCGACGCGCCGGGCAACAGCGTGCGTACGGAGGGCCCAGCCGCAGTGCGGTGCGGCCCGAGTTGCGAGAACGGGTCGGGGTGGCGGCCGTCGACGAGTGCTTCGATATCGACGGAGTGCATGCCTACGGTCGGATCGCGATCGGCGATCTCGCGTACGCGCGAAGGTTGGTCGTTCATGGATCCCATTTCGACAGTTCTCACGTTTGCGCGGGCGTGCCGGGCGCGTCGCCGTCATGCGCTTCGCCGAGCAGTCGTGCGGCGAGCGCGGCGAGGCCGCGCAGCGGCAGCCCAAGCCAGGTGGGCCGGTTCGCCGCTTCGTAGCGCACCTCGTAGGCGGCTTTTTCGACGAGGAACAGGTCGAGCAGGACGCCCTCCGCTTCCGGCGAAACGATGGGACGGACCGCATGGCCAATCGCCTCGCGATAGCCGTCGAGGAAGCTTTGCTGGCCGGCCTCGCGGAAGCGGTCGAACAAGGCGCGTTTGCGATCGGCTGTCAGCGTCGGGGCGTTTTCCGACAGAGGCTGGGCCGCCGCGCTCGCATACGACAGCGAGCGCAGCATGCCCGCCACGTCGACGAGCGGGCTGCGCTTCATGCGGCGCTCGTCGAGCGGACGCGCCGGTTCCCCTTCGAAGTCGATCAGGTAGACATCGTTCTGCGCGATCAGGACCTGGCCGAGATGGAAATCGCCGTGAACGCGGATCCGCAATGCGTCCACGGGATGCGGTACATGCCGTTCGAGCGCTTCGATGAACGCGGCACGGCGATCGACGAGCCATCGTGCCAGTGCGCGGGTTTCGTCGTCGATCGATGTGCCTTCTTTCGCCGCTTCCGCGCCCAGCACGTCGAGCGCGTGTTCAAGCATCGCGCGCGTGCCTTCCACCCATGCCCGCACGTCGGCGCGCGTGGCTTTTTCGGGGGCGAAGGCGGGGTCGTCGCACGGTGCGGCGAGCGCGGCGTGCAATTCGCCGAGGCGCCGGCCGATCGTACCCGTGAGCGCGCGATAGCCTTCGATCTTGTCGGGCTCGGGTTCTTCGGCTTCCGGGGTGAGGACGAGCTCGTCGATGACACGGCGCAAATAGTCGAGCACCCAATTCCATGCATCGCCTTGATTCTCGATGAAGCCTTGCAGCAGCGCGAGCGTATGCGGCACATGCTGCGGATCGACCCGGACGACCTCGCCATAGAGCGGTGCGGTGTTCGCATAGCCGATTTCGGTCAGATGCCGGCTCATTTCAGCTTCCGGATGAAGCCCGGCGATCAGCCGCCGCACGAGCTTCAGCACCGCGCGCTCGCCGACGATCAGCGAACTGTTGCTTTGCTCCGCCGAGATCCAGCGGATCTCGGGTGCATCGCCGAGTTCGTCGAGCTCGCTGAAGCGCGCCGTCGGGACGAAACGGATTTCGCTCTTTTGGACGGTGGGAATGACGGCCTGTTCGCGCATCTTTTTCAGCACGCCATGGGCGAACAGTGGCAGTGAGAATGCATCGGTCAAATGCCCGATATTGCGTCCGCGGCGGACGCGGGCCAGCGCCAGCTGCATGAACAGCGGCACCGTCGTATCGGTGCCCCATGAGACGGCGAGCGGCAGCACGTAGCGCTCGGTATGGCGCCCGAGATCCGCCTCGATTTCGGTGAACGCGAAGCCTGCGTCGGGAATCGTAGTCAGTGCGGCGAGGCGGACCGCATGGAGCTTTTGGTCCTTCGACGCGAACCAACGGCGGCGGCTGAGGTACGAAGGGAGCACTTCCGATTCGAGCAGCCGGACATTTTCGGGCGTCGGACCGGTTTGCCCGGCACGCATCACAAGCGTGATGAATTCGGGCAATTGCTCCGATCCGGGCTGCGACCATGACGGACGATCGTCTCTGTTGCACAGCACGAACCACAGGAAACCGTACGGCGGGAACGTGAGTAGATACGTGAGCTGCCCGATCGCCGGAAACACCGAATCGGCGGTCATTTCCACGGGTACACGGCCGGCGAATTCGGACAAGTCGAGTTCGACGGCTTGCGGCGCGCGGGAAAGGTTGGCCACGCAGAGGATCGGCGCCTCGCCTTCCATCTCGCGCAGGTAAGCGAGGATCTTTCGATTCGACGGACGCAGAAAGCGGATCGTGCCGCGGCCGAACGCGTGTTTCGAGCGCCGCGTGGCGAGCATGCGCCGCGTCCAGTTCAGCAGCGAGTGCGGATCGCGCGTTTGCGCCTCTACGTTGATCGCATCGAAGCCGTATAGCGTGCCCATGACGGGCGGTAAGACAAGCTGTTCCGGATCCGCGCGCGAGAAGCCGCCGTTACGGTCGGACGACCATTGCATCGGCGTGCGCACGCCGTCGCGGTCGCCGAGGTGAATGTTGTCGCCCATGCCGAGCTCGTCGCCATAGTAAATGACGGGTGTGCCCGGCATCGACAGCAGCAGCGAGTTGATGAGTTCGATCCGTCGCCGATCGCGTTCCATCAACGGGGCGAGGCGGCGGCGAATGCCGAGGTTGAGCCGTGCGCGCCGATCGCTGGCATACGTGTTCCACAGATAGTCGCGCTCGGAATCGGTCACCATCTCGAGCGTGAGCTCGTCGTGATTGCGCAGGAAGATGGCCCATTGACACGTAGGGGGCAGTTCCGGCGTTTGCCGCATGATGTCGGTGATCGGAAAGCGGTCCTCGCTTGCGATGGCCATATAAATGCGCGGCATCAAGGGGAAGTGGAACGCCATGTGGCATTCGTCTTCCTGGCCGAAGTATTCCTGCACGTCTTCCGGCCATTGATTCGCTTCGGCCAGCAGCATCCGGTTCGGGTACTCGGCGTCGATGGTGGCGCGAATGCGTTTGAGGACCGCGTGCGTTTCCGGCAGATTCTCGTTGCTCGTGCCCTCGCGTTCGACGAGATAGGGCACCGCGTCCAGCCGCAACCCGTCGATGCCCATATCGAGCCAGAAGCGCATGACTTGCAGCACTTCGCGCATGACGGCCGGATTGTCGAAGTTCAGATCGGGCTGGTGCGAATAGAAGCGGTGCCAATAGTAGGCGCCGGCCACCGGATCGTGCGTCCAGTTCGAGGGCTCGGTATCGATGAAGATGATGCGCGTGCCCTCGTACTTCTTATCGGTATCGGACCAGACGTAATAGTTGCGGTGATTGGAGCCCGGCTTGGCGCGACGCGCGCGCTGAAACCACGGATGCTGATCCGACGTGTGATTGATGACGAGTTCCGTCACGACGCGCATCCCGCGTGCATGAGCGCCTTGGATGAAATGACGCAGATCGGCGAGCGTGCCGTAGTCGGGATGCACGCTGCGGTAGTCGGCGATATCGTAGCCGTCGTCGCGCCGTGGCGAGGGATAGAACGGCAGCAGCCAGATCGTGTTGACGCCGAGCTCGGCAATGTAATCGAGCTTCGCGATGAGGCCCGGAAAATCGCCGACACCGTCGTTGTTCGCATCGAAGAACGACTTCACATGCACCTGGTAGATGATGGCGTCCTTGTACCAGAGGGGATCGTCCGATAGCACGGAAGTGGCCGCCCGCCGCCCAGCACGCGCGCGCCGGCTCTTATCGGGCACCTCGACAGCTGAGTCCATAGGATGATCTTCACGCTTCATGGTGCGTCTCCGAGGCGCCGTGGCCTGTGAGATCTCCCTGGCCGGTTCGGCCGAGGGAGGCATGCGCGCGTTCGTCGCGCGGCAAGCCCGCGGCGGGCGCGATGCGCCAGATGGCGAAGGGGCATGTGTCGGGTTCGATCCTGATGTGCTGGCGGCGGCCGCGCCATTCGAAGCGTTGCCCCGTGACGAGATCGGTGGCGGCCAGCGGATCCCAATCGTGCATGTGCCAGTGTTCGAAGATCGAGCCCGCGAGTTCGAGGTCGGCCTCTTGCGGCCCGAAAGGATCGAGGCTGATCGCGACGAGGACGACGTTCTCGCGCGAACGCGTCGCTTTTTCGAAAAAGAGCACGCGATCGTTATGTGCGGTCAGGAACGTCAGGCCGAGGTGCGAGTGCAACGCGGGATTGGCGCGACGGATGCGGTTCAACAACGTCACGACATCGACGATGTTGCCGGGCCGGTGCCAATCCCAGGCGCGTAGCTGGTACTTCTCCGAATCGAGGTATTCCTCGCTACCCGGCAGCGCGGCCGATTCGCAGAGCGCGAAGCCGCTGTAGACGCCCCACAGGCCCGAGAGCGTCGCGGCCAGCGCCGCACGGATCATGAAGCCGGCCCGGCCCTGCGCTTGCAAATGCCGGGGGTTGATATCGGGTGTGTTCACGAAGAAGTTCGGACGGAAGAATTCGCGCACGTTCATTTGCGTGAGTTCGGTCAGATACTCCGTGAAGTCGCGCTTCGATTCGCGCCACGTGAAGTAGGTATAGGACTGCGAAAAACCGAGCTTCGCGAGCCGATACATGAGACGCGGACGCGTGAATGCCTCCGAGAGAAAGACGACATCGGGATCGCGCGATCGAATGTCGGCGATCATCCACTCCCAGAACGGCAGCGGCTTCGTATGTGGGTTGTCGACGCGGAAAATGCGCACGCCGGCGTCCACCCAGAACGCGATGACGTCGCGCAGGGCGAGCCACAGCGCAGGCTTCGCATCGTGCGCATAGAACTCCGGGTTGACGATGTCCTGATATTTCTTCGGCGGGTTCTCGGCATAGCGCAACGTTCCGTCGGGGCGCCAGGCGAACCATGTCGCGTGTTCCGTCAGCCACGGATGATCGGGGGCGCACTGTATGGCGAAATCGAGCGCGATCTCGAGTCCGTACTCGCGCGCGCTGGCGAGCATGCGCTTGAAGTCGTCGAGCGTACCCAGTTCCGGGTGCACGGCCGTATGACCGCCTTCGTCGCTGCCGATCGCATAGGGGCTCCCCACATCGCCCGGCAGCGCCTTCAGCGTGTTATTGCGGCCCTTGCGGTTGATCTTGCCGATCGGGTGGATGGGCGGAAAGTAAAGCACGTCGAAGCCCATGTCGCGAATGCGCGGCAGTTGGGCGATGACGTCGTCGAACGTGCCGTGGCGCGAAGGGTCGCCGCTCATCGAGCGCGGGAAGATTTCATACCAGCTCGCGAACCGGGCCGCGGCGCGTTCCGCATCGATGCGGTAGACGGTTGCGTCGCGAGAGAGAAACGGACGATGCCGGGTCTTGGCGACGGCATCGAACGTTTCCGGCGCGAGCACCGCTTCGAGCCGCGCAGCGTGGCTGGCCTGTGAGAAACGCGTGGCGATGCGCTTCAGTTCGGCGATGGCCGCGTGCTGCGCTTCATGCTCGCGATGTTCATGGTGAATCTGTTGCTGCGCGCCGGTTTCATCGGCCGTCTCCGCTTCCGCCAGTACGCGTGCGAGCAAATGGCGCGCTTCTTCGAGTTCGAGCTCGACCGCCTGGTTCGCGTCGAGCTTCTTGCGAATGTGATCGACGAGCGAGGCGAAATCGTCGCGCCAGGCGATGACGGTGAACTCGTAACGGCCCACGCGAGGAAGGGTGAGGGTGGCTCGCCACAGATCTAGACCGGCCGGTTCGGCGGGCCGCATCGGTGTTTCGCGCCACGCGGTTTCATCGGTTGCGCGCCAGATGACGGCCGCGGCGATCTTATCGTGGCCTTCGCCGAAGATGGCCGCGCCGATATCGACCGCTTCGCCGACCACACGCTTGACGACGAACCGTCCGCCGTCGATCGAAGGTGTGACGCTTTCGATGGCGATCCGGGGTGCCGCAAGCGCTTCCGTGGCGGCGGCGACCGAACTGCGCTTCGTCGTGCGGCGCACCGCGATGTTCGGGCACGGCTGCGCGCGATAGACACGCGCTTCGCCGGGCGCGAGCGAAAACGCGGACAGCGGCTCGGCCGGCTCCGTGCAAGGGTTCGCCAGCGGTTTGAATGCCATGAAGTTGCCGGGCACCCCGTCGAGAAAATGCATGGGCTCGACGAACGCAGGGCGGGTCAGGTCCGGATTGGCGAGGAGCAGCACGGCTTCGCGTGAGTCACGCAAGTCGGGGCGTTCGCCGCGCATCACGGCGGCGACGTTCGATCCCGCCGCGGAAAGCTGCCGCAGTTCGCCGACCGTCGAGAGCACGGTGGCCTGTTGGCGCAACGCGTTCGCCTGCCGAACGGCGTCGGACAGGTCGAAGCGTGGCGCGGCACAGGCTTGGCGGTATCGGTCGGCGCCGCCGTCGGTGGCTGTGTACGAGACCGGCTCGGCGATTCCGTATTCGAAGCCCATGGGCACGAGCCACCCGGTGCCGAGCGACGCGCTCGTGGCGATCGCGCGGCGATAAGCCCGTTCAATCGCCACCGCATCGACGGCGTGGGCGAATTCAGTGACGAGGCGCGGCCCATAGGGCGCCTCGGGAAACGCGATGGGCGCGCCGACGCGGGCGAGCGCCGCGTACTCTTCGGCGAGCCAGTTGTCGCGGAAATCCCACCAGCGTACCGACGAAAACACACTATCGAACTGCGCTCGTTCAAGACGCGCAAGGTCGCTGCGCGTCAGCCCCGGCGTGGCGGCGAGCATCCGGACGTTCTCGCGTTTGCCCCGTATAGCGGCGCCCAACTCGAGCCACATGTCGACGGGCACATGATGCGGCGAGTCGAATCGAAAGCCGTCCACACCGGCATCGATCAGCTCGACGAGGCGCTCGCTCCACCAGGCGCCGAACTGCGCGGCCGCATGGGGATCGCCGAAGTTGGTGTAAGCCGCGTTGTCCTCATGGCTGGCGTGCCGCGGATCGAGCCGAACGCGTGCGGGCTCGTACGGGTGAAACCATTGGGGATGAGTGCGCAGTAACGCGTTATCGGCCGCGATGCGATCGAGCACGAGATCGACGAGCAGTGCGAGGCCGGCGCTGTGTGCATCGTCGGCGAGCCGGCGTAAGCCGGCGTTCGCGTCGCCGGCCGCACCGAAGGCGGGGTGCAGCCGCGCATGATCCGCGACGAGTTGCGCGTGTCCGGCTTGTCCCGTGGCGAACGGAGAGCCGATCAAAACATGATCGAAACCGAGCGCGGCGATGCGCTCGAAGTGTGCGGGCCAAGCGTCGAGCGGCCCGACGAGCAAGGGGTGAAGAAAATAAATCCGCGGCGCATACGCGTGACGATATTCCATCGGTCCGTTCCAGTTCGTCGGCGATGTGGATGCACGTTGCGCGTGCGATCGCATCGCGTTGTCAGGCGGCGCTCGATGATTCCCGCCCATCGGCGCGGGCGATTCGCCCGGGGAGCGGCAAGCATCAGCGCGCCCGAAAGCGGAAAGCACGATGCATGCCGCGGCGCCGCAAGCGCAGACCGCGTTCGACGAACAGAAGGCGTCGATCGCATCCAGTATGCGCGCGCTGAGCGGGACCGGCATGCCGTTTTGCGGGGGTTGGCGATGGGAGGCGGGGCGGGATGTGGGCGGCGAGGAGATGTCTCATCGGCGAATCGTTCATGGGGATTCGTCTGCCGAGCAAGGTGTAAATGTGACAGCGCGGGGCGCGTTTTTACAGCGGCGCCGATGTCGGCGCGAGCGAACGGTATCTCTCCAAGCACGCGCCTTAAAAGGGGTTGGATCGCACTCATCGTTAATTGCGGCTATGTGTTGATGCATGCTGATTGTCTAAATCCTGGGACCCGTCTATAGTCGCAGCCAATGGGCGCAGCCCAAGGGTTATTACGGATAACGAAAGACCGCCACGGCCAGGGCGGTAGAAAAGACCGGAATCGGGGGCGAAAGGCCGTCGGCCAATGCCGGCGGTGTCTTGGACAAGACGCTGGAGCCCACATGACAGATGCTCGACCCGGCCGCCTGCACGAGGCGCAGCCGGTTGCCGCCCGTAGACATTTCCTGCTGAGCGCCGGCGCTTCGGCTGCGGCGCTCGCGTTCATGACGGCCATTGGACTGCCGTTCGCGACACGGCGCGCGTTCGCTTTTTCGCCGCCGGCCGGCGGCGGTCTCGACGCATTTACCGCACTGACGAAGCAATTGACAGGGCGCACGACGCTGGACGCCACCCTGGGTTCCCGGCTCTACAGCGCACTGTCCAAGGCCGATAGGGCGTTTGCCGCCAACGTCGCCGCGCTGAACACCTGGCTCAAGACACACGCCGGCGTGCCGAGCGATCAGGTGGTGGCGGCGCTGCAGAGCCAAGACCCCGTCCTGGCGAAAGCGGTCGTCAATATCGTACGGGGCTGGTATCTCGGCCTCGTCGGCCAAATGCCGACAGTTCAGGTGGTCGCGTATGAGCACGCGCTGATGTTCGACCCGGTGAACGACATTCTCACGATCCCGTCGTATTGCCGGGACGTGCCGTTCTACTGGGCGCAGAAACCGGCCGCCGTGTGACGCGGCTGCGCCAGGCAAGGGGCCGTGCAGATTGACGCAGGGCGCTGTCTTTCCCATGCGGCGCTCGGTCAATTGCACGCTGGCGATCGCGGCGGTGGCCCTGCTCGCCGACAAGGTCAAGCATGAGCTGCATGCATGACGCTCTTTAATGACCGCATGCAGCCCGATAGAAGAATGCATTTGGCGAATCGCTTATGGCAAACAATGCTTCCTTTGATGTCGTGATCGTCGGCTCGGGCGTGGCCGGTGGTCTCGTCGCGCATCAGCTCGCGTTGGCGGGCGCATCGGTCGTTATTCTCGAAGCGGGGCCGCGTCTCGCACGTTGGCAGATCGTCGAAAACTTTCGCAACTCGCCGGCCAAAGGTGATTTCGCGACGCCGTATCCGTCGACGCGGTATGCCCCGCATCCCGAGTACGCCCCGCCCAACGGCTATTTGATCCAAAAAGGCGACTATCCGTACGACTCGCAGTACCTGCGTCTCGTCGGCGGGACAACGTGGCACTGGGCCGCCGCCGCATGGCGTTTGTTGCCGTCCGATTTCAAGCTCAAGACGACATACGGGGTTGGCCGCGACTGGCCATTTCCTTACGAAACGCTGGAGCCTTGGTACTACGCTGCCGAGATCGAACTCGGCGTGTCGGGCCCCGACGTCTCGATCGATCTCGGCTCGCCACGCTCGAAGCCGTATCCGATGCAGCAGTTGCCCCTCTCGTATATGGATGCGCGCTTTTCGGACGTACTCAACGCCAATGGCTTCAAGGTGGTGCCCGAGCCCGTTGCGCGCAACAGCCGTCCTTACGACGCGCGCCCCACCTGCTGCGGCAACAACAACTGCATGCCGATTTGCCCGATCGCCGCGATGTACAACGGCATCGTGCATGCGGAGAAAGCGGAAAAGGCCGGCGCGAAACTGATCGCGCAAGCGGTCGTCTACCGCATCGAAGTAGACGACAAGGGCCTCGTCACGGCCGTGCACTATAAGGATCCGTCGGGCGGCACGACGCGCGTCTCCGGCAAGTTGTTCGTCCTCGCGGCGAACGGCATCGAAACCCCGAAGCTCATGCTGATGTCGACATCCGATAAATTTCCGCAAGGCGTCGGCAATCGCTCCGATCAAGTCGGCCGCAATCTGATGGATCACCCGGGCACAGGCGTGAGCTTCCTCGCGAACGAAGTGCTATGGCCGGGGCGCGGCCCGATGGAAATGACCTCCGTCGTCAATTTTCGAGATGGCGCATTCCGGTCCGACTACGCTTCGAAGAAATTGCACCTGTCGAACGGCGTGGCGACGATGGCGGTGACGTCGGCATTGATCGACAACGGATTGACCGGCGGTGAACTCGATCGGCAAATTCGCGACCGGGCGGCGCGCACACTGACGATCAACAGCTTCCACGAGCACTTGCCCGAGCCGCAGAACCGGATCGTGCCGTCGCAAGATCACAAGGATGCGCTCGGTATTCCGCAGCCGGAGATTCATTACTCGATCAACGACTATGTCAAAAAGAGCGCGGCCAACACGCACGAACTGTATGCACAGATCGCGAGCTTGTTCGGCGGAACGGAGGTGACGTTCGACGATCGTTTCGCCCCGAACAACCACATCATGGGCACGACGATCATGGGTACCGATCCGCAGGATTGCGTCGTCGATGCCGATTGCCGCACGCACGATCATCCGAACCTGTTCCTGGCAACGAGCGGCGTCATGCCGACCGCCGCAGCGGTGAACTGCACGCTGACGATCGCGGCGCTGGCGCTGCGGCTGGCCGACAAGCTCAAGCGCGAGCTGTGATGGCGTGAACGACCCGATGAGATTTTCAATGACGAATTTGCGACTCCGTTCCGATGCGGCCGACCGGGCCCGCGGTTCGATGCATCATCCGGCGCGGCGCGCTCCGACGCGCATGAGGGCGTTCGCGGCGGGCTTTTCAGTCTTCGCGCTGTATTTGGCATGGCATGCGTCGAACGAACGCGAGGCTTCGCCGGCCGACGAAATGCCGCTTTCACTCGCCCACGCGCAAGGGGCGAGCGAGGTGGGGGTAGCCGGAGCGTCGGGGCCGGCTGCGGCGAATGGGGCGTCGGTCGCCGGCGCGTCGGCCGCGCCGGGCGCTTCGTCCGGAGGCAGCGCCGCAGTGGCCACATCGGCCGCCAGCGCGGCGCCGCAAGCTGGCGCGCCGTCGCTCGCGAGCCCCGCCGCCGTCACGAGCGGAACATCGTCTTCCGTCATGGCAAGCGGATCGACGGCGGGGGCACCGGGCCCGTCCGGCGGTTCCGATGCCCTGGCTGGCGGCACGCGGATAGACGCGAACAGCGCCGATCTCGTCAAGCGTGGCGAATATCTCGCGCGGGCTGGCGATTGCATCGCCTGTCACACCGCCGACAACAGCCGGCCGTTCGCGGGCGGCTTGCCGATCGGGACGCCGTTCGGCACGCTTTACACCCCGAACATCACGCCCGATCCCGAGACCGGCATCGGCCGCTGGAGCGACGCCGATTTTCTGCGCGCGATGCAGCAGGGCATCGGCAAGGGCGGCGAACATCTGTATCCCGCGTTTCCGTACGCCGAATACACGCGCGTGACC
>NZ_JBQCDN010000295.1:0-24926 GCF_051961175.1 Trinickia sp. | reverse complement strand
CGACTAACCAACGCGGGCGATGGTGTCGCCCACAGCGGCAAGGATCTATTCAGCGATGAGACATGAGATGAAGGTCAGGGTGCGCGAGGGGGACCGCGCAGGGGCAAATGCGCCGCGGGCGGCTCGCCTCCGGGTGCATTGTCGGCCCGTCTGGGCACCGGCGCGGGGCCCGTTGCGAACCGGCGCTCGCCTGGGCGGGCAGATCGCGTGCCGGGGGTATCAGTTGTCAGATTTGCAATCATTGATTAAAATGCAATCAATGATTAATGGAGGGTCCCCGCATGGCGAGTATGACGATTCGCAATATCGACGAGCAGCTCAAATCCCGCTTGAGAGTACAAGCGGCACACCATGGGCGTTCGATGGAAGACGAGGCTCGGGACATTCTGCGCGCGGCGCTCTCGACAGAAGGAGAGGGCGGGCGGCAAAGCCTGATCGAGTCCATTCGCAGTCGCATTTCGCCGCTTGGTGGAGTGGATCTGGACTTGCCGGCTCGCGAGACGATCCAGGACCGAGTGGATTTGGGCGCATGATCATTCTGGATACGAACGTCCTGTCCGAAACCTTGAGATCCGCGCCCGATCCGCGGGTGATCGAGTGGCTTCGCGCTCAGCGGCGTGCGGCGCTCTTTACCACCACGATTACTCGCGCCGAAATTCTCTATGGCCTCGGGTTGTTGGCCGATGGCTCTCGAAAGCAAGCGCTCTCGGCCGCGATTCAGGCGATCTTCGAGGAGGATTTCGCCGGCCGGCTGTTGAGCTTCGACAGCGATGCCGCGGATCTCTATGCGACGATTGCCATCTCACGCAAGGGCGCTGGGAAGCAGATCAGCCAGTTCGATGCCATGATCGCCGCCGTCACACGATCCGCGGGCGCGACGCTGGCGACGCGAAACGTCAAGGATTTCGTCGACTGCGGGATTGCTGTCATCGATCCATGGGCGGATTGACCGGTGCGCATGTGCTACCCGTCGTATTGATGTTTCTTCAGGCGGCTCGGCTCTCTGCCGCTTGACTTGCGTCTAGGCTTCGCGCCACGGTACCGCCGGTGAAAAGCGCCCGGCGATCCAATCGATGAATGCGCGTGTTTTCGCAGGCAGGAGCCGGTTCGAAGGCACGACGGCGTAAATCGCACCGTCATCGTGCGGTAACCACTCGGCGAGAACGGGCACGAGGGTGCCGGCCGCAAGCTCTCTTCCCACCAGCCAGTCCGTACTCAACATGATCCCCACCCCCTGCACGGCGGCATGCACGAGCGCTTCGGCGTCGTCCGATACGAGCGGCCCTTGTGCCCGAACCGTTACGCGTTCCCCCTTGCTATTGACGAACGTCCAATTGGGGTGAGAGGCCAAGCCGGTAAATACGAGGCAGGGCGCGCGCGCCAGATCCTCAGGCCGTGCCGGTTCGCCGTTGCGATCGAGAAATGACGGCGCGGCGCACAGCAGCCTCCGACGGGGCGCGATCCGTCGAGCCACGAGCCGTGAGTCGGCCAACTCTCCCAGACGAACCGCCACATCGAACCCCTCGGCCACGAGATCGACGAATCGATTCGAATACGACACGTCGATGCTCACCCGCGGGTGTGCCGCCATGAATTCGGACAGGTACGGGGCGATCCACATTCGTCCGAACGTGGCAGGCAACGCCAACCTGAGCGTGCCGCGCGGCTCCCCGCTGCCGTACGTCGTGGCTTCTTCTTCCGCATCCATCAGCGCTGCGCAGATCGCTTGCGAGCGAGTGAGAAAGGCTGCCCCGGCTTCGGTCAATGCCACATGCCGCGTGGTGCGCGTCAACAGCCGCACACCTAGACGCCGTTCGAGGGACTGCACTCGGCGCGATAGCACCGTGGCATCGCGGCCGAGCGCCGTCGCGGCCTTCGTGAACGAGCCTTGTTCCGCCACGGCTGCAAAGGCGGCAATTTGAGCGATCTGATTTCCGTCCGGCCATTGCTGCATGGTGTGCATGAGTGTTCTGTCGTGTTGCTAGTTTATATGGTCTGCATGCATGAGTAATCTTCTCTCAACCACCCGAAGGAGCCTGTCATGCAAGCCATCGAACTTTCAGCCCCCTCCCTGGACGCCTTGCGCGCCGTGACCTTGCCGCGGCCACAGCCGGGTCCTGGGCAGGTACTCGTGCGGATGCGCGCGGCCAGCCTCAACTTCATCGATCTGGCGGTGGCCACGGGGCGCTACCCTGTTCCCCGTTTTCCGCTCATCCCGGTGGCGGACGGCGCAGGCGAAGTGGCGGAGATAGGCGCGGGCGTCACTGAGTTCGCTGTCGGCGATCGGGTGATTCCGCACTCGAAGCCGCTCTGGCTCGGCGGTCCGGCACGAGCCGAAACCGGCTCGGCCACCCGCGGGGTGGTGTTGCCCGGTTCGTTGGCCGAATACGTGCTGTTGCCGGCGAGCGCACTCGTCCCCACGCCGGCGCATCTGAGCGACGAAGCGGCGGCCACGTTACCGATCGCGGCCACGACGGCGTGGCGCGGCTTGCGCGCGGCCAATGTGCGCCCCGGGTCTGTCGTCGCATTGATCGGCACGGGGGGCGTGAGTGTGTTTGCGCTACAGCTCGCCAAAGCGGCCGGCGCGACCGTGATCATCACCTCCTCGTCCGACGACAAGCTGGAGCGGGCGAAGGCGCTCGGTGCCGATTACACGATCAACTATCGGCGCACGCCGGCGTGGGACGAAGCCGTGCTCGATATCACCGGTGGCAACGGTGCCGATTTGGTCATCGAGACCGGCGGCACGCAGACGTTCGGCCGGTCGATCGACGCCGCGGCGATAGGTGCGACGGTATTCGTCATCGGCTTCGTCACGGGAGCGACGGCATCGGCCGATCTGATGACGATCATGACCCGAGCGTTGAATGTACAGGGCAACAACACGGGGCCGGTGTCCGACTTGCGCGATGTCGCGCGCGCCATCGCGGCGAGCAAGATTGTGCCAGCCGTCGATAAGATCTTCGGTATCGATGAAGTGCCGCAAGCCTATGGGTATCTCGCCGAAGGCGGCCGACACTTCGGCAAGATTGCTATCGCGCACTAGTGCGTCGCCTCGGAGTGGACTCGGAGTGGACGATGGCGCGTGCCGGGTATATAAGAGTTGGACGAGACCCAGGCGGCCCTCCGCCGCGGCCTCGCCCAGAACAGATCGACAGGAACGCCCACTATGACTCCCGATCCGAACCGGCCGAAGGAAGATTCCACGAATCCCGATGTCGACCATCTCAATGACGCACTCCATCACGTCGATACGCTGCTGTCGTCGGGCAATATTGCCGTCAGTGCGGCCAAGGGCATTCTTTACAGCCTGATCGAGACGCTCGGCGCGCTCGTCGGCGATCCCGACCTGCCGGAGCACAGCCGGGCGGGATACGAGGGCTTGCTCGAAACGGCGCGCGAAATGCGCGCGAAAGTCGGCAAATGACAAACGGGAGACAGGGCGGGTTCAAGAGGCCCAGCCTGCCTTGACGCCCGGCGCGGAGGCCTGAGGGGCCTCGGCCGGCAAGCCGTATCGGGCGCCGTGCACTTCGCGCTGCGCCTCCTCGAGCGTCCGCTCCACCAAACGAGGCTCGACTCCCTGCTAAAATGCGCTCGCCGCAATGTAGTGGATCGCAGATGAAATTGCTTGATGCCTTGGTCGAACAGCGCATTGCCGCTGCCGCCGCGCGTGGGGAGTTCGACGACTTGCCAGGTGCCGGGGCGCCACAGGAACTAGACGACGACTTACTCGTACCTGAGGAAGTCCGCGTCGCCAATCGCATATTGAAAAACGCCGGGTTTGTGCCGCCGGCGGTCGAACAGTTGCGCTCGCTGCGGCATCTTCAGGATGAACTGAATGCCGCGGGCGATCGTGCCACGCGGTGCCGGCTGCAAGCCAAGCTCCTCGCGCTCGATATGGCGCTCGAGTCGCTGCGCGGCGCGCCGACTGTCGTTCCGCGCGAATACTGCCGCCGCATCGCCGAACGGCTCTCCGAACGCGAGCTGCCCGACGAGGATGAGATCGCCGCCGTTCACCCGGCGGGGGTGTCGTGAGCGAACCGCTCGGATCCGGCGCTGCAGGCGCCTGCGCGAGCGTCGATACGCAAGTGGAGACGCAAGTGGAGACGCCAATCGATACGGTTGTCTCGGAGCGCGATCGCCGCTATATGGCACTGGCGCTCGATGCGGCCCAATCGGCTCGCGCGGCAGGCGAGGTGCCGGTAGGCGCCGTGCTGGTGCGGGGCGACGAAGTGATCGCGACCGGCTTCAACCATCCGATTGGCGGGCACGATCCTTCCGCGCATGCCGAAATGGCTGCGTTGCGCGCGGCCGCTCGCGCGTTGCAGAACTACCGGCTGCCCGGTTGCGAGCTTTACGTGACCTTGGAGCCGTGCCTCATGTGCTCCGGGGCGATCATGCATGCGCGCATCGCGCGTGTCGTCTTCGGCGCCCACGATCCCAAAACCGGCGCGTGCGGCAGCGTCGTCGACGCCTTCGCCAATCGTCAGCTCAATCACCATACGCAAGTGGCGGGCGGCGTGCTCGCGACCGAATGCGGCAACGCGCTCAAGTCCTTCTTCGCGGATCGGCGGCAGGCCATTCGCGCCGAGCGCGCGGCCGCTGCGGCGGGCGCTCAGGCGTGCCTGCCCGAGCAGCCGGTCTGAACGCCGTGCCGGGCTGCCTGCGTCCCAACGTTTAGAAGGCAATGAGGCGGTTATGCTCCGTGCGCGTACCATCGAGATCGTCGCTCCCTCCGGTTATCCGCATGACGCGTCCGCTGCGGCCCGCGGCGTCGCCCGGCTCGTCGCGCAGGGACATCGTGTGGTAGGCGAGGAGCGGGCGCAGCGCCGCCATCAGCGCTTCGGCGGGACTGACGCTCAGCGCGCGCAGGATCTGAACGGCCTCGCCGATCCCGCTCATCCACTCCCCGATATCGTCCTTGCGTTGCGTGGCGGCTATGGCGCCGTACGCGTTCTCGATGCGCTCGATTATGCGGGTTTGAAGCGCCGGCTTGCGAATGCGCCGGTCGCCCTATGTGGCCATAGCGATTTCACGGCCATTCAATTGGCGCTCTTCGCGCGCGCGGGCATCGTGACGTTCGGCGGCCCCATGCTGGCCCCCAACTTCGGTGCCGAGACATTCAGTACGTTCATGAGCGAGGCGTTTTGGCGCGCGCTTGAATCGCCGAAATTCACTGTACGGGAAGCGGCCGCGCAGCCCGTGCAAGTCGATGTGAGCGGCACGCTCTGGGGCGGCAACCTGGCCATGATCGCCGCACTCGTCGGCACCCCGTACATGCCGCAGATCGACGGCGGCATCTTGTTTCTGGAAGATGTCAACGAACACCCGTACCGCGTCGAGCGCATGCTTTATCAGCTGCATCTCGCTGGCCTGCTGGCTCGCCAACGCGCGCTGGTCTTGGGCGATTTCACCGGCAGCAAGCTCTCGCCCTACGATAACGGCTACGACTTCGCGTCGATGGTCGAACATATTTGCGCTCTCACCGGGCTGCCTATCGTGACGGGGCTGCGTTTCGGTCATGGCGCCGATCTCGTTACGCTGCCCTTTGGTGCACAGGCTCGTCTCCAGGCCGGGCACGATGGTTTTTCATTGACGGTCACGGGGCATCCTGTCCTTCGCTGAAGACCACCGGGCGACATGGCCCGGGGCCGCGGTCCAATTGCAATCACCTAGGATTGTTGACAATTTATCGAGTCGTTGTATGCAGTAATTCGGTGCGCGCAGCGGATAGAAGTGCACGTCGGTAGTGCGTGCATGCACCAAACCATTGATTTGGCGGGGAAACAACTTGATTGAATCTGCGCGGCGCAGCAAAATAAATTGTTGACAATCTTTATGTCGAATCTACTATAGCCATCATGCCGACGACGAAATTGTCCGAGCCCGCTACCCCGGCAGCGATTGCCGAACGGATCCGCGATGCCATCCTGGAGCACCGTCTGGAGCCCGGGGCGAAGCTCACGGAGGCGCAGTTGTGCGAGGTGTTCGCCGTGAAGCGCGGCACGGTGCGCCAGGCGCTGTCGCTGCTCGCCACCGAGCACCTGGTCGATCTGGAGCCGAATCGAGGCGCCTTCGTGGCCAGCCCTTCGCTCCAGGAGGTGCATGAAGTGTTCGAAATGCGCCGCATCATCGAGGGCGGCGTGATCGAACGGGTGTGCCGGGATCAAGGCGGGCAGGGCGCGGCGCATTTGAAGGCGATCGAGAAGATGATCGAACGGGAGCGCAAGGCATTCGAGCAGCGCGATTTCCGCTCCTGGATTCGTCTCTCGGGCGAATTTCATACCGCGCTGGCGACACTGACGGGCAATCGCGTGCTCTGCAACTGCCTGGCCGGCCTCGTGGCACGCTCGACGTTGATTTCGGCGCTCTACGAATCGCTTGGACGCAGCCCGTGTTCGTTCGACGACCACGCCGAGATCGTCGAAGCGATTCGCGCAGGCGAGACAGCACGAGCATCGGACCTGATGGCACGGCATTTGGAATCGGTCGAATTGAAGATGCTCGATCGGCCCGCGCGCGGCGCGGCCGACTTGCGGGAAGTGTTCGGCGCCTAAGGGCGCGCGCGCCGTATCAGGCGGCGGTACCGGATCGAAGATTTCCCTGCAGATACTTAGGATAACTAACTATCTTTCGGGGCGATGGCCGCAGGCGGCGCCGACTGCGGCCGGTTGCACGAGGCGCTCGATTGCGCGCCGGCATCGAGGATGCCGCGCGGTAATGCACTTGTCCTTCACCGGAGACGTTCATGCCTGATTTAACCGTACCCAGCGATGCCGGGCCACTCGGCTCGCCGTCCGCTCGTATCGATGCCGGTGTGCCCGCCGGCTACAGCGAGCGCTTATGCAATGCGGATCTCGCACCTCTGCGCGATCAGCATTGGGGGAGTTACAACATCTTCGCGTTCTGGATGTCGGACGTGCACAGCGTCGGCGGTTATGTGTTCGCCGGCAGCCTGTTCGCGCTTGGGCTGACGAGCTGGCAAGTGCTGATTGCGCTGCTCGTCGGCATTGGCATCGTCAATGTCTTCGCCAACCTGATCGCCAAATCGAGCCAGCGCAACGGCGTGCCGTATCCGGTCATCTGCCGGGCCACGTTCGGCGTGCTGGGCGCCAACATCCCCGCCGTGATCCGCGGCCTCATCGCCGTCGCATGGTATGGCATTCAGACGTATCTCGCGTCGAGCGCGTTCGTCATCGTCTTGCTCAAGTTCGCGCCGCAACTGATGCCCTATGCCGACGTGCATCGCCACGGGTGGCTCGGTCTATCGACGCTCGGCTGGGCCGGCTTCATGATGCTCTGGGTGCTGCAGGCGCTCGTCTTCTGGAACGGCATGGAGACGATCAAGAAGTTCATCGATTTCGCCGGCCCCGCCGTGTATATCGTCATGTTTATCCTGGCCGGGTACATGGTGGCGCGCGCCGGGATTTCCAACATTCATCTCAGTCTCGGCACGGTCAAATATCACGGCTGGGAGGCGTTGCCCGTGACGATCACGGCGATTTCGCTCGTTGTTTCGTACTTCTCGGGACCGATGCTGAACTTCGGCGATTTTTCCCGGTATTGCAAAAGCTATCAGAGCGTCAAGCGCGGTAACTTCTGGGGGCTGCCCGTCAATTTTCTCGCGTTCTCGCTCGTTACCGTCGTGACGACATCGGCGACACTGCCCGTGTTCGGCGAGATGATTACCGATCCCGTCGCGACGGTCGGCCGCATCGATCATCCGTTCGCTGTCGTGCTGGGCGCGCTGACGTTCATGATCGCCACGATCGGCATCAACATCGTCGCCAACTTCGTCTCGCCCGCGTTCGACTTTTCCAACGTGGCGCCCAAGCACATCAGCTGGCGTGCCGGCGGCATGATGGCCGCCGTTGCGTCGGTGTTCATCACGCCTTGGAATCTGTTCAATAACCCCGCCGTGATCCACTACACGCTCGACGTGCTGGGGTCGTTCATCGGGCCGCTGTATGGTGTCTTGATCGTCGACTATTTCATCGTCAAACGGCAGCGTGTCGTGCTGGACGAACTCTATTCGATGTCCGAGGCGGGCACGTACTGGTATCGCGGTGGCGTCAACCGCCGCGCCGTTGCGGCTGTCGTGGGTGCCGCGGTCATTGCCGTCATCTGCGTCATGACGCCGGCGCTCGCGCCACTCGCCAACTTCTCGTGGTTCATCGGTGTCGCGCTGGGCGGGGCGTTTTACGGGTTAGCGATGCGCGGCGCCCGCAATTGACCGATGGCCGACAATCGAACGCTCAAGGATGGGAGGGCAGCAGAATGAAGATCAAGCTCATCAATCCCAATACGACCGCTCGCATGACCGATACGATGGCGAGCTGCGCGCGCGCCATCGCCGCCGCCGGCACCGAAATCGTCGCGGCCACCTCGACGATGGGGCCCCCGTCGATCGAGAGCTGGTACGACGAGTCGCTCGCGCTGCCGGGGCTGCTGGCCCAGGTGGCGAGCGGCGAGCGCGACGGTGTCGATGGGTACGTGATCGCTTGTTTTGGCGACCCGGGGTTGTTCGCCGCGCGCGAACTCGCGCACGGCCCTGTCATCGGTATCGCGGAAGCGGCGATGCATGCGGCAAGCGTGATCGCGCCGAGTTTTTCGGTCGTCACGACGCTGGCCCGGACGACAGGCATGGCGTGGCATCTGGCCGAACGATACGGGATGAAGCGGTTTTGCCGTTCGGTGCGGGCGACCGACGTTGCCGTACTCGATCTCGATCAGCCGGGCAGTGCGGCGCGCGAGCTGATCATCGACGAATGCCGGCGCGCGCTGGAAGACGACGGCGCCGATGCGATCGTGCTCGGATGTGCCGGGATGGCCGATCTTGCGCGTGCAATCGAAGATGCGGTCGCGGCGCCCGTCGTCGAGGGGGTAACTGCCGCGGTCAAGTGGGCCGAGGCATTGGTTTCTCTGCGGCTGCGGACCGCCAAACGGGGCGAGTACGCTCGCCCGCTGCCAAAACGCTACGACGGCCCCTTGGCCGATTTCAGCCCTCGGAACGCTTGAGCGCACTGCCTGAGCCGCCGGCCATCGGCGCAATGCGTAAGCCGGCAACCCGCGCCGCCGGCTTACGCCCCCGGGCCGCTTTCCGGGGCAAGCCGGGGCTAAGCGCCGGCCGTACCGAAGGAGCCGGGGCTGCGGCGCGACATACGTCTGCGGTGACCTCCGTTATCGGCCTTCCTGTATGGGCGCGCATCGGCGTTTTATATACACTGATTCGACCGCATGGAACCGTCGCGGCGGGCCCTGGATTCGCCTTGGCGCCGCCGCCCGTTACCGATTCACCATTGCAACGTTTGCCTCGAACCTTTGCCTCGAACCTTTGCCATGACATCCGACTCCCGCTATCCGCGCGATCTGATCGGCTACGGCCGGCAACCCGTCCAGGCCGATTGGCCGGGGCGCGCCCGTGTCGCCGTCCAATTCGTCCTGAACTATGAAGAGGGCGGCGAAAACTGCGTGCTGCACGGCGATCCCGCCTCCGAGCAGTTTCTATCCGAAATTGTCGGCGCGGCCGCGTACCCGTCGCGCCACATGAGCATGGAGTCGATCTACGAGTACGGGTCGCGCGCAGGTGTCTGGCGCATCTTGCGCGAATTCGAGAAGCGCGGTTTGCCGCTCACGGTGTTCGGCGTCGGCATGGCGATCGAACGTCATCCCGAGGCGGCGCGCGCGTTCGTCGAACTGGGGCACGAAATCGCTTGTCACGGATGGCGCTGGATCCACTATCAAGACATGTCGCCCGAACGCGAGGCCGAGCACATGCGGCTCGGTATGGAGGCGATCGAGCGCGTGACGGGCGTGCGGCCGCTTGGGTGGTACACGGGCCGTGACAGTCCGAATACGCGCCGTCTCGTGGCCGAATACGGCGGCTTTCTGTACGACTCGGATTACTACGGCGACGATCTGCCGTTTTGGACGGAAGTCGAGGTGACGGGCGGAGAGACACGTCCACAGTTGATCGTGCCGTACACGCTCGATACGAACGATATGCGTTTCGCGACACCGCAAGGCTTTAACACCGCGGATCATTTCTTCACCTATCTGCGCGATGCATTCGACGTGCTTTACGAAGAGGGCGACGAAGCGCCGAAGATGCTCTCGATCGGGATGCATTGCCGGTTGCTCGGGCGGCCTGGACGATTTCGCGCGCTGCAACGGTTTCTCGATCATCTCGAGCGTCACGAGCGCGTTTGGGTCACGCGCCGCGTCGATATTGCGCGCCATTGGCGTACGCATCATCCCTATCAGCCCAAAACGGACCGCTCACGCGCGTGAAGCCGATGCAATATTCGCTGGAACAATTGAATTCGATGCCTCGGGATGCGTTCGAGGCGGCGCTCTCGGGCATCTTCGAACATTCGCCCTGGGTGCCGCAGCAGGCGGCCGGCGCACGGCCGTTCGCGAGCGTCGACGCGTTGTACGCGACGATGCGAGCGATCGTCGCCGATTCCGGCGAGGCCCGGCAGCTTGCGCTCATCAACGCGCACCCGGAACTGGCGGGCAAGGCCGCTGTACGCGGCGAATTGACGGCCGAATCGACGCGCGAACAAAGCGGCGCCGGCCTCGCCGAGTGTACGCAGGCGGAATTCGACAAGCTGCAGCGCTTGAACGCCGCGTATCGCGAGAAGTTCGGATTTCCGTTCATTCTCGCCGTGCGCGGCTACGACCGCGCCGGCATCATCGCGAACTTCGAAGCACGCGTGAACAACACGCGCGCCGATGAACTGCGCGCGAGCCTGGAACAGATTTACCGCATCGCACGGTTTCGCATCGACGATCTCGTGACGGCGTGACCCATAACGAATTGACAGACACGAAGGACGACGATGATGGCTCTTCCGATTCTCGACCCCAACGCTCCCGATTTCACGCGCCGCTATGTCAACCTCGCCGATCCACGGCTCGGTGCGCAGGCGCTCGAGGCGAGCGACGAATTCTTCGCGCCGAAAGAGCGCATGCTGAGCCCTGAGCCGGCCGTATTCATCCCCGGCAAGTACGATGATCACGGCAAGTGGATGGACGGCTGGGAGACGCGCCGCAAGCGTACGACGGGCTACGACTGGTGCATTGTCAAACTCGCGCGTGCGGGCGTCATCAAAGGGCTCGATATCGACACGAGCCATTTCACCGGCAACTTTCCGCCCGCGGCTTCGGTCGAGGCCGCGCGCGTCCCGGCCGGCGAGCAGCCGACCGGCTCGACGCAATGGACGGAAATCGTGCCGTCCACCACGCTGCAAGGCAACTCGCACCATTACCTCGAGGCGGCCGACGGCGAAGCGTATACGCACATTCGCTTGAATCTGTACCCGGACGGCGGTGTGGCACGCTTGCGCGTGTATGGCCAGCCGCAGGTGGACTGGGCGAGCGCGAGCCGTAGCGCGCCGGTCGATCTCGCCGCGATGGAAAACGGCGCGTATATCGTGGCCGCCAACAACCAACACTTCGGGGCCGCATCGAATCTGCTGATGCCGGGCCGGGGCGTGAACATGGGCGATGGGTGGGAAACGCGGCGGCGGCGCGAGCCGGGTAACGACTGGACGATCATCGCGCTTGCGCAGCCCGGTTCGATCACGAAGGTGGAAGTGGATACGGCCTTTTTCAAAGGCAATTACCCGGATCGCTGCTCGATCCAGGCCGCCTATGTGAAGGGCGGCACGGACAGCTCCCTGATCACGCAAGCGATGTTCTGGCCGACGCTGCTCGGCGAACAGAAGCTGCAAATGGACAAACAGCATTTCTTCGAAGCCGAACTGGCCGCGCTCGGTCCCGTCACGCACCTGCGCTTGAACATCATTCCGGATGGCGGCGTCTCGCGTCTGCGTGCGTGGGGCACCCTCGCATGAGCACCGGCACCGGCACAAGCACCGCGGCGCTCATGAAGACACTCGCGATCGAACCGCTCACGCGCGCGGCGTTCGCCCCGTTCGGCGACGTCATCGAACTGGCTGGCGCGCGTCAGATTCCGATCAATCTCGGCACGACGATGCGCTATCACGATCTGGCGCAGGTCGATGTCGCGGACGGCGGCGGGCGGCCGCTCGTGAACCTGTTCCGCGGCCAGCCGCGCGCGCTGCCGTTCGAAGTCACGATGCTGGAGCGTCATCCGCTTGGGTCTCAGGCTTTCGTGCCGCTGACGGACAAGCCCTACCTCGTCGTCGTCGCGCCCGCTGGCCCACTCGAGCCCGGAGCCGTACGCGCATTCGTCACGCGTGGCTGGCAGGGCGTCAACTATGCAAAAGGGGTCTGGCACCACCCGCTGATCGCCCTCGATGTCGTCAGCGATTTCATCGTGGTCGATCGCGGCGGAGAGGGGCCCAATTGCGACGAGCAAACACTGCCCGAGCCGCTATGGCTGACGGCCGAGGCGCTGGCGGACGCCGGCCGCTAGTCGCGCCAGCGCCGCTTGCCGCTGGCGCGCATCAACGATCCAAACGCCCGTGCCAGGTGGTTCGCACGGGCGTTTTTGCTTGATGTCTTACCTGGGCCGTAGCCCTTGCACACCCGCTATGTAGGAAAACACTGACAAACGCGCTGCCAGATATTACGCGAGGTTCAGCGCCGGCTGATTTGTTTATGAAGGGCGCTCGCCGATACTTTCGTCACAGGAAAGCGATTCGTACGACACATGACGGCACGAACGCTTCGAACCTTGAGCCACGGAGAGATCGCCATGAGCCGCTTCGCCAAAGACCTTCTCGAACTTCAACGCCTTTGCCTTGGTGGCTCCGGCGCGCTCACTCAACACCTGTTGCGCGAAATCGCGTGCAGCCTGATCGCGGCGGGCGTGGCCGACGAGCGCAGCGGCTGCTGAGCGCGCGTCGACGCAAACGTTTGCGGCGCAAGCGCAAGTTTTTAGTGACGGAAGCAGGTTCGTAGTACTTGATTCACGCGTTATCCGTCACCCTTTAATTCGAATCATAAACCAGCAGAGACAGTCATGAACGGTTGCGAGACACTTGAATCGATCCGCGAGATCAACCTGTCGTACCTTTCGCTCGCGCAACGGCTGTTGCGTACCGATCGCGCAGGCGGCATGGAGCGGCTCGGTTTATCGACGCAGGTGGCCGATGTCATCGCGAATCTGTCGGGGCCGCAGCTGCTGAAGCTGGCCGCTTGCAGCCAACTCGTGTGTTTCTTCCGGTTCAACGACCGCTCGATGTTGTCCACGCTGGCTGCCCCGGCAACCTCCGCCGCGCGGGCGCCGCATGTCGAAGCGTTGATGGCGCAAGCCGCCTGAAGCCCTGGCCGCCGTGCGCGGCCCCTCATCGATCCCTCTGCTATTGGAAGGCCCCTCGCATGCTGGAGGGGCTTTATTTCGTTCGGCGCGCGGTGACGGCCGATTGATGCATGGGTGCTGCCGCAGCCCGATGTTTTCCTGCGGCCGACAAGCGCGCTTATTGTCCCCTTATTGCTGCTTACCGGCGTTGAACCAAGCCGCGATCTTTTCGCGCTCATCGGGCGTCATCTTGGTGACGTTGCCGAGCGGCATGGCTTTAAGTACGACGGCCTGCTCATACAGCCGCTGCGCGTTCGTCGAAATCTCTTGCGGCGTATCGAACAGCACGCCGGCCGGCGCGCTGCCCATCAGCGTCGGATGGGCCGAGTGGCATGCGGCGCAACGTTGCTGCAAGATCGGCTGAATGTCCGAGAGCTTTACGACGGGGGCGTTGGCGGCTTGCGCTTGCTGCAGGACGGGCCGGGGCAGCGTGACGGCCAGCGCCAGGGCGAGCAGCGCGACGCCGCCAGCCGGCAGATACCACAGCACCTGCCCGCGATGGCGCATGACGAAGAACTGCCGAATCAACGCACCGGCGAACATGATGACGACCAGGACTACCCAGTTGTACGGATGCGTGTACGTCATCGCGTAGTGGTTCGAGAGCATCGCGAACACCACCGGCAACGTGAAATAGGTGTTGTGCACCGAGCGTTGCTTGCCGCGCTTGCCGTAGATCGGATTCGGCGCCTCGCCTTTGAGCATCGCATTCACCATCTTGCGCTGGCCCGGGATGATGACGAAAAAGACGTTGGCCGACATGATCGTTGCAAGCATGGCGCCGACGATGAGGTAAGCGGCGCGTCCCGAGAACACATGGCAAGCGAGGTAGGCGGCAACGAGCACATACACGCCGACGCAGAGGCCGAGCAGGCCATCCTTGTTTCCAAGCAGACGGCACAACGAATCGTAGACGATCCACCCCGCGGCCAGGAAAGCGAGCGCGGCCGCGACGGCTTCGACGGGGCTCATCGCGAGCACGTTCGGGTCGATCAGATACGTGCTGGGCGAGAACAGGTACAGCACCGTAAACAGACCGAAGCCGGACATCCACGTCGTGTACGACGGCCACTTCGACCAGTGCAGATCTTCGGGCATCTGCGCGGGCGCGACCATGTACTTTTGCATGTTGTAGAAGCCGCCGCCGTGCACGTGCCACAATTCACCGAACACGCCGCGCTCGACGAGCACCGGATCCTTCGGCTTCTTCAAGCTGTTGTCGAGTGCGACGAAATAGAACGACTCGCCGATCCAAGCGATGGCCACGATGACATGCAGCCAGCGAATCGTGAGACTCAGCCAGTCGGTGATAAAGCCTTCCATGAAATGCCTCCAAGCTCCTGATGTCGTTGTCTGTGTTCAGCTGCCGCGATAGGTGCTGTAAGCCCACGGCGAAACCAGGAGCGGCACGTGATAATGCGCGCCGGCATCGGCGATACCGAAGCGCAGTACGACGCGATCGACGAAGCGCGGTTGAGGCAGGTTCACACCCAGCGCCGCAAAGTAATCGCCGGCGTGAAAGACGAGCTCGTATTCGGCGGGGATCAGCGCATCGCCTTCGAGCAACGGCTTGTCGCAACGGCCGTCGTCATTGGTGATGGCCTTCGTGATCAGGCGCCGCGTGTCGCCATCGAGCCGGTACAGCTCGATGCCTATGCGGGCACCGGGACGGCCGTGCGCCGTGTCCAGAACGTGGGTAGTGAGCTTTCCCATTCGCAGTTTTCCTTGTGATGAACGCGAAAAGTATCGTGGGCGGCCCGATCCCATACGCAAGCGGCGGATCGAGGCTCCACGGCAGTGGCTACATACCCGTCGGCGATTTGATGCGAGCGCCGTGTCGCTATTCTAAGAAGTTGCGGGCGGCTCGCGCGCAAGCGATAGGAAAGATAAGGGCGGCCGCATAAGCCAAGCGCCCCATGCCTGCCGCCGTGCCGGTGCCCCGTTCGATGCGGCCGCGGCGCAACGCCAAAGCCAACGCCAATCAAACAAAAATGGACCCAATATATCGAAACGGTGAAGGCGAGTATCGCGAAATCGTACATTGCCAGTGCTATTTTGGCCCCCGATCGTTATGCCATCTGCCACACCTCTCCTTCAAGACGGAAGAATCGAATGACGAACGAACAGTCCATGCACGCAAGCGGTGCGGACCGCCCTCGAACGATGCTCGTCAAGCATGCGGATGTGCTCGTGACGATGGATGGGGCGCGCCGCGAACTGCGCGATGCGGGGCTTTATATCGAAGGCAACCGGATCGTGGCCGTGGACGCGACGAGCGAGTTGCCGAGTACGGCCGACGAAGTGATCGATGCGCGCGGACATCTCGTGATGCCCGGGCTCGTCAATACGCACCATCACATGTACCAAAGCCTCACGCGCGCGGTACCGGCGGCTCAGAATGCCGAGTTGTTCGGCTGGCTGACGAGTCTGTATCGGATCTGGGCCCATCTGACGCCCGAGATGATCGAAGTGTCGACACTGACCGCGATGGCGGAACTGCTGCTGTCCGGCTGCACGACGTCGAGCGACCATCTTTACCTATACCCGAACGGCAGCCGGCTCGATGACAGCGTCGCGGCGGCATCGCGCATCGGCATGCGGTTTCACGCGAGCCGCGGAAGCATGAGCGTCGGTCAAAAGGACGGCGGGCTGCCGCCCGATTCGATCGTCGAGCGCGAAGGCGATATCCTGGCCGACACGCAGCGGCTGATCGAGACCTACCACGACGACGGGCGTTATGCCATGCTGCGCGTCGTCGTCGCGCCGTGCTCGCCGTTTTCGGTAAGCCGCGATTTGATGCGGGAATCGGCGGCGCTCGCACGACACTACGGGGTATCGATGCATACGCATCTGGCCGAGAACGTCAACGACGTGGCGTACAGCCGTGAACGCTTCGGCATGACGCCGGCCGAGTACGCCGAGGATCTCGGCTGGGTGGGTGCCGACGTCTGGCACGCGCACTGTGTCCAGCTCGATGCGCCCGGTATCGCCTTGTTCGCGCGCACCCGCACCGGTGTGGCGCATTGCCCCTGTTCCAATATGCGGCTCGCGTCGGGTATCGCCCCGATTCGCCGGATGCGTGATGCCGGTGTGCCCGTCGGCCTCGGGGTGGACGGTTCGGCATCGAATGACGGCGCACATATGATGGGCGAGGCGCGGCAAGCCATGCTGTTGCAGCGCGTGGGGTTCGGGCCCAATGCGATGACGGCGCGCGAAGCATTGGAGCTGGCGACCCTCGGCGGCGCAGCGGTGCTCGGCCGCGATGACATTGGCGCGCTCGCGCCGGGCATGGCGGCCGATTTCGTTGCGTTCGATCAGCGCCAGCCGATTTTCGCCGGTGCGTTGCACGATCCGGTGGCAGCGCTCGTATTTTGTTCGCCGTCGCAGGTGTCGCTCAGCGTCATCAACGGGAAGGTCGTCGTGCGGGAGGGGCGTTTGACGACGCTCGAGCTCGCGCCGCTGCTCGAGCGTCACAACGCGCTCGCGCGCTCGGTCGGCGAGGCGGCGCGCGCAAGCTGAAGCGCGCGCATACCGTGTGCGCGACAGCTAGACGCGATCGACGAGCGTGCGTGTGGCATCGGCCACGAGGCTGCGTAGCCAGCGTACTTCGTCGGAGTAGTGGCAGCGCTCGTGCCACAACTGGTAGTACTGCATCGGCGGAAAGTCGAGCGGGGCGGGCAGGACCGTCAGCGGCAGGAACTTGGCGTAGTGATCGGCGAATAGCCGGGTGGTCGTAAAGATGAGGTCCGACTTGATCAGCACGTACGGCGCGAGATTGAAGTAAGGCAAGGTAACGACGACATGCCGCTTGAGCCGTTCCCGGGCAAGGTGAACATCGATCGCGCCGCGCTGGCCCACCGAGTACGGTGTAGGCGCGAGGTGCGGGGCGTTCAAATACTGATCGAGCGTGAGCGTGCCGCGCTTGGCGAACGGATGCGTGTTGCTCATCAGGCAGACGATCTCGTCGACGAACAGGTTCGATAGGTGCAACTGCTCCGGCGGCTCGGGCCAGTTGCCCACGACGACGTCGAGTTTGCCGTCCTCGAGCGCCAGTTCGTAATCGAACGAGGGGCCGAGCGAATGGAATTCGAGCTGTGCATTCGGGGCGGCTTGCCGGAAGCGCTCCACCACCGTCGGCACGAACAAGACGTTCAGGTAGTCGGGGCAGCCGATGCGGTAGCAGCGGATCGACGTCGCCGGATCGAAGTTGTGCTGCTGGAAGCGAATCCGCTCAATTTCGCGCAGCGCGTTCTGCACGGGCTCGAGCAGCCGCAGGCCGTACTCGGTCGGTACCATGCCGGACTTGCCGCGCACGAGCAGCGGATCGCCCGTGATGTCGCGCAAGCGGCGCAGTGCGGCGCTGATGGCCGGTTGCGATTGATTGAGCTTGACGGCCGCGCGCGTCACGCTGCGCTCCATCAAGAGGGTGTGCAAGACGCGCAAAAGATACGTGTCGATCGCCTCGCGTTGCTGACTCATGAATGGCTCCGATATATGTTTCGGCTGATGGGTGCGGGGTGGGAGTATCAGATTTTTAATATGTGCATGAGGCGGCGTCAAGCGCGCACATACCCGTGTGGCGCATCGGCCAACTCGGGTGTTCGTACGATATTGTCGGCTCGACGCTCGCGCCCGATTTGGGTATCGTCGGGCCACGGCCGGCGGTCACCGTGGCGCCAAGCGGTGCGTGACCAGAAGAGGCAGGCGGTACGAAGTGAACGGGGGGCGCGACGCGTTTCGAGCGCGTCGTGCGATAAACGCGATTAGCACTTTTAGCACTTGGCAGTAGTTCGACAGATCTCATGGGCGATCATTCACATTTCAACGGCCAGGCGGGAGCAGGGCAGTCGGTCGTGCCGCGGCTCGCCCTGACGGGCATCAGCAAGCAATATCCGTCGGTGAAGGCGAACGACGACGTGCATCTCGTCGTCGCGCCGGGCGAGATCCACGCGGTGCTCGGCGAAAACGGCGCCGGCAAAAGCACGCTGATGAAAATCATCTACGGCTCCGTGCGGCCCGATGCCGGCGAGATTCGCTGGGAGGGCGATCTCGTCGATATCGCGAGCCCTGCGCAGGCGCGCAAGCTCGGGATCGGGATGGTGTTTCAGCACTTTTCGCTGTTCGAGACGTTGACCGTGGGCGAGAACATCGCGTTGGCACTCGATGAGCGGTTCGATCTCGCCGCGCTCGGCAAGCGCATTCGCGACGTATCGGCCGAGTACGGTCTCGACATCGATCCGCAGCGGCACGTGCACAGCTTGACCGTTGGCGAGCGTCAGCGCGTGGAAATCGTCCGTTGTCTGTTGCAGCATCCGCGGCTCCTGATCATGGACGAGCCCACCTCGGTGTTGACCCCGCAGGCCGTGCGCAAGTTGTTCGAGACGCTTAAGCGCCTTGCCGCGCAAGGCTGCAGCGTGCTCTATATCAGCCACAAGCTCGATGAGATTCGCGAACTCTGCGATACGGCCACCGTCATGCGCGGCGGCCGGGTGACGGGGCACGTCACACCGCGCGAACAAACGCACGCCTCGCTCGCGCAGCTGATGGTCGGCCATGCGCTGCCGGACTACACGCGCCGCGCGCATGCGCCAGGCGAGGTGCTGCTCTCGGTGAAGGGTCTATCGGCGGCAAGCGACGACCCGTTCGGCACTTCGTTGAATAACGTGACGTTCGATGTGCATGCCGGCGAGATCTTCGGGATCGCGGGGGTATCGGGCAACGGCCAAGCGGAATTGCTGGCTGCGCTCTCAGGCGAGAAGCGTTGCGTCGCGCAGCCCGATGCCATCACGATCTGCGGCAAGCGCGCCGGACGGCTCGCGGCCGGTGCGCGCCGCCGCCTGGGCTTCGCGTTCGTGCCGGAGGAGCGGCTGGGACGTGGCGCGGTGCCAGCCATGTCGCTCGCCGATAACGCGTTGCTCACGGCGCATCGCCAACCCGGCATGGTCCGCCACGGCTGGCTCGGGACACAGGCGATGCGCGCGTTCGCGGCACGTTGCATCGAAGCGTTCGACGTGCGCTGCGGCGGCCCGGACGCGCTGGCCCAATCGCTCTCGGGCGGCAATCTGCAGAAGTACATCGTCGGCCGCGAGGTCCTGCAAGCGCCCAAGGTGCTCGTGGTGGCGCAGCCGACATGGGGTGTCGACGTCGGCGCGTCCGCGTTCATCCGGCAGCAGTTGCTCGATTTATCCGCCAAAGGGGTAGCGGTGCTCGTGATCTCCGAGGAACTGGACGAACTGTTCGACATTTGCGATCGGATCGCCGTGCTCGCGCGTGGCCGCATATCGCCGGCGCGCAAAACGGGCGAAACGAATGCAGAGGAGATCGGCCTATGGATGGCGGGCTTGTTCGGCGATCACGGCGCGGCTCCCCCTACCGAGCAGGCCCTGCATGCTTGACGCGACATCGGCACGGCACTGCTCGATCGAAAGAACGAACCGGTCGCCACTGCGGCCGGCGCCGATCGACGCCGGACCGATGCCTGAAATCGAACCCCCACGCTCGTATTGACTTATGTATTTTCCTTATCGACTCGAAGCCCGGCCGACGCCCTCCCGCGCGATGCGGCTCGCCGTGCCGCTCATCGCCGCGCTGCTGACGCTCGTATTCGGCTTTCTGATTTTCAGCCTCGTGGGGCGCGATCCCGTGCAGGCTATGCGCGCGTTCTTTATTGATCCGCTTGCCGATATCAATGGCTGGTCGGAGTTGCTGCTCAAGGCGTCGCCTTTGTGTCTGATCGGGCTCGGGCTTGCGGTCGGCTATCGGGCGAATGTCTGGAACATCGGCGCCGAAGGGCAGATGCTCGCCGGCGGCATCGCGGCGAGCGGCGTCGCGATCCATTTCGATCAAGCGAGCGGCGGATGGATCCTGTTTCTGATGATGACGGCCGGCGTGGTGGGCGGCATGCTGTGGGCGTCGATTCCGGCGTTTCTCAAGACGCGCTTCAACACGAACGAGATCTTGACGAGCCTCATGCTCACTTACGTCGCTGCTCAGCTGCTGATCTATCTCGTGAGCGGCCCGTGGCGCGATCCGCAAGGGATGAATTTTCCGCTGTCGGAGATGTTCTCGGGCGACGCACTGTATCCCACATTCGGCGGCGATTGGCGCTGGCACTGGCTGCGCGGCACACGGCTCAATGCGTCGATCTTTCTGACGCTGGCCGCGATCCCCGCCGTTTGGCTGTTCATGCGCAAGAGCTTTGCCGGCTTTCGCATGAACGTCGGCGGGCTGGCGCCGCTCGCCGCACGCTATGCGGGGTTCTCCGATGCGCGGACGGTCTGGATGTCGCTGCTGATCAGCGGGGCGCTCGCCGGTTTGGCGGGTATGGGCGAAATCGCCGGGCCCATCGGACAACTGCAGGCGACGTGGTCGCCCGGATATGGTTTCACGGCGATCATCGTCGTCTTCGTCGGCCGCCTGCATCCGATCGGCATCGTGCTTGCCAGTCTGCTGATGGCGCTGCTCTATTTGGGCGGAGAAGCGGTACAGACCTCGATGCAATTACCGCAGGCGCTCTCCGGGGTATTTCAGGGCCTGCTGCTGTTTTGTCTGCTGGGGGCGGACTTGTTCGTCAATTATCGCGTGCGCCGCGTGTCGCGCGTTGTGCATGGCTGAGCCGGCAAGCTGACCTTCCCATCGAACTCGAATTCGAACTAGAACGACCATGGATATTCAACAAGCTGGTTCGCTCGCGTCGAGCGCTGTCGTTGCCGCGATTCCGCTGATGCTGGCCGGTGCCGGCGAACTCGTCACCGAAAAGTCGGGCGTCCTGAATCTCGGCGTCGAAGGGATGATGCTGATGGGCGCCGTGACCGGCTATGCCGTCACCGTGACCACCGGCCATCCGTGGCTGGGCGTCGCCGCGTCGATCGGCGCGGGCGTCGCGATGGCACTCCTGTTCGCGTTTCTGACACTGACGATGCTCGCCAATCAAGTGGCGACGGGCTTATCGCTGGCCATCTTCGGCACAGGCTTGTCGGCCTATGTCGGCAAACCTTATACGTCGGCGTCGGCCAGCGCGACGATCGGAACGTGGCCGATCCCTGGGCTCGCGCACATCCCCGTGCTAGGCCCCGCGCTGTTTTCATTGACGCCGCTCGGCTATTTCGCGTTCGTGCTGTTCGGCCTCGTGGCGTGGTTCCTCTATCGGACGCGCGCGGGGCTCGTGCTGCGCTCGGTGGGCGAATCGCCGAGCGTCGCGCATTCGGTCGGTTTCCCGGTGGTCGGCGTACGCTATGGCGCGACGTTATTCGGCGGCGGGATGGCCGGGCTGGCCGGCGGGTATTACTCGATCGTCTATCTGCATCTGTGGCAGGAGCAATTGACGTCGGGCCGCGGCTGGATCGCCCTTGCGCTTGTCGTGTTCGCTACTTGGCGGCCCATGCGGCTGCTGGTCGGCGCGCTGCTGTTCGGCGCGGTCACGGGGCTGCAGTTCTATGCGCAGGCAGTAGGCGTGCCTGTGCCCACGCAATTCCTCGCGATGTTGCCCTACCTTGCGACGATCGTCGTCCTGGCAGTCATCTCGCGCAATCCGAATACGATCAAGCTCAATGCGCCTGCGTCGCTCGGCAAGCCTTTCTACGCGACGAGCTGAGCCGTCGTGCACAGCCTGGCCCTCGCCGGTGCCGCACGACAGATCGACCGATTCACCCACACCACTGGAGAAGTTCGATGAGAAAAAGAACGTTGACCTCGCTCGCCGCCGGCGCGGCGCTCGCGTTGAGCGCTGCGCTGATCCCTGCCGCGCGGGCGGCCGACGTGCCCGGTGTCGCATTCGTCTACCTGGGCAATCCGGGTGACGCAGGCTGGACCTATGCGCACGATCAAGGGTCGAAGGAGGCCGAGGCGCAGTTCGGCAAGAAGATCAAGATCACGCGCGTCGAGGACGTGCCCGAATCGGCCGATTCGGAACGTGTGTTCCGCGATCTGGCGAACAAGGGCAACAAGATCATCTTCGGCACGAGCTTCGGCTACCAGGACTTCGAACTGAAAGTCGCAAAAGACTTCCCCGACACGGTGTTCCTGCACGCGACGGGCTACAAGAAGGGTAAGAACTTCGGGACGTACGACGTACGCATGTACCAAGGTGCGTATCTCGCCGGGATCGTTGCGGGCCATATGACGAAGACGAACACCTTGGGCTTCGTCGCGTCCGTACCGATCCCCGAAGTGGTGCGCAACATCAATGCATACACGCTCGGTGCACGTTCGGTCAATCCGAAGGTGCATACGAAGGTCATCTGGATCAATAGCTGGTTCGATCCGGGCAAGGAAAAGCAGGCCGCCGAGACGTTGATCGGGCAGGGTGCCGATGTGCTGCTTCAGAATACCGATTCGAGCGCGACGCTCGCGACGGCCCAGGAGAAGCATGTGCATGCGTTCGGCTGGGATTCCGATATGAAGAAGTTCGGGCCCGATGCGGCGCTCGGCTCCGTCGTCGCGCATTGGGGCGTCTATTATCGCGCCGTGATCGCTCAGGTGCTGGACGGCAAATGGAAGAACGATCCCGTTTGGTGGGGCCTGCCGCAGCAAGCCGTGGATCTCGAAGGCCTGAACCCGGCGGTGTCCGCGGCGGCGCTGCAGGACGAGAAGAACGCGCGCAGCGCGATGGCGAGCGGCAAGCGCGATGTCTTCACGGGCCCGATCAAGGATCAATCGGGCGCCGTCAAGGTTGCGGCAGGCAAGACGCTGTCCGATCCGGAACTGCAACGCCTGAACTGGTACGTCGAAGGCGTGGACGGCTCGCTGCCGCACTAATGCGCCGGCATCCGTGAATGAGCGGGCTGAGCGGGGCGCGGATGAATCGGGCCTCGCCCGTGCTCAGTCTTCCAGGCGCATGCCCACTTTCAGCGTCACTTGCCAGTGCACGACGTTGCCGTTTTCGATGTGGCCGCGTGTTTCGGTGACCTCGAACCAGTTCAAATTGCGCAGCGTCTTCGAGGCGCGATCGATGGCGCATCGAACCGCGTCGTCGGTCGATGTCGTCGACGAACCGGTCAGTTCGATGTATTTGTAGACATGGTCGTTCATGAGTGGGCTCCCTTTCTCGTCGAGCATGAATAGACCAGTATAGGCAACGGCGTGTGCGCATGCCGATGACGGTGACCCTGCATGGCGTCATGGCGCACGTGCCGTTTCGATCGAAGGAGGAAGCAACGATGGACTTGGGATTTTGCGGGCCGGGCCTCATGGGCGCACCGATGATCCGGCACTTGTTGAATGCGGGGCACTCGGTCTGGGTCTGGAATCGCACGCGGGCGAAGGCGCAAGCGCTTGCCGCGGACGGTGCCCATGTCGTCGATACCCCGCGCGACCTCGTGGCGCATGCGCAAGCAGTGTTGCTTTGCGTGTCCGACACGCAGGCCGTCGAGGACGTCGTATTCGGGCTGGGCGGGTTGCTCGGTGAGGACGCGGCCGACGATGCGGGGCGCATGCGTTGGATCGTCGACCATTCGAGTATCGCACCGGCAGCCACGCGCGAGTATGCGGCGCGTGCGGCGCGGCGCGGGGTCGGTTGGATCGATGCGCCCGTGTCGGGCGGCGTACCCGGTGCGCAGGCCGGCACGCTCGCCGTCATGGCTGGCGGCAATGCAGCCGATATCGCCGCGCTCGAGCCCGTCATTCGCGCCTATGGCGCACGTGTCACGCATATGGGCGACGTGGGCGCGGGACAGATGACCAAGCTGTGCAACCAGGCGATCGTCTGTGCGACGGTGGCCGGTGTGGCCGAGGCCGTCGGGCTGGCGCAGGCCGCCGGGATCGACGCGGCCCGGCTGCCCGAGGCGCTGGCCGGCGGCTGGGCCGATTCCGTCTTGCTGCGCACGTTCGTGCCGCGCATGACCGAAACGGGCCATGAGCCCATTGGTTCCCTGAAGACGTTTCAGAAGGACATCGATACGGTGGCCGACGCCGCCCAAGCAACGGGCGCGGTCATGCCGGTGGCGGGCGCGGTGCAGCAGCTGTTGCGCCTGGGAGCGGCGATGGGGCTCGCGGAAGCAGGTCTGGCCGCATTTGTCGACATCCTGCGGCCGCGGGCAGGCCCGGCGCCTCGCGCCTGATCGGGCTGACGCACCGCGTGGCGCGTGGGTGCCCGACTGCGCTCAGCGGAACGAGCGAGGCGCGGCGTCTCCCGCATTTTGCCGGCGGGGGCCGCGGGTCACGGCGCCCGCACCGAACTCGGGCAGGATCTTGAGCCGCGCACGGCTCGCAAAGACGAGGAAGCCGAACCCGTTTGTCTCGTACCAGTAGCCGCCGTTCTCGAGGCCTTCGAGGGGCTGTTCGAGGGCATTGGCAATGGATTCGATGCAGCGGCGGCGCAGCTCGTCGACGTCAGGATAGGGCGGCTGGGCCCCGCGCACCGTACAGAGCAGTACATCGAGCCCGGGCAGCACGTGCTCGTAGAGCACCGGCTCGTCCTGGGCGCGCGCACGCGCGATTTTGGTATCGAGCTGGACAAACGGTTTGAACTGGCGCAGCACGGCGAGAAACGATTCTTTGCTATCCGCAGTTGCGCGCCTGCGCTTTCTCGGGAAGGACATAAACATTCGCCTGAAAAAGAGTTGCAAGAAACACAGCGTCCTCATGCGACCACTCCCGGCTCTCGCGCGCCGCACGTCCAATCTTTTATAGCATACGA
>NZ_JBQCDN010000294.1:0-3660 GCF_051961175.1 Trinickia sp. | reverse complement strand
GCACGAGGCCAATGACGGCGGCTTCCAGTGCCCACAACCACGCGAAGCGGGGCGCGGCGAGCGTCATGTGGACGAAGAGGTACACCAGGGCGAGCTTGGCGAGCGCGGTGGCCATGCTCGTCACGAGTTGCGGCTTGCTGTAGGTCAGGCTTTGCAGCCATGAATTCACGACGCCGATGAACGGCTCGCGAAAGACCATCGTCACGGCCAGCCCCGCGAGCATCGCGCCGACGACGGGATCGGTCAGCCCAGCCGCAATTCCGGCCCATGTAGCCGCAAGTGCCAGAGCGGACACCACGAATCGTAAGACGAACGCGCTGCCGAGCACGGTGCCGAGGTCGCCTTCCCCGCGATGG
Organism: Trinickia sp.; assembly: GCF_051961175.1. Classification (GTDB taxonomy): domain Bacteria; phylum Pseudomonadota; class Gammaproteobacteria; order Burkholderiales; family Burkholderiaceae; genus Trinickia. Next base: position 3,304 of record NZ_JBQCDN010000294.1, on the reverse strand, counting down.
ACGATCGTCGGCACCAGAATCTCGGCGCCGCACACCCACGTAATCGGGGCGAGCACGAGCAGCAGCGTGTTCGCGTACTGCCATTTGCCGAAGACATCGGGCCCGAAGTACCGGGCGAGCAGCCCCGCGATGGCGATCGCAACGACGATTTGCGTCAATCGCTCGAGGCCGAGCCAGACGATATTCGCCGCGGCTTTCGCGATGTCGGGATGGGCGAGGCGCCTCAGCATCGGGGTAAGGCAGGAATCTTGCTGCTGAACGTCAACATGCTCGCGCCGGGGGGTAAATGGCGCGCTTTTCGGCCGTCATCTCGTACGGCCATATGGCGAAGGGGCATAGGCGCATTAAAATAGGCGCCACATGCGCCGATCAAAACCGCAATTATAAGTGGGTTGCCGGCGCGAGCACCTTTCCAATCGAAGCCAAAAGAGAGCGATCAATGATCTCGCAGTCCATCTTCAAGGCGTATGACATCCGAGGCGTCGTCGGTAAAACGCTCGACGAGGAGGTCGCGCGCCTCGTCGGCCAGGCATTCGGCAGCGAAGTGCGCGCGCAGGGCGGCAACGCCGTCGTCGTCGCGCGCGACGGCCGTCTGTCGGGCCCCTCGCTGATCAAAGCGCTCGCCGACGGCTTGCGCGCGGCCGGTGTCGATGTGGTCGACGTCGGCATGGTGCCCACGCCCGTAGGCTATTTCGCCGCCAGCGTGCCGCTCGCGCTCAAGGGCGGCGAGCGCAGCGTCGATTCATGCATCGTCGTCACGGGCAGCCATAATCCGCCCGATTACAACGGCTTCAAGATGGTCCTGCGCGGCGCCGCGATCTACGGCGAGCAGATTCAGGCGCTCTACCGCCGCATCGAGCAGGGCGAATTCGCCAGCGGCAGCGGCGGCTATGAGCAGTACGACATCGCCGATCAATACATCGAGCGCATCGTCAGCGACATCAAGCTCGCGCGGCCGATGAAAATCGTCGTCGATGCGGGCAACGGCGTAGCCGGCGCGCTCGGGCCGCGCTTGTTCAAGGCGCTCGGCTGCGAGCTGGTGGAACTGTTTACCGACATCGACGGCAACTTCCCGAATCACCATCCCGATCCGGCCCATCCGGAGAATCTGCAGGATGTCATCCGCGCACTGAAGGAAACCGATGCCGAGGTCGGCTTTGCATTCGACGGCGACGGGGATCGTTTGGGCGTCGTCACGAAGGACGGCCAGATCATCTATCCCGATCGTCAACTGATGCTGTTCGCGCAGGAAGTGCTGTCGCGCAACCCGGGCGCGCAGATCATTTATGACGTGAAGTGCACGCGTAATCTGGCGAAGTGGGTGCGCGCGCAAGGCGGCGATCCGGTCATGTGGAAGACGGGCCACTCGCTCGTCAAAGCGAAGCTGCGTGAAACGGGTGCTCCGCTTGCGGGCGAGATGAGCGGCCACGTGTTCTTCAAGGATCGCTGGTACGGGTTCGACGACGGGCTCTATACCGGTGCCCGTCTGCTCGAATTGCTCTCGCGCCAGCAGGATCCGAGCAAGGTGCTCAACGATCTGCCGAATTCGCTGTCGACGCCCGAGTTGCAGCTCAAGCTCGAGGAAGGCGAGAACTTCACGTTGATCGGCCGTCTGCAGAAAGAAGCGCAGTTCACGGGCGCCGATGAAGTCATCACGATCGACGGCTTGCGCGTCGAATATCCGGATGGTTTCGGCCTGGCGCGTTCGTCGAATACGACGCCCGTCGTCGTCATGCGTTTCGAAGCCGATAACCCGGATGCACTCAAGCGGATTCAGAACGATTTCCGCCGCGTGATCGTGGCGGCCAAACCCGACGCGAAGCTGCCGTTCTAAGGCGCCGCGGGCCTGCCGCTTCGGCGGCGAGCCCGGGCCCTGGCCCCGGCTTTACGGCGAGACGGTTGATGTCGCAGCGGGGGCCGATGCGGGCTGCGGCGTCGATGTTGGCGTGAGCGTTTGCGTCGACGTCGGCGTTAGCACGTTAGCAGGCTTGTCGGCGTTCGCCGCGGGCAGCGCCACAGGCAGCGGAAGCGATGCCGAGGCCGAAACGGCCGGGGCAGCCGACGGGACAGCCGGATCAACAACGGATGCGGCGGGCGCGACCACAGCCGTGGTGGCTGCTGGCGCCGGGGTGGCCGTCATTGCAGGCGAATGCGCGGCGGCCGGTGTTGGCGTGGCGTGGCCCGAAATCGTCGATGTCGTCGACGAGAGCGATGGCGTCGATGATGTCGTCGTCGTCACCACGAGCCCCGAACCCGGCAATGTCGTCGTCGTCACCGAGCCGACGGGCACGGGCGCCGTTTTAATCAGCGTACCCACATAGTGCCCGACCGAATCGAAGAACCGGTCGTAGAACGCGTTCGACTGAATCGTCTCGCTCGACACCTTCACCATGGCGTCGCTATTGGAGCGGATCGGCAGCGAGAGCGACCCGAGAATGCTCAAGCCGACGCTGGCCGACGTATCGCTCTTTTTCAGCGTATAGCCGCTTTGGATCGCGTTCGCGTAGATGATGCTGGAGCCGTCGGCATCCACGCCCGGCGTGCAGACAACGTGAAATTCCACCGTGACATGCGAGTCGCCGTTCGGTTGAAAGTCCTTCGTGGCATCGATGCGATCGCTTTGCGTGAGCGTCGTCAGATAGCCCTGATTAAGCAGGGCGCGGCGCGCAGCTTCGCACGCGTCGGCACTGCCGACATGGAATGTGCGCGAGAACGGGCTCGCGCCCGTATCGAACATTTCCTGCTGAAATTTCGGCTGCGGCGCGCTGGAGCACGCGGCGAGCGCCGTGAGTGCCGCGAACGAGAGGGCCGCGCGCACTGGAACCAGGCGGTACGAACTAGGCATGTTGCGTTGATGAGGTGCTGCACTCGGCGAGCGCGTGATTCGGACGAGACGAGCATTGTAGTGCCTTCCGGCCATCGACAGGAGACGGCTCGACCACACGGTGCCGGCGCATGCGGCTCTAAATGTGGCCAAATCGGCCCGGATGCAGCCCGGATGCAGCCCGATCCGGCGCCATGCAACCGAATCCGGCTCAAACCCGGCCCGCGGGCGCGGTAGAATCCCACCCCTTCAGGCAGCGCTCGGCATGGGCCCGTTCTTGCCCCGCCGTGTCCTGCAATGCCGCCCTTTCTATTTCCTTTCAGCGTGCAAAAGATACTGCTCGTTCGCGTGTCGTCGCTCGGTGACGTCGTCCACAACATGCCGGCCGTCGCCGACATCCGGCGCGTCTATCCCGATGCGCAAATCGATTGGCTCGTCGAAGAAAGCTTCGCCGGTCTCGTCACGCTCGTGCAGGGCCTG
>NZ_JBQCDN010000293.1:0-28017 GCF_051961175.1 Trinickia sp. | reverse complement strand
GGCCGACACCAACTGGACAATTTCATTTATCAAAGAACTTACGGGACAGGACACTAGAAGACCCTTTCTACTAGTTGTTTGTCACAATATCGACACAAAACGTCCTTAGATTCGCCTACCCCATGATCGCTCGCGTTCTCCATTTCCCTGATTGATTCGTTTTTTTTACCCTCGTAACCTGTAGGGGTATGGATCTTTCGATTCCCTACCGTTAGCGCGGGGGAGCGGAAGGAAGTCGAGTTAAGCACGCGGAGCAGCCGTATGTCAGATGCCATTGCCAGCCTCAGCCTCACGCCGCTCGAGTCGATCTTTCGCAACGAGTATCGGTGGTTGCTCGGCCGCCTGCGGCTGAAGCTCGGCTGCGCGTTCACCGCCGAGGACATCGCCTCGGAAACGTTCGTTCAACTGGTCGCGCTGCCCGATCCGGCAGGGATCCGCGAGCCGCGCGCGATGTTGACGACCATCGCTCATCGGTTGGTCTACGACTTTTGGCGCCGGCGCGATCTCGAGCGCGCCTATCTCGCCGCGCTCGCCGCGATGCCGGAAGCCGAAGCCCCTTCGGAGGAGGAGCGCGCGATCGTGATCGAGACGCTCAGCGCCATCGATCGCATGCTTTCACGTTTATCCGCCAAAGCGCGCAATGCGTTCGTCTATAGCCAGTTTCACGACATGACGCACGCCGAGATTGCGGAGCGGCTTGGGGTGTCGAAGCGGACGGTGCGCGACTATCTCGCCCAAGCGATGCACGCTTGCTGTCTGGCTTCCGTGCAGTGAGCGGAGACATCGCGCCGGCAAAGGCCGCTGCCGGCGAGCAGGCGATCAGTGCCGCCATTCGTTGGATGGTGTTATTGCGTTCGGGCGATGCGACCGCGCGCGACCGGCAGCGCTTCGAAGCCTGGCGCGCCGCCGATCCCGCGCACGCAAAGGCCGTGGCTCACGTCGAGGCGTCGCTCGGTGCGCTCCTGCCGCCCACCGCGGCCGGCATCGGGCGTCGAGCGCTCGGCGACGCGCTGTTGGCCGCGCCCTCGCGCCGCAGGCTCGTCCGCGGCATGCTTTCGTTCGGCGCGGTCGCCCTCGGCACCGGCGCGATCGTCGATCGCCTCTCGCCCATCGGGCAGTGGACGGCCGATCTGCATACCAACACGGGCGAACGCACGAAAACGGTGCTCGCCGACGGCTCCGCTGTCACGCTGGGCGCCCGCAGTGCCGTCGATCTTGCTTACGGCAGTGACGTGCGTGGGCTGGTGCTGCGTACCGGTGCGAGCTTCGTGCGGGTCGCGGCCGGTGACGCCCGGCCGTTCGTGGTTCGCAACGGGCACCGTCGCGTGCGTGCGCGCGCCGGTTCGTTCTCGGTCCGTACGGAAGGCACTTGGCTTCATATCGCGGCACTCGACGCGCCCGTCGATATTGCCGTGGCTGGCGGCGGGACCATGACGCTGAGCGCTGGCCGCACAGCGCGGGCCGGGGCGAGCCGGATCGAGCCGGTGCGCGAAAGCGCCGCCTTCGAAGCCTCGTGGGTCTCCGGCCAGCTGCAAGTCGACGAGGAGCCGCTTGGATCGGTGGTCGAGCGCCTGCGCCCGTACTTTCCGGGCGTGATCCGCGTGTCAGCCGATGCCGCATCGCTCCCGGTCACCGGCGTGCTGCCGCTCGACGAGCCGGTGCATGCCCTCGATGCGCTGGCCCAGACGCTGCCGCTCGCAATCGACCGCTACGCGGGATATCTGATCCTGATCTCGCGGGCCTGACGCCGTCCCCCGCATTGCCTGGCGGACTGTTTTTTGCCTCAGCGAAAAAAATTTCGCGCGGACCACGTCACTTTCGCTCGCTCGCTTCACATACCGTTTGAAAGCGCAAATGCGAACCCGCAAAAGGGAACCCGCAAAAGCGCACCCGTACCACCCATGCGATCGAAAGACATGACGAGCACGGCTATCCCTTCCACGATGCTGCTTACTCCGGCCCAGCCGGGCTCGAAGGCCCGCACGCTCGGGGTGGCGGCGTTCGTCGTGGCGGCGCATGTTGCACTGCTCGCAGCCTACGTGACGTTCACGCGATCGGGCTTGTCCGGGCTGCGCGAAGCGCATGCCGTCGCGCCTACTGGCCCCCTGCGAGTCGTTTTGCTCGCGGCACCTTCCGCGGCCGACCGGCCAGCGGCGGCCGGTCCTCTCTCTCATGCACCGATTCATCCGCACGTATCGCCGGCCGAAGGCCGTGCGCTTCCGCGCAAACCGGCGCGAACCGAGGCCATTGCGCCGGCGCCGCGCACCGATGCGCCGAAAAAACTGGTGGTAGCCCAGCCGGAGACGGCAGCGGGTGGCGCCAACGGCGTCGCCGATGCCGCAGCGTCGGCGGCCAGCGCGGCGAAGGCGCCGTCGGCCGTCCCGGCCGCGCGGTTCAGCGCTCATCCCGAGACGAAGCGGGCCGACGAAGTGGTCTGCCGGATTCCGGCACCGGCCTATCCGGCGCGTGCACGCAGGCTGGAGGAGGAAGGCACGGCCACGGTGCGCATGACGCTCGATACGGGCGGACGCGCGAGCGCCGTGAGTCTTGAGCAAAGCAGCGGCTTTACCGATCTCGATTCCGCCGCGCTCGATGCGGTGCGCGGTGCGGTTTGCGAACCCTATCGCGAGCGGGGCGAGGCAGTCCCCGTCAGCGTCATTCAATCAGTCGATTTCAAGCTCGCCGCGCCGTAACGGCGGCTTACCGGTCAATGCAAATGCGACAGAAGGGGTCATCTTGAACTACGCCATCCTGACAAAAGACACGGGCCTGGCGCGGCGCATCGAGGACAGCCTGGTGCGTTGCCGCGCAAGCGGCGAAGCGTTCGCCAACGAAATCGACATGCTCCGCGTGCTGCGGCACCGGCACTACGATCTGATCGTGATCGACGCGCGTAGCACGAACGTCGCGTCCAGTGCGCTTGTGTCCTGGCGCGAGTGCCATTCGCTTCGGAACACGCCGTTGCTCGTGATCGGCTCATTCGCCGATCACGCCTGCATGTTTCAGTGGTACGAGGCGGGCGCAACCGACATCCTCTCGTCGCACTTCGACGAGAACGAGTTCTATGTCCGTGCGGTGCGTGCAACGCTGGGCGACGGTGCCGCCGCGAACCGCGAGAGTGAGCGCTTGTGCGTCGGCCGCTATACGCTCAACAAGGCCTGCTGTGTCGTCGAGATTCGCGGTAGCGAGATCCAGCTGACGCCACGCGAGTTCGCCACGGCTTGGTTGCTCTTCTCGAACCCCGGCGTCAGCCTGACCCGGGCGATGGTGGCCAAATCGATCTGGGGCAGCGAGGCGAATTGCGCCGATCGCTCGATCCAGCAGCACGTCTACAAGCTGCGCAAGAAGCTCGCGCTCGGGGGTGAGCAGGGCGTCACGCTGCGCACCGTCTATTCACTCGGCTACCGGCTCGAGGTGGCGGCGAGCGAGAGCGAGGAAATGAACCATGTGCGATTCGACGGCGGCTTGGCGCTCGGGCCGGCCGGCATGTATGCCGAGATCGCTCCCGCGCGAGCGCCGTGAGCGCTGAACAAAGCACCGGCTTTGCCGACCTCGATTCCGCTGCGCTCGACGCGGTACGCGGTGCCATGTGCGAACCGTATCTCGGCGGCGATCGAGGCAGTCCGGGTCAGCGTCATTCAATCAGTCGATTTCAAGCTCGCCGGGCCCGAATGGGAATTACCGGATCAATTCATCTGCGACAGAAGGGGGTCATCTTGAACTACGCCATCCTGACGAAAGACAACGGCCTTGTGCAGCGCATCGAGGACAATCTGTGCGTTGCTGCCGGAACGGCGAAGCGTTCGCCAACGAAATCGAGTCACTTCGCGCGCGGCGGCCGTACCGAGATTCAACTGACTCCGCGCTCCTTTTAAAGAACGCCGGCGTCAGCTTGCCCCTGGCGATGGGGTAAGGAAATCCTGACGACAAAATCATCTCACTCTTACCCCTGCCCGCATCAACTAATCGCTATGTTGGCCGTTGCAACGAAAAGCGCGCTCGATGATCGAGCGCGTTTCTGGCCATGCGGTGGGGTGCTCGGTTTTGCATCGCTCGTATTGGAAACGGTCGAGTCGACGGTCCTGTAGTCGAGATGAATGCAATGGCGAGAATCGGGCGCGGTTTCCGCGTACGTTGGAGTGGTTTGGCGGCGGCAATCTGGTGTTCAGCGGTCGTGCCTTGTTCGTGGGCGGCGGAGCGATCGCCCATCGAGTTTCATGTGCCGGGCGGTCCGCTCGATAAGGTTCTGCTGCAGATCGCGAAGCAGGGGCATCTCGTGCTTTCGTTCAATGCCGAGCTCACGCGCGGTCTCGTGGCGCATCCTGTCGACGGCACGATGACGGCGAAAGAGGCGCTCGCCGATGCGCTGGCCGGCAGCCGTCTCGAACTGATCGACGTGGCAGGCGGCACCCTCACGCTGCGCCGCGCGGAAGGGGCGGGCGAGCCAGGCGCCGCGGCACCGCCCGAGCACGTGCTCCCGAAGATCGACGTGCTCGGCCGCCCCGACGACGGCAAAGCCGCCGAGGACGGTTTCGTCGTCGAGCGTTCGTCCGCCGCGACACGCACCGACATGGCACTATCCGACGTGCCGCAGTCGGTCGGCGCCGTGAGCCAGGCGGTGATGACCAGCCAGCAGGCGGCAACCGTCGCCGACGCGCTGAACAACGTGAGCGGCGTGATGCCGTCGTTCGGTTTCAACAACGCGAACTACGATGTCAGAGTGCGCGGTTTTCAAACGACCGCCCTCATGGTCGACGGTATGCTCTACGAATCGGATGCCTACCCGCCGCTGGAAGGCATCGAGCGTGTCGAGGTGATCAAAGGGCCCGTCACGCTGATTGCGGGAGGGGTGCCGGCGGGCGGTATCGTCAATCTGGTCACGAAGAAGCCTGAGTTCGAGACGCAGCGCAAGCTGACGACCGAGATCGATTCGAGCGGTGAGCGCAAAGCGAGCGTCGACCTCGGGGGTACGTTCGGTGACGCTTCTCATCTCGGCTATCGCTTTGTCGCCGGCGGCGAATTCGACAATCGCAACTACGGCGGGTACGACGGGCGGCATGAGTTGTACCTCGCACCTTCGCTGCGCTATCGTGACGCCGCAACGGATATCACACTGGGGTTCGAGCGCTACCGCAACCGTTTGCCGGTCCTGCCGTATACGGTGGACGGCCCGGACGGCTTACCGCTGTCCGGTACGCCGCTCACGCCGGTCAGTGCACCGAGCGACCACATCGCCAATGAATCGACGGAGGTGCATCTGCTTGCCGAGCATGCGTTCGGCGACGGTTGGAGTGTGCGTGCGCGGGCGCGGCTGCTGCGTTACGAGACCGAAACGTTTTGGAATGTGCCGTTGGCCGCGTTCGACGCCACGGGCAACGTAGGGCTCGATGCGATCTATTCACGCACGGTCCAGCACCAAGCCACTGTGGCGGGCGAAGTCGTGCGCAAGTTCAAGGCAGGCGGCGTGTCGGGCACGCTGCTCGCGGGCGTCGATTTCTGGCGGCTGGGGTACGCCGACGATGAGGCGCCCGATAATTTCTCTACGCAGAACCTGTACACGCCACAGCCGCTGGCGACCGTGCCCGGCGGACCACTGGCCCCCTTCGGATCGTACGATGCCCGGCAGTGGAGCGCCTATGTGCAGGCGCAACTCGTCTTCGGATCGCGGCTGCGTATCCTGGGGTCGCTGCGGCGGACGAACGTGCTGCTCTCGGATTCCCTCAATCAGCTCAATCAGCACAACGGCGCATGGACGCCGAACGTCGGCGTGAGCTACCGCGTGACATCTTTCGCGACGCTGTACGCGAACTGGCTGCACGGCTTCGATCAGTCGCTCGGCGTGCCGACGTCGAGCGGCGCGCCGCTGCCGCCGATCCGCAGCGAGCAGATCGAGACCGGTGTCAAATTCAATCTGCTCGACGACAAGCTCTTTGCCACGGCGGCGGTTTACCGCGTGCGCGACAACTTCGCGATCGGGAGCGACCCGACGAATCCGTTTTTCGCGGCGGCGGTACCCGGCCAGCGCAGCCAGGGGTTCGAGTTCGATCTTCAGGGCCAGGCGTTGCCCGGCTGGAACGTGATCGGTACGCTGACGATCTCGAGTTCGAGCACAGGTCCCGACAGCGGCGTGGTCCCGGCAATCGCGCCGCGCACCGCAAGCCTGTGGACCACCTATGCGTTCAGCCACGATCCGGCGCGCGGCTGGGGCATAGGCGGCGGGATCTTCGCCCATTCGCGCGTGCCGACGGATATGCCCGGCTTCTCTGTACCCGGCGATGCGCGCGTCGATGCGACCGTCTTCTACCGGGCGAAGCGTTGGTCGGCCCAGCTGGGTGTCAAGAACGTGTTCGACCGGCGCCTGTATGCCGCATCGATGCACGCGATCTACATCCCGGTGCTGCCGGGCCGGACCGTGATGTTGACGACGACGTTCGACCTGGGCTGACGATGCGCGTCTGGTGTACGAGTGCCCTGTCCCGCAAGTCAATTTCATTTATCAAAGAACTTACGGGACAGGACGTTAGGCATTAGCGAAGCTAGTGGAGCGTGGCCATCACCGGGCGCTCGTCGCCGAACAGGATGTGCGTGCTTTGCGCTTTCGCGGAACTGCCGATGGCGTCGAGGAATTGCGCAGCGGCATGGGCGGTGAAGCGGATTCTCCGCTCCGCGAGGCACTCGCGCTCATCGTCCCGCATCAAGTCGATCACGACGACATCGATATCGCCGGAAGGATGCAGGACCATCGAAACCGGCACGGATATGTTCATGGCGTCGTCCGGCGAATCCCATGCGTCGGACAGCTCGTCGTTCTCGAAGATCACCCGGGCGTTCTCCCGTTTTCCGTTTTGTTTGTCCAAGGCTTCGATTGTCGGACAATAGCGGCATGTCTCGAAGCAATGAGACGAAACGCTGGGTACGCGAGCGAACATGCACCTGCGCTTGACCACGCTGAGCAAGTGGCAGCCAATCGCAACCAATCGCTGCCATTTGCTGCCGTTTGCGCAAGGCAAGCAGGCATCACGAGGGCGACTCAACCGGGCCGACGCGCCACCGCTCCGCGCGAAAAGTGCTTCGCCCCGGCCACGCACATGACGACGGCGATGGCCACAGCGATCATCGATGGGGGGACTGGCTCATGCAGCAGCACGGCGGCCAGCACGAGCCCAAAAAACGGCTGCAAGAGCTGCAGCTGGCCGACCCCGGCAATGCCACCTAATGCGAGCCCCCGGTACCAGAAGACGAAGCCGATCAGCATGCTGAACAGCGAGACGTAGGCGAGCCCCCAGAACGCGGCATAGGTGACGCCTTCGAATGTCGCCGGATGTGTCCACCAGGAAAGCGGCAGCATGATCGGCAGCGAGAGCACGAGCGCCCAGGAAATCACCTGCCAGCCGCCGAGCCTGCGCGATAGACGCGCGCCCTCGGCGTAGCCGAGCCCGCATACGACGATCGCCGAAAGCATCAGCACATCTCCGATTGGGGAAGCCTGCACGCCGTGGCGCAACGCGAAGGCGACGACGGCTCCGCTGCCCAGTGCCGAGAAGATCCAAAACGGCAAGTGCGGACGCTCGCCGCCGCGCAGCACGCCGAAGATTGCCGTTGCGAGCGGCAAAAGCCCGACAAAGACGATCGCGTGCGCGGACGTGATGTGGCGCAAGGCCAGGGCCGTCAACAAAGGAAAGCCCAGCACCACGCCGAGCGCGACGAGCGCCAGTGGCCAGAGATCGCCGCGCTGGGGCCGCGCCTGGCGATAGGCAACGAGCAGCAGCAATCCAAGCACGCCCGCGATCGTCGCCCGGACGCAGGTGACGAAGATCGGATCGAGCCCCTGCACGGCGAGACGGGTGGCCGGTAGGGAGCCGCTGAAGATCACCACGCCCAGCAAGCCGCTGAGCCATCCGTCGGTCGTCTTTTTCATCTGCATTCCCGGGTCGATAACCGGGACATCATGGATCCGGCAGCCACAAAGCGTAAGCTACGGATCAGCACAATTTTGTCGAACTGTACTGAGTAAATATCAGTACAGCTGCGGGAGCCGATATGGCCGAAGTCCATTTCAAACAAGCATCGCGCACGCGGGTCGGCGCGGTCATGGATGTACTGTATGAACGAATCGCCAACCGTTCGCTGATGCAAGGCGCACGGGTGCCATCGATCCGGATGATGGCCGAGGCGTTGGGCGTGTCGAAATCCACCGTCGTCGAAGCCTACGAACGGTTGGCCGGCGAAGGCGTGCTCGTCGCCCGCCGCGGCTCCGGGTTTTTTGTGGCCGGGCATACGCCGCCGCTCGCGCTGGCTGATCTCGGGCCCAAGCTCGACCGCGACGTCGATCCGCTCTGGCTCACTCGCCAGTCGCTCGAAACGAGCGGCCAAGCGTTGCGGCCCGGCTGTGGGTGGCTGCCGTCGTCATGGCTGCCCGAGGACAATATCCGCCGCGCCTTGCGCGCGGTCGCGCGCGATCCGCACACGTGCGTGGCCGAGTACGCCACGCCATCCGGGCTGCCCGCGTTACGGCAGCATTTGACGTTGCGACTCGCTCAGCAAGGCATCGACGCGGAGCCGTCGCAAATCGTATTGACGGACGGCGGCACGCACGCACTCGATCTTGTCTGCCGATTCCTGCTCGAACCCGGCGATACCGTGTTGCTGGACGATCCTTGCTACTTCAACTTTCGTGCGCTCTTGCTCGCGCACCGCGTATCGATCGTCAGCGTGCCGTACACCCCTAATGGGCCCGATCTCGCCTGCTTCGAACGCGCATTGATCGAGCATCGTCCTCGTTTGTACATTTCGAACGCGGCGATTCACAACCCGACGGGCGCAACCCTGACGCCCACCGTGTCGCATCGTTTGTTGAAGCTGGCAGGCGAACACGATCTGCTGATCGTGGAAGACGATATCTTCGCCGATTTCGAATCCGAGCCGTCACCGCGCTTTGCTGCTCTGGACGGGCTGTCGCGTGTCGTTTCGATCGGCAGTTTCTCGAAGACGCTGTCCGCTGCCGTGCGCTGCGGCTACATCGTGACGCGCCAGGAATGGGTCGACCCCTTGATCGATCTGAAGCTCGCGACGTCGTTCGGCAGCGGGCAAGTCACGGCAAGCGTCGTGCATCGTCTATTGGTGGATGGCACCTATCGGCGGCATCTGGACGGCCTGCGCGCGAAGCTCGCCGATGCAATGAGCGAGACGGTCAGGCGTCTCGCGCAGGCCGGGCTCGAGATTTGGACACGCCCGCGCGCGGGCATGTTTCTTTGGGCCCGGCTGCCGGAGGGGCTCGATGCGGCGCGTGTCGCGCGTCACGCATTGAACGAGGACGTGATCCTGGCGCCAGGCAACGTCTTCAGTGCGTCCGAGCGGGCGGCGCAATTCTTGAGATTCAACGTCTCCCGGTGCAAGGGGCCGAAAACCTATGAAGCATTGAAACGCGCGATGGACGCGGCGCGTTGATCGGTCGCGGGCATCCCCGAGGCACCGTTTCCAAGCGTCGCGGTCCGTGCCGTTCGACCCGGGTGATCCGATGCATTGGCGAGTGCGCTCGACTCTGAGACATTGAACCCGCGGCCGACATGCCGCGCAGTTCTCCAACGCGCCCCTTGGGCGCGATGTCTTGGAGCCCGTTCGGCAGGACGAGAACGGGTGGGCCACGCAGCGCAACGACAGGTTCACTCTTGCCGTATGAAACCCAGCGTTGGATACCTCTTCGGCCGCTCGCCGTGCCGACTCTTCCGAATCCCCGGCATGCCGGGCGCAAGCCGGTTCGCTCGCGCAGCGGGGCAGATCACTTCGGCGGCGGCGTTGGCGATCGTGTTGCTGGCCGGCTCGGGCTTAGATTTCGGCTTCGGCTTCGGCTTTGGCTTTGGCTTCGGCTTCGGCTGTGTCAGCGCAGCCGCGTCCGAACCGCTCCCTTCGACGATATCGGCCGCTGGCGTGGCGGCCCCCTCGCCAGCGTTGCCCTCGACGTCGTCGATGCCCGCCGGCCTTGTCGAACTGCCTGACGGCCGGCTGCTCGCGCCCGATATCGCGCGCATCGTTCAGCGTGGTGAACTTGTCGTCGCCGTGCTGGGCGTCGATCAGCCGCCGTTCTTCGAATCGCGCAACGGCGAGTTGGCCGGCATCGACATCGAACTGGCTCGCGAAATCGCCGGCAAGCTCGGGGTAGCCGTGCGTTTCGATCGTGAGGCCAACACCTTCGATGGCGTAGTGGAATTGCTGGCGAGAGGGCGGGCCGACATCGCCGTCAGCAAGCTTTCGCGCACGTTGGCGCGCACCGAGGTGATTCGCTTCAGCAAACCGTACGTCAATTTGAAGCGCGCACTGCTGCTCGACCGCGTCAAATTCGCCGCGCTGTTGAATGGCCGCACGGTGCCCGAGGTCATACGAAGCTACGACGGCACGATCGGCATTCTCGCGGGCTCCGCTTACACCGACTACGCCGCGGAAAACTTTCCGAAAGCGACGGTGCGTCCTTACGCCACTTGGGACGCGCTGCTCGAGGCATTGCGAACGGGCGCCGTCGCCGCCGCCTATCGTGACGAGTTCGACGTCAAGGCCGTCTTGGAGCGGGATGCTCAGGCTGCGCTCCGATTGCGCATTGTGACGCTACAGGATCTCGATGATCCCTTTGCGATCGGCGTGGCGCTGTCCGAGCCGACGCTGCTGGCGTTCGTCAATCAATTCCTGGCCGACCGCACCGTGCAGTTCAATGCGGCGGTACTGCTTCAGGCAATGAGGCATTGAAATGTCTTCCATAACCCTAGAAAAGACACCCTCCCGCTCCGAGCGGATCCGCGCGCTCGCGGTCAACCCGGTGGTGGTGATCGTCAGTCTCGCATTGGGCGCAGCGGCCGGTGTGCTTTGGCCGGCGGCAGCCCCGAGCTTCGCGTTCGTCGGCGACGTCTACGTCGGCCTGCTGAAGATGACGGCGCTGCCGTTCATGGTTTCCGCGGTGATCTTCAGTCTCCAGCGGCTGCTCCGGGATGGCGACGCGTCGCCGCTGATCGCACGCATGGCGGCCGTGTTCGTCGCTGTGTCCGTATTCGTCGTTGTCTTCAGCGCACTGGTGCTGCTGGCCGTGCGCCCGGGCGCCCATCTGCCGGACGGAACCCTGAAAATATTCGGCGCGATGGTCAGCCATGATTCGGCAGCCAGCGAGACGATCATGAATCTTCACGGTATCGATCTGCCGCCGAAAGAAACAGCAAGCGTAACCGACATCCTGATCTCGCTCGTGCCGGGAAATGTCTTTGCCGCACTGGCGAACGGCGACACGCTGAAGGCGCTGGTGTTCTCGTTGTTCTTCGGACTCGCCACGGGACATGTGCCCGAGCGCGTATCCGGCGCCTTGAGCCAATCGCTCGAGACGGTTTATCACACGTGCCAGAAACTCATTCATTGGTTTGCCTATCCGGCGCCGATCGTGCTCTTTTCTATGAGCGCAGCGCACCTCGGTACCTCCGGCATCGGGCCCCTTGCCGCCATGCTGCGTTTCGTCGCCACGTTCTTTATCGCGGTGATCTGTCTGCTCGCGATTGCCACGCTCGTCATTTGGAAGCGGTCAGGGTGCCCGCTTTCGGTGACGCTTGCCGCGCTGCGCACGCCGATCGCTATGTCGCTCGCCACGCGCAGCGGCATGGCCAGCATGCCGAGCGTGATCGAAAGTCTCGTCGAGCGGCTGGGCTTTGCGCGCACGAGCGTGGAATTGCTTGTGCCGCTGATGCTGTCGCTGCTGCGCATCGGGCCGATGGTCTATTACGCCTGCGCGACGCTGTTCGTCGCACAGCTATATGGCCGCACGCTCGGCGTCGGCGGGCTGGGGACCGCGTTGATGGTCTCCATGCTGGCGGGATTCGCGTCCGCGGGTATGTCGGGGATCGTCATCGTGTCGTTGATCGGCATGACATGCGCGTATTTGCGGCTGCCTTTCGAAGCTGCGTTCGTGCTGTTCGTAGCCGTCGATCCGCTGTGCGACATGCTGCGCTCGGTGCTTCTTGTCATCGGCAATACCGCCGCCGTTTGCGTCATTTGCCCGCAGCCGTCACGGGCCCATGTATCCGCAGGAACATCCATCGACTCGACACGCAGGAGGCAGCCATGGCGCTAATCGGAGTGCTGGGGGGAATGGGGCCGCTCGCGACGGTGGACTTCATGCGGCGTGTTGTCGAGTTGACTCACGCCCGCTGCGATCAAGAACATCTGCCGATGATCGTCGCCAATTTAGCGCATACGCCCGACCGCCGACGGGCGATCCTGGGCGACGATATCGACCCGTTGCCCGCATTGCTCGCGGGGATCGACTTACTCAATCGCTGCGCGGTGGACGCCATTGCGATTCCGTGCAACACGGTCCATCACTGGTATCCGCAGATGCGGGCACACAGCGCGGTGCCGGTGCTGCACATCGCCTTGGCGTCGGTGGCCGCGTTGCCGGCCTGCATCCGGCAGGCGGCCGTGCTCGCTACGCGCGGCACACTCGTGTCCGGTTTTTACGAGGCGGCGCTGCATGCGCGCGGCATCGATCCGATTCTGCCGTCCGCGGCCGTGCAGCGCGACATCGACGCGTCCATCGATGCGGTAAAAGCAGGGGAGATCGGCACCGGGGCAGCGCGGCTCGCACGCGCGCTCGCGGCGCTGAAGCGGCGAGGCGTCGCGGTGGCAATCATGGCTTGCACAGAGATTCCCATTGCCGCGCTGCCGTTGGGCGATACGTCGATGATGCTGATCGACAGCACGCTCGAACTGGCGCGCGCCGTGGTGGTTTTTGCGGCTGAGCGGGGATGGGTCCGCGCGGCGTGAATGCGGCGCGGCGATGTTTCGTCCCGCCACGGACAACTTCGCATGTCGGCTTGTTGAAAGAAGTGGGGCAGCATAGCCTAAGTCCAACTGACGGCCGGGCTCCGATCTTTTGCCCGTTGTTCGTGACTCTCATCCGGGAAGCGAAGCATGACGAATACCTTGGCGCCGATCGATCGCGAGGTTTGCGCATTCCCCATCGACAATGGAAGCGGACAGCTCTCGACGAACGTGGAGCAGTGGCTGATCGAGCTCATTCTCAATCTATTGATGAAGATGGTCTCGTCGTCCGACTCGGGCATGTGGGGCGCGTCTGGCGGTTCGGGCGGGGCGGGTGACAGCACAACAGGGGCGAGTCAGCCATCAAGCTCCACGGTGCCCGCGGTTTCGTCGAACAACGCGGCACAGGCCGTCGCTTCCGATCTCGAGCAACGATACGGGCTGACGCCGACTCAAGCGGCCGGTGTGCTCGGAAACATGCAGCAGGAAAGCAGCATGGAATGCAACGTCAATCAAGGGGGCAGGACGGGGGAGCCGAACAGAGACTGTTCAGGCGGCGCGGGATACGGGCTGGCGCAGTGGGATGGGAGTCGAAAACAGGGCGAAATCGACTATGCCAAAGAGCATGGCTTGGATCCGGGCAGCCTTCAGGCGAACATCGGATTCATGAATCAAGAGTTGGACGGACCGTACAGCAAGACGATTCGCGACATCAAGCAGACGTCCACCACCGATCAAGCCGCGCGCGTATGGGAGCAGGACTACGAGCAAGCGGGCATCCCGGATATGGGAAACCGCGACCAATACGCGAACGACTTTTTGAAACAAGGGCTCTGAGGAAATCGAGCCCTTACGCCTCAAATCAGCGCCGGTGGAATGAGGGCCGGGGTGCCCCCATCGATGCCCGCTCGTCCTTGTGCCGATAGTTGATACGGCCTTTCGTCAAGTCGTAGAGCGAAAGCTCGAGCCGCACGCGATCACCCGCGAGGATGCGGATGTGGTTCTTGCGCAGGCGTCCCGAGGCATAGGCCGCGACGACGGCGCCGTTCTCCAAGGTCACACGATAGCGGCTGTCGGGCAGAACTTCATCCACGACGCCGTCCAGTTCAAGTAACTCTTCCTTTGCCAAATTGATGTCTCCGATGCCGAGGCGGATCAGAGGGGCTTGATGTTCGATGCTTGCAGACCCTTGGGGCCTTGCTTCGTTTCGAAGCTCACGCGCTGGCCTTCGACCAGCGTGCGGAAGCCATCCGCGCGAATTTCGGAGAAGTGCGCGAACAGATCGTCCTTGCCGTTATCCGGCGAAATGAAGCCAAAACCCTTGCTGTCGTTGAACCACTTGACGATACCGGTATCCATAAAAATCCTTTGATGTTTGGACGAGCGAATGAATGCGCCCTAAAAGGGGCACGAAAAAGAATCAAGGAGGGAGAGGACAACGAATACCGCTACTGTTGCGGTCAATGATGAGCAGCAATCGCGCTTCTTGGAGACTTGAGTGGGCCACTGTACGTGTCATGGAGGCATCGGTCAAGCTATTTCGGCGGAGACGCTGGGTGCACACGTGTGACAAGCGCGCCCAGCGACGCCCAGCGGCGAAGCTCACCACTGATGATGAACAAACGGGGCGATCGTCTCCCGATAAAGATCGCGTAATGCATTCATCGCGGCCTCCGTCAATGGCGGGAGCGCGCTCGCGGCATTGTTCGCCTTTGCCTGTTCGGCGTTTTTGGCGCCAGGAATGACGGTTGTGACGCCGCGGTTCATCAGTATCCAGCGCAGCGCAAATTGCGCCATCGTGACACCCTCAGGCACAAGCGGGCGAATGCGCTCAATCGCTTTGAGCGCCAGGTCGTAGGGAACGCCCGCAAACGTCTCGCCTTTGTCGAAGGCTTGGCCTTCGCGATTGAAGTGCCGATGATCGTCGGCTGCGAACTGCGTATTGGCCGTCATTTTCCCGGTGAGCAGACCCGATGCGAGCGGGACGCGCACAATGACGGCGACCCCTCGGCTTTGTGCTTCGCGCATGAACAGCTCGGACGGCCGCTGCCGGAAAATGTTGTAGATCACCTGCACCGACTTGACGCCTGGATACTCGATGGCCTTGAGACCTTCCTCCACCTTTTCCACCGAAACACCGTAGTGGCGGATCTTTCCCGAAGTGACCATGGCCTCCATTGCGTCGAACACGTCCGGCCGGTAGTAGACCGCTGTCGGCGGACAATGCAGTTGCACGAGATCGAGACAGTCTGTATCGAGGTTCTTCAGCGATCGGTCGACAAAGGCATTCAGATTGGCCGCGGTATAGCCCTGCGCCACATGGGGATCGAGCCGTCGGCCCGCCTTGGTCGCAACGAACGGCCGCGGGCCGTCTCGTTCTTTCAGTACGGCCGCGACGATTCGCTCGGAACGCCCGTCGCCGTAGACGTCGGCCGTATCGATAAAGGTCGTGCCGCTATCGAGCGCGGCGTGCAGTGCCGCCTTCGCGTCGCTTTCGGACACATCGCCCCACGAGCCTCCTATGGCCCAGGCGCCGAATCCGATTTCGGACACAGCTTGTCCGGTTTGTCCAAATGGCCGTTGATTCATCTGCTTTCCTCTTCGCTTATTGAGCCTTTCAAGGCATCAGTTGTCCGCCATTAACTTCGATGATCTGCCCGGTGATGTAGCCGGACATCGCCGGCGACGCCAGAAACAGAAACGCGCCGACGCATTCCTCAGGCAAACCTTCCCGGCCCATCGGGACCGACGCGGCTTGTGAGGCGAGAATGTCCGGCGGGGTGTACTTATCGTGGAACGGTGTCTGGATCAATCCCGGTGCGACGGCGTTGACGCGGATGCCGTCATGAACGAACTCTTTCGCTTGGCCGCGCGTCAAGCTGCTCACAAAGCTTTTGGCGGCTGCATACAGTACCGCGCCCGAGCCACCGCCGGTGCGGGCAGCCACCGATGAGGTGTTGATGATGTAGCCGCCTGTTTGCTTGAGGAACGGGTGAGCGGCGAGCGTCGCATCCCAGACGGAACGGGCGTTGAGATCGACGACGCGTTCGAAGTGGCCGGGCGGCATTTCCGTGGTCGGGATGCGGCCCAACATGCCGCCAGCGTTGTTGATCAGCCCGTCGAGGCCGCCAAGCCTCGCCGACGCCGCTTCAACGAGGCGCGATGCGCTGCCCGGCTCGCTCAGGTCGCCTTGAATGAGGCTGATCCGCTGGGGGCATTCTGCACGGAGTGCTTGCGCCGCCGCCTCGCTCTCGTTGTAGTGAGCCACGACGTAGGCACCCTGTGCAGCAAACGCACGAACGACTGCCGCGCCGATACCCGTTGACCCGCCGGTGACGAGAACCTTCGTCCCGTCGATATCGCTGATCCGCACACGCTCGAAAATTGACATGAGTTTCCTTTAGGAAAGATCAAACTGCCGATTCGGCGAAGCCTCTGGATAGTGCGCTGATCGCTCCTCGATCGGGTAGCTATGATTGCACGCAGTAGAATGAATGGAATTCACTGAGGCGATGAGCCGCATTCATGGCAAAAACAGACCGGATTGACTTCGCTGACCTCAAGTCCTTTTTGGCGATCGTCAGGTGCCGCAGCTTTACGGTCGCGGCGATCGAATTGGGGCAAACGCCATCGGCACTCAGTCACGCGATGCGCCGTCTGGAAGACCGGCTGGGCGCAAAACTGCTGAACCGGTCGAGCAGGGCGGTTTCCGCGACCGCCGTCGGCCAGGATTTGGCGGCACGATTGGAGAACGGCTTCAATGAAATCGGCTCTGCGCTCGAGACGTTCGAGGCGCCGGGCGCCGCACGCCTTGGCGAGATTCGGCTGAACGTGTTCGCCGATGCCGCGCATTTGCTCGTTGCGCCCGCGCTGCCGGAGTTCGTGCGTCAGTGTCCCGGCGTACGGCTGACGGTTGTCGTCGAGAACCGGCCCATCGACATCGTGGCCGAGGGCTTCGATGCCGGGATTCGATATGGTCACTACGTTCCCGAAGACATGGTGGCGGTGCCGCTGACGGGCCCGCAGCGATGGGTTCTGGCCGCCGCGCCTTCGTATCTCGAGCGTTACGGTGTGCCACGCGTGCCGGATGAATTGGCCGATCATACTGGCCTTCAGCTGTTGCTCGGTGATAATTCGAGCTATCGCTGGGAATTGAAGGACAAGGGGCAAGCGCGCCGTTTGCGCGTTCCCGGCTTACTGACCATCAACGATACGGCCACCACGATCAGTGCATGCAAAGCCGGTTTGGGAATCGCGTATGTACTGGAAGCGCGAATCGCTGACGAGCTGGCGCGGGGCGAAGTGCGGATCGTGTTGGAGAAGAATGCGTATCCCGAGGACCCGTTTCACATTTATTACAGCAGCCGCCGATATAAGCATCCTGCACTTTTGACGTTGATCGATATCATCCGGCAGCAGCAATCGCTTCCGAAGCTTGCAGTGCGGGGCCGAGGCCGGCCAACGCCAGCCCGTTCGCGCAGCCTTTGAAAGCCGGCTGGCGTCACGTGTCGATCCACTTTCCCGGCCATGCCCCGTAGTGCGCCTGTATCAGTGCCGTCTCGTTCGACGATAGGCATTTGTCGCGTTACTCGCGTTACAAGAGACGCAGATCGCGAATCTTGCCGATGTTCGGCGAGCGGCTGAGGATCAAGTTGGTGATGAATTCGGGGAGCAATGCCCGCGGGATGTTGTCCGGCACGTTATCGACGAGCTGACACGGCACGTGCACGATAAAGTCGTTCGGCGCGCTCTTCAGGCTGTGCTCGTA
The DNA here is from genome assembly GCF_051961175.1 of Trinickia sp. GTDB lineage: Bacteria > Pseudomonadota > Gammaproteobacteria > Burkholderiales > Burkholderiaceae > Trinickia. Next base: position 10,460 of record NZ_JBQCDN010000293.1, on the reverse strand, counting down.
GGTGACGTGGTAGTTCATGTTTCTGAGAAGGCCCGGGTTAGTTCTCGACGTTCAAGACGTTCGTCAGAGAAAGATACTAGCGAACGGCCATCACATCAATGCGTGAAAGGCGCGCTACGATCGCCGACCGGCGATCGAACGAGAAAGTATGCGGCCTCCACGGGATGGCGGGCTGACTTCGCCTTTTCGACGATGTGCGCCGGTTCGCAACCTGTTTCTCCGTTCGTGAGCCGCTTGCCCTGACTTGAGCCGCTTGCGGGTGCAGTGAGGCGATTCTGAGCCGATATGAGCCGACACATCGCTGCAGATGCCCACTCTGATAGTATCCAAACTTCCTTTCGTATGACGTTCGTCATGAGAACCCGTGCTTGCCGGCCTGAGTGCGCATACAAGTTGGCCTTTGTCGCGCTTATGCTGCAGGCCGTCGTCGGAGGCTTGCTGTGTTTTGCCGGCGTCGACGGGTTGATGGATGCCGCCAGGACGAGACAAGCACTCGGGTGGCCGATCGTTGAAGCCAAACTGGATCGTTGCGAGGTGTCGATCGAGCCGGGCCGCCGTGGCGCTTATTGGGAAGTGTTTGCCGTCTGGCGTTATGGCGAGGGTCTACACCGGCACTATGACGAACGATGGCGTGCCGCGCATGCGCCGCGCGAGGAACAGGTGGGCGCCGGAGAAGCGGCGGCAGCCAGGGCACGATATTGTGGTGCCCCGGGTCTCGCGCAACTACGCGTCTCGCCGACGGATCCTCGGCTCGCCTTGCGCAACGATTCGGTCGTTCATACCAGCGGATGGAGCTTCGTATTTCCCGCGCTTTTGCTGATGGGCGGCGTACTCTGCCTGCTTTGGGTAGGTTGGAACATCGTCGATCAGGCGAAATGGCGGCGGCGCGAAAGCGCATTGCTCGCCATGACGCAGACGCGGCCGCAAAAGGGACGGTAATGCAGCACGCGAACGGGGCCCCGTCGCGCGTCAGCTCAAAAGTGGTAAAAACGCGGCTTCCGCATGCACCGCGGATAAAGAATAACGAATAACGAATAACGAAAGCGAGCCGAGGCTTCAATGAGCCGTTCCGAATTTTTTAAAACGAATCGTCGGGGTTTGCGCGCGGGGTTGAGCACCTATCGGCCTGTGGCGCTAACCGCCGCTGTTTCGATCGCCGCTGCGCTCGGCGCGGGATGCAGTAAACCAGCCGAAACGAATGCGACGAATGCCACCCATGCCGCGGCGAACGCGTCGTCGCAAGCGCCCTCTGTAAGCGCAAGCGATGCGCCGGCACCCTCGCCCGACTTGAAGCGGACAAACCTGATGCATTCAGTCTTCCCCGACTGGCGAGATACGAAAAAGGGCAACGCGCGCATCGTCGATGTCGAAGTTCCGAACCGTGACGGTCAAGGGCATCTTTCTAAAGAGATCGTTGGTAGCCAACTCGACGTTACGCCCCGCGAGGTCATTCGCCTCGACGATACGCACGCCGTCATGCTGACGGAAGGTGTCGAAGTGACGGGTACCGGCGAACGCATCGATTCGCATGCCTCGGGCGCGTGGCTAGGCGCCTACTTTTTCCGGAAGCAGCCCTCGGGTTGGGTGCTCGATCAGCGTGTGGACGGGGTCTCATACGACGGCGTGCAAGGCACCTATGGCGCAACCGATGTCGCGCGCATGTCGCCGAACGAATTCGGATTCTGGACGACGGCGGGTAGTTGCTGGCAGGGCTCTTGCGGGTCTTGGGCATCGGTGTTCCGCATCGCACCGGGCCGGATCGAGCGGGTGGCCGATACGCTGCGCGTCAGCGCCTCCGATCTTGGAGCAAGAGACGACTGCGAAGGCATCCTTAAGCACAGCGATGTGCCGGCTTCGGGAACGGATGCACGGGTAAAGGCGCTGGCGCCTGCCAAGGAAGCGAGCGTGTCTGCGGATGGCAAGACCAACGGCGATGACATCGCCGACTCGCCGCAATGTTTCGATATCGAAGGAAAGCTGGCAATCGAGCAAGGCACAGATGCGCCCGGCGATCTGCGGATGACATTTTCGGGTGCGGAAACCGTAGGGCACGGCGGTAAAGTGCGCGTTATCGACGATGTGGCGGTCTATCGCCTGAAGGACGGCAAGTACGTGCTGGTGGAGGGACGGAATCCGGTGCCGGGGTTCTAAGTTCGAAGCAAAGGGCGCATCGAGCCAGCGCCGTGGCGCATGCCCGCGATGACCGCCCTGGTCGCCTCAGCGCATGCCTTCTTCGCTATGCCCCGGAGACAAAACCGGAGCGGGCCGCACCGTTTGCAGCGCGCCGTCCGTCACGAATGGAATCAGCCCCAACGCGTGGGTTTGCTCGATGCTCGAGCGCGCGCATGCATCGTCGCCCGGCGCACAGTAGTCGATCGCGATGACGGGCAGCTTGTACTGCGCGCGCACGATCCGCGCCTGGCTGAGCAGCCACGCGCGATCGGCCTCGGGCACCGGCACATAGCGCTGCTTGGCTTGGTCCCACCCGTTGAACAGCGATTCGAAAGCGATCGCGTCGACGTCGGCATGCACTTGCGGCAAGAGTTCGAAGCCGCGGTTCAGGATCAACTGCGCGTGCGGATGACGCTTCTTGATCGCATGGATGACGCGCACGAGACCGTCACGTTGCAGCGCGCGCGCTGCGTCGGTTTTTACCGCGAGTTGATACGAATCGAGCGTGTCGAGAAAGAAGCCTCGATAGCCGATGTCCCATAGCGGATCGATCACATGCCGCACGAAAAACGCAGGCCAGCCGGGCTTGCTTTGATCGACGATATGCGAATTCCAATCGCTATTGCGGCCGATGAACCAGTCGGCGGGGATATCGCCGTAGTAGCGGCGTTGCGGCCCGATCTCGCCGACGCTCGCATAAGCGAACCAGCGCGTGGCCGGCTCCGGATGTTCGCGCGGCAGGAAGCCGCTGTCCGGTTCGAGCACCGCGATGTCATAGCTGGCCAGAACATCGATGGGCGGCGTCGCACCATAGTAGAACGCGACGCTTGGCTGCGTATCGGTATCGGCCTGCGCCGTATCGGCCCAGGCCGGCGCCACACCGAAGACGGCCCGCAGGGCGAACGCCAGCGCGCCCACGGCCAGCAACCGCAATGGCCGCCCCGTGCTGTCGGCACGCCGCGTCTGATCAGCGCTGCCTGCGAGGGGCGGATTGAGCGGCGATCGCCTCATTCTGTTTCCCATCGGCATCACGCACGCAGCATATAAGTTTCATATTCGAGCGAAGCGAACTTCGCATCGAGCATCCGCACGGCCACGATCACGACGATCACGAGTGCTGCGGCGAAGCCGTAACCATAGGTGCTCGGGCCGAGCCACAACGACAAGACCGTGAACGCGCCGTTCAACACGACGAAGAGAGTCGTCAGGCGCAGCACGGCCATGCGCGCGTCCAGATAGAAGAACACGTTGAGCAGCCCGAGAAACAGCACCTGCAGACTGGCCGAGATGACATCGACGAGCAGCAACGGCAAATACAGCGTCGAGATGCCGAGCGCCGAGAGCAGGGGGGCGCCGAACGAAATGATCAGCAGCAAGACGACCGTCTGCACTTTGATGATTTCGTAAAGCCCGGTGTGCACGCTGCGCACCATCATGTCGCGCATGTCGTTGATCCGCCGCAGCGTCGCACCGGTGCGCACGGCATCGTAGAACGCATCGTAGTACTCCGCGAAATCGGCTTCGATGCGTACGAGGAACGTCGCCATCGCCGGCATCACGCAGACATACGCGATGAACACGGGGATGTCATAGATGATCGACGCATGAAACCAGCCGATCACGCGGCTACCGGTGCCGGGCGCATACCAGAAGATGATCTTGTCGATCCAGATGCCAAGGTTGAATTACAAGCCGACGAAGGCGAGGCTCGGGTACGCCAGGCGCCGGCTGAACACCTCGAACGACATGAAGCGCGCGCTGCGGTAATGCCGATGCACCAATGCGGACAGGCAAAGCAGCAACACCCAGTGGCCGAACACGAAGCCGCCGAGCAGCCCGGTCAGGCCATAGTGATAGTGGGCGAAGGTCAGCGCAAGGGCGACGACGAAGCCATAGCCGATGGCGAACGAAGCGAGGATCTGCCAGTATTGCTTCACGCTCGACAGAAAGATCACCGCAATCCAGATGTTGCTGACGATGACGAAGCCGGCCACCATCAGCATCCGGTAGGACAGCGACTGATCGCGGAAACCGAGCAGCATCACGATGGTCGCGACGGTTCCCGCCGCCAGCGTCGTGACCAGCAGCACGGCGTGATAGTTCGGCAGCACCAGATCGTCACGCTTTTCGAACAGGCGATCCGACACAAAGCGCGTGAACCAGAGCTGAACCGGCCCCGTGAGGATCAGGCTGAACGCAATCATGTACGTGACCGACACCTGAAACTGGGTGATCAGCACCGTCGGCACGATCACCGTCAGCGTCAGCAGGCCGATGATAAGAATCCCGAAGATCGAGAGGATCAACGGGCCGGAACTGATCAGGGCTGCGTAGACGTAGGCGCGCGTGACGCCCGTCAGCGTGTCGCGCCGCATGATCTTGCGCAGTTCGAATCCAATGCCGGCCATCAGCGGCTCCTGAATGAGAGACGGCGCGGGGCGACATCCGCGCGCTCGTGGTGAAACGGGCAGCGTGCGCCAGCGTCTCCGGGGCCGGCGCCCGCGTCTGCATCGGGCAGCCCCGCGGCCTGTTCGTAAATCGTGCGATACCGGTCGATCATTTGATGCTTCGCGTAATAGCGCTGCACGCGCTCGAGGCCGGCGCGTTGCGCGGCCTGCCACAGCGTGTCGTCGCCGAGCAGCGTGAGCGCGGCTTGCGAAAACGCCCCCGGGTTGGCGATCGGCACGACGGCACCGGCGCTGCCGAGCGCACGATCGTCCGCGCTGAAGCCGTCGATCAACTCGCGGCAGGCGCCGACATCGGTCGTGATAGCGGGCACGCCCGCGGCAAAGCCTTCGAGCACAACAAGCGGCAGGGCCTCGCTGATGGAGCTCAGGGCAACGAGGTCGACCTTCGGCAGCACGTCGGAGATTCGCTGAAATCCCAGGAAACGCACGTTCGCATCGAGCCCGAGGCTTTGAGCGAGTGCCCGGCATTCGCGGGCATACGTCGGGTCTTCTTCCTCGGGACCGACGATCCAACCTTCGATGTCGGGCATCGTGCGCGTGGCGATGAAGATCGCGCGGATGAACGTCTTGATGTCCTTGATCGGCACCACGCGGCCGATGAGCGCGACCACGCGCCGGGGCCGTTCGGGCGAGCGAAGGGCGAGCAGCGGGCGCAAGCCCTCGACATCGATCCCGTTCGGAATCGTGCACGTCAGTTCCGGGCGGGCGCCGTCCGCCACCTGGCGCAGGCGATTGCCTTCGTACAGGGCCGTGATCTGCTGCGCCGCGCCGTAGGCGAGGGCGCCGAGCGCCTCGAAAAAGCGCACCCACAGCTCGCGGAAGTAGCTGACGTTCGAGACGTCGCGCTCGAACAAGCCGCGGTTGTCGCGGATCCACCGGCTTTGCAGCAGATCGATCTTGCGTTCCTTCGTGTAAATCCCGTGCTCGCTGACGATCAGCGGACGGCCGGTGCGGTAATGCATGAGCGCACCCAGATAGCCCGCATAGCCGGTCGAGACGGTGTGATACACGCGCGCCGGCAGCGTTTTGGCGGCCACGCGCGCGAGCTGCCACAGCGGCTTGTGCATGATCCGCACCGTCCAGAAGTAGTCGGTAAACGAAGGATCGGTGCAGTGCCGGGTATATTGTTCTTCGATAAAGCGCCAGGCCTCGCGGCTATGCAGGAATTGCGCTTCGCTGAGCGCGCCGTCGGTACCGAGCATCGGAATCAACTCGGTCATCATCTTGCCGATGTCCGCATGCGAGCGCGCATCGCGCAACGCTTCGTGGAATTGCGCGGAGCGCGCGAACGCGGCCGCGTCGCCGTTCACTTCGCGCGGCGGGCGTGCATCGGCGGGCGCGCTTTCATACAAGTAGTGCGCCTCGAAATGAACGACGTTATCCGGCAGCGCATAGGCGGCGCCCGAGTAGTCCTCTTCGCGGCTACCGATAAACACGATGCCGAAGCGCGTCTCGGGATACGCACGGATCATTTCGTTGACCCAGCTCGAGACGCCGCCGCGCACGAACGGGAAGGTCCCTTCGAGCAGCAGGCAGACGTCGGCGTCGGCGGCGCGGCGATTCAGCGACGAATTCATCAAGATGTCCAGTAATCCACTACGGGCTTGAGCGGCGGCGCGGCGGCGCCTTGCGCGAGCGCGGCGACGAACTCCGCCGCACGTGCGTGCTGGCCCTGCAGGAATGCGACTTCCGCCAGCCACGGCAGCAACCGCTCGCGCGGGAAGCCAAGCGCGTTAGCGCGTTCAAGGAGCGGGGCCGCATCGATCGGCCGGTGCTGTGCCAGGGCGAGCCGGGCGCGCAGCACCCACAGCGCGGCGTCGCGCTCGCCGCCCGGCAGCGCTTGCGCCCGCTGTGCGTGTTCATCGGCTTGCTTGAGCGTGTGCTGGTAGACGTCGCCCTGTGCAAGCTGTTGATACACCAACTCGAAGTGCAGCTCGGCGAGCCGGCGGTGCAAGGCGCGGCGCTCGTCGTCGCTCGCCGCGACATGCAAGGCATCCTTGCTGTCCGAGATCTTGTGCACGATTTCGTTCTCGGCCTGATCGAGCGTGCCGTAGGCGAGCAGGCGCAGATCGTCGACGGGATCGCCAAGCAAATCGCGCAGCAGCGCACCCGTGGTGTGGGTGGGCAAGCCCTGGATCGCGACGAGGGCCGCGAGCCGGTCGTTCGTGGCGGCACGCGTGTTCGCGAGGCGCGACTGAACGCGTGCGCCGCCGCCATGCGCGACGCGCGACACGAGATAGCTGACGAATTCGGGGCGGCCGACGACACCGGCGTCGCGCAAGCTGCGCCGCATCGGCACCCACTTGCCCCACGTTGCCGCAAGCACTTCGATCAGTCCGCCCACGCAGGGCACGAGCATGCAGCCGAGCCACAGATGGAGCAGCACCGAGCGCCGCGGCTCGCGTAGTTCGAGCGGCAACAACCGGCGGAAGGCGATGGCCTCGGCGATCGCGACGACCGCCTGCAGGGCGAGCAGCGCCGCCAGCGGATCGGCGAAGCGCCCCGCGTGCAGCGCACCGGCGACCGCGGCGGCTTGCAGTGCGATCGCGCCCGCAAGCGCGAGCACCGTGATGACCGTGGAGCGCACCTCACGCATGAGCGTCCGCCCGATGCACGAGCCCGGCCAGATTGGCGCCCGTCGAGGTTCCGCTGATGTGCAGCGTATGCACGCCGATGCTGGAACGTTCGAAATCGGTATCGAATTGACTCTGCAAGTTCATCTCGATCCGGGTGACGTAGCCATCGATGCCGGCCGAATCGGTCAGCGGCATCAAGTTGAGCAGCACCGATCGGCGTTCGCTTTGCAGCGGCCAGGCGAGATCGAGCGAACGGCCGCGGCGCAGCACGTGTTCGAACAGCGAGTCGTGCTCTTCGTCGCGCGGGAACGACAGGGCGACGACCGACGAATCGATGCCGCTCGTGCGTTGCAGCCGTGCCAGACGCGCATATTCGAGCGCGAATTCGAGCGGGCAGCCGGGCACGGCATCGAGTACGTCGCGGACCACGCCCGAATGTTGGACGCCGTCGCCGTAATAGCCGAGCAGCACGAGCATCATCTGCAGATTGTCGTAATTCAGCGACAGGAACGGCATGCGTTCGACCACCAGGAGCGCCAGCAGCGTGTCATCGGCCGAGAGCAGCGGGGCGCAGACAAGATAGCGGCTTTCCTGCTCGCCCGGGTGCTCCGATTTCAGATGGGCGAGCTTGCCGCTCTCGAGCGCGAGCCGCACGAGCGGGTCGCCCGGCACGAGGGTCGACGCGGTGCCCACGGTCGCGAGCGGCGTGCGCTCCGGCTTGCCGCCGCGTGCGGGATAGAGCGCGGCGACTTCGATCTGGCATACGCGGGCGACGTACTCGAGCAGCCGTACGGCACCGGGCAGCGGCGCGCGCTCGGCGGGCGCCCGCGTGAGCGACAGCTGGCGCAGTTCAGTGATCGAATCGCGCAACGTGGTGGGCCGCGTCAGCAGGTCTTTTTCGAGCCGTTCGTGCGACAACCGCAGCAGATAGTGGTTGTTCGTCAGCGCGGTAAGGCGGTCGTTCAGGTAATCGTTGATCGAACTGGCGCGCGTCGTGCGCGCGGCCCACGTATCGCCGAAATGCCCCGCGACGATCACCTGAATCAACCCGCCGGCGAAGTAGGCGCCCGGCCAGCCTGAACCCGACGGATACAGCAGCAGCCACCCGGCGGCCAGCACGAGCCCCGACGCCGCGCCGAGCAAGACGCCGTAGCGCAGCGCGATGATCGTCGGCACGAGCCATAGCCAGGGGAAGCTGCCGTGCAGGAGCAGCGGATCCGCGTGATCGAGCGCCCAGGCGAAGGCCAGCACCGCCACGGTGAAGGCCGCGCTTTCGAGAATCGCGAACGGACGCTGCGCCGCGGGCGCGAGCAGGCGCCGCAGCCGGCCCAGATTGCCGAACGGTTCGGAGCGGCGCACGTTACGCGCGGCCCCGGCTGAAGGGCCGCCGGGTGCTTGCGCAGGGGCGGTCGCAGCGCCTTGTTGCTGAGCGGCCGATGTCTTCGCGTCCATGATGTTTCCGATGATGCGCCGCTTAGCGGCGTGCTGCCAGCGGAGCAAGCAGCTTGCCAATCAAGCGTTGTGCCACGCCGCCCAGCGAGGACCGGCTCCAGCCGCTGCGGCTTCCGGTGCTGCTCCAGACCACCTTGCCGGATGCCACATCGCGCAACTCGAACGTCATGCCGACCACCGGCTCGCCGTCGACGCCCACCTTGTAGCGCCATTCTTCGACCGCGCCCGACAGCGAATAGCGCGCGTGATGGGCACGGGCCCAGGCGAGCCCCTTGTCGCCGTCCGGACGGCTCGTCGCATCGAACTGATCGTCGCCCGTGTTGGCCGGCACACTCTCCACCGTGTCGAGGCCCAGGTGGCGCAGGGCGTTGACCGCCATCGCCTGCGCCGCATCGCCGGCATCGGGCGTCTCGGTGTAGTTCGCGATCGGCAGCACGGCAACGGCGTCGGCGGCATGAAGGGCCGGCGACTGCGTCGTGTCGATCGACGAGCAGGCGCTCGCCGCCAGCACGACGGCCAGGGCCATCGCCGTTCCTGCGGTCTTGCGGATAGCGTCGAAAGGATTCATGTCGTTTTCCTTTGGGTGGTCATTCGATAGTTCAAAGCAGCGTGCGCGAGCGGCCGATCGGCCAACGGTCAATAGTCAATAGAGCCAGCGATAACGCACGCCGATCAAGGTCAAGGAGGTGCCGGCCGCGGCAACCCGTTCGTGTTGGAAGTACACCGCCGCATGGTCGCCGCCGAACACCGAGCCGGCAATGCCGACGTCGGCCGCGACCCCCCAGCCCTGGTTCGTGTCGTGCACCATACCGACGTCCAGGTAGGGGCGCCAGGCGTGGGTATAACGTTCGGCCAGATCGTTGCCGAAGCCGATGAACGCGCCGAACTGGCTGAAGGTGTTCGGCATGAAGTCCCCGGCGCTGAACGGTCCGAGCGTGGCCGGCACGAGACGCTGCAGCAGGGCATCGGGCTGGCCGCTATCGTTGTAGGCGCCATGCGCACCCGTGAAGCGCAAGGTGTAGTCCGGATACTCGGTCCTGATCTTGTAGTCCAGTTCCGCCTGTTGCAGGATGCCGCTGCCGACGAAGTTGCGGCCCTGGCTGTAGAAACGATCGGCCTCGATACTGGCGGTGAACGACCAGCGCGGCGTGGGCTGCCAGGTCAAGCCGCCGCTGATGTCGTCCTTCACGCCGCCCACGGTCAGTGTCTGCTGCTCCGTCACTTCCCCGCTGCGCTGGATCGAGGCGGTGAACGAGACCGGCGAGTTCCGGCCGAGCGTGGCGTCCGCGCGCATCGTATAGAACGCATCGGCGGCATACCGCCGGCCGACATCGAGCGTGACTTCCGAATCACGCGTGAGGCGCCGCGCATACAGATCCGCCGAGCGATCGACAGACGGCAGGTTCACGAGTTGCGTCGTGTCGGTGCTGCGTTGCAGCCGCTGCTGCGTGTGCAGCCCGAGCATGTAGTGATCGGACAGCTTCAGATTCGCGGCGAGCGTTTGCTGCACGTAATCCAGCGGATGTTCGACGTAGTCTTCCACCGATGCGGAGACCGACTGATTCCAGAACGTCGTGGCATCGACGAGCCGCGTATGCAATTCCGTGTCGTCGGGCGCGCCGTCCAAACCATCGAATGCGCGGGCTTGGGCCTCGCCTTGCCGGTTCACTCGCATCGACGCGTCGATGCGGTTATAGAGCGGTAGCGCCGCAGTGCGTGCGTCGAGCAGGTGCTCGATCGTCTGCACGTCGTCTTCGGCCAAAGCGATCGCGAGGCGTTCGTCTTGCGTGCC
>NZ_JBQCDN010000292.1:0-6399 GCF_051961175.1 Trinickia sp. | reverse complement strand
GCGCGTCATGCGCAAGACGAATGCACTGGGCGAATACGAGCGCGCCTTCCAACGGCGCGACAGATCGAGCAGGAAAGCTGCGACGCGTTCGTCGGCGGTCATCGTGCCGAGCATCATCATCGCGTTGCTTTCGCGCACGAGCTCGGCGCTCAGCATGCGAAAGACGTTGTGCTGAACGGCTTTGACCTCGCGGCTCAGCAACTCGAGCAGATCGAACGGCATGACGCAGACGCTGCTGTCCTCGAGTGCGACCGCGTCGCTTGCATAGTGTGCCGCGGAGATACCGTCGGCGCCCAGCAGTTCGCCTGACACATAGAACCCGGTGACTTGTTCTCTGCCGTCGACGAGCAAGTTCACCTTCTTGAAGGAGCCCGTTCGCACGGCGTATAGATTGCTGAAGCCATCGCCGACACGGTATAGCGCTTCGCCCTTCTTCACGTGACGGTAGCCCAGCACGAGATCGTCCATCTGCTGCGAGCAGGCAAGCTCGTCCGGATTGACCGCGCAGACGGGGCGCAACGAGCACGTCTTGCAGGAGGACGATGCGCCGCCTAGCGTCGCGCCCGCTCGTGCGGGCGGCTCGGCATGCAAGGAAATCGAACCGTGCCGCTTGACTGACGCGTCATGGCCGCTCGAGCGTTCACCAGCACCGAACATTCGCTTTCTCCTTTTCTTCATCGATCGACGCGGGACGCCTTGCGGTACGCCGGCTTGCGCCTTCGCCGACACAAAGTGTCCGCCAACGGATCAACGCCCCCTATCGTCCGCAGACGAAAGTCGTGTCGGCGCTTTCACACACGCTGTCAGCCGATTCCTACGCCGCACGCCCGACGCCCGCGACAAAGCCCGTCCTAGCTAGCTTCTTGCGCATGAGCGGCTTTGTCACGCACAAACGGCGCGGCGAACAGTCGCACGGTCATGTGCAATGTGCGACGTTTATCGTTCGAAGCATGATCCAGGTCAACCCGGCGAGCGACCTCGCCTGATTTAATCGCACCGATTTTCCGATGGATTCGGTGCGCCGGTGTACGCGCCAGGCTCGAATACGCGCTCGTCGCAGGCTGTCCTTCCGTTTTCATTTGCATTGATTAGAATCGGTGAGACAGCTTCGAGAAGACGCATTACCGTTCAAGTCCGCACCGCTGCGAAGTCAAAGCCGTGGGCGCACCGCATATCGTTCGTGTCCCCGGAGACGATGACGTGATGTTGAAAAAAAGAATCGCTGCTGTGCTGATCACCGCGCTCGCCGGCGTCGCCGCTTCAGCGCAAGATGCGCAGCCCGAGCGTGCGCCCGATACGATGCAAGCCCGTGTGCTTGCCTGTGCCGCCTGTCATGGCGCGCAAGGCCAAGGCACCGACAACGACTACTTTCCCCGCTTGGCCGGCAAACCGGCCGGCTATCTCTACAACCAACTCGTCGCGTGTCGCGACGGCCGGCGCCAGTATCCGCCGATGAACTACCTGCTCGCCTACCTGCCCGATGCCTATCTCCATCGGATCGCCGAGTATTTCGCGAGCCAGCGTCCGCCCTACCCGCCCGCCTCCACCCCGGCTGTCTCGGCCACGCTGCTCGCGCGCGGCGGGCAGCTCGTGAAGTCGGGCGATCCGAGCCGGCACATTCCCGCTTGCGCGGCCTGTCACGGCGCGGCGCTCACCGGCATGGAGCCCGCGATCCCGGGCCTGCTCGGCCTGCATGCCGAGTACATCAGCGCGCAACTCGGCGCGTGGCGTTACGGCACGCGCAAGTCCTACGCGCCCGACTGCATGCATGAAGTCGCTTCGCGTTTGACGAACGACGATATCACCGCCGTTGCCGCATGGCTGGCGGCATCGGCGGGGGCGGCCAATCCGGCGTTCGGGCCGGCGGGCAGCTTGAAGATGCCGCTGCGTTGCGGCAGTGAACCGCAATGACGGAGTCTTTCGTGCCAGCCATCCTTTCTCTCTCCCGCTCGCTCGCGCGCGTGGGCGCGGGCATCGCCCTTGCCGCAGCGAGCGCGCTCGCATTCGCTCAAGGCCCGGCGAGCGCGAACGCCAGCGTCGTCAAGCAGGGCGAATATCTCGCCCGCGCTGGCGATTGCATCGCTTGTCATACGCAGCCCGGCGGCCAGCTCTTTGCCGGCGGCCGTCCGATGCCGACCCCGTTCGGCACGCTCTTTTCGCCGAACATCACGCCCGACAACGAAACGGGCATCGGTGGCTGGACGGCCGACGCGTTCTATCGAATGATGCACACGGGGCGCTCGCGCGACGGCTCCCTGCTCTATCCCGCCATGCCTTATGGCGCCTACACGAAAGTCACGCGCGCAGATTCCGACGCGATCTTCGCCTATCTGCGCTCGGTGCCCGCCGTGCATCAGCCGAACCGGCCGCACGAACTGCGTTTCCCCTACAACAACCGCGAGCTGCTGCTCGGCTGGCGCACGCTGTATTTCCGCGAGGGCGAATATCAGGCCGAACCCACGCGTTCGGTCGAGTGGAATCGTGGCGCCTACCTGGTCCAGGGGTTGGGGCATTGCTCGATGTGTCATACCGCGATCAATGCGCTTGGTGGAAGCTCTGAATCGAAAGCCTTCGAGGGCGGCCTGATCCCGATGCAGGATTGGTACGCGCCTTCGCTAACGTCGAACAAGGAGGCGGGGCTTGGCGATTGGAGCATCGGCGACATTGCCGATCTGCTGCAAAAGGGGGCGTCGAACCGCGGTGCCGTGTATGGACCGATGGCGGAAGTCGTCTACGACAGCTTGCAATATCTGTCGGACGACGATGTCCGGGCGATGGCCGTTTACTTGAAGTCGCTGCCGCAACACGGCGGCGAAAGTGCCGCGGCAAACGCGAACGCCAACGTATCAGGCGAAGAGCGCAATCTGCTCTCGCGGCTCGGCTCGAAGATCTATGACGCGCAGTGTGCGACATGCCATGGCAAGCACGGCGAGGGCAAGCTGCCCGACTTCCCGCCGCTGGCGAACAACCAATCGATCCAAATGACGTCGGCCGTCAATCCGGTGCGCATGGTGCTCAACGGCGGCTATGCGCCGGGCACGGCAAAGAACCGCTCGCCTTATGGCATGCCGCCGTTCGCGCAATCGCTTTCCGATGAGGAAGTGGCGGCCGTCGTAACGTTCATCCGTACCGCTTGGGGCAATCACGGCACACCCGTGACGGCCAAGGAAGCCAACGCGCTGCGCTCGGCGCCGCTTTATTGAATCGAGGACGTCATGACGCTCATGAATCCCATGGATACCCAGAACGAGGCGCACTCGAGTGCAAACGATCCCGAGGCGGAGCGCGTGGACCACATCGTCCGCTCGGGGCCGGCGGGCGCGATCGCGGTGGCCGGCATCGCCACGGCCATCGTCGTCGCGCTCTGGTTCGCGTTCTACTTTCTGGTCTTTCTGCCGCGCGGCGTCATTCACTGAGCGAGCGATATGTCGAACATTCCTTCTCCCCGCCACGCGGATAGCGCAGTGGTCGCCTCGCGTGTCGAGCGCAAATGGGCGGCGGTTGCGATCGCGATCATTGCCTTGCTCGTCGCGATGGTCATCTACACGGGCTTGCATTGGGCGATGATGCCGCCCTCCCGCGTGGAGACGATCGATCCGACGACGCTGCATGTCTCGGGCGAATTCATCGAAAGCAACCTGGGCAGCGCAGTGGAGACCGACGGCTCGGTCACGGTGCGCATCGTCGCTCAGCAATATTCGTTCACGCCGCAATGCATCGTCGTGCCGGCCGATACGCCGATCACCTTCCGCGCGACGAGCGCCGATGTCGTGCACGGCTTTCTGATCGCCGATACGAACATCAATTCCATGGTCGAGCCGGGGTACGTCTCGACCTTCAAGACGAGCTTCGCGCAAAGCGGCGAACACCTGATGCCCTGCCACGAATACTGCGGCACCGGCCACGAAGGCATGTGGGCGCACGTGAAGGTGCTCGATCGCGCCGCATTCGACCAACTCGCGGCCAACGCCCGGAGGCTTAGCTGTGCTCAATAACAAACGACTCGTCCTCGCGCACTTCTGGTTCGCCTTCGTCACGTTTGGCGTGGCGCTGCTGCTCGGCGCATGGCAGATGTACGTGCGCAGCCCGATGCATGCCTGGCTTGGGCAGCCGGAGCTCTACTACCGCTCGGTCACCGCGCACGGCTCGGTCATGGGCTACGTGTTTCCGACGCTGATCGCCATGGGCTTCGGCTATGCGATCAGCGAGATCTCGCTTGAACAGCCGCTCGTCGGCAAGCGCTTCGCGTGGCTCGGCTGGTGGCTCGTCGCGATCGGCTCCGTCATGGCCGTGATCCCTGTTGCGCTGGGCCGCGCCTCGGTGCTCTACACGTTCTATCCGCCGATGGTCGGCAACGCGTTCTACTACATCGGCGTCGTGCTCGTGGTGGTGGGATCGTGGATCTGGGTGGCGCTGATGTCGATCAATCTGCGCACCTGGAAGCGCGCGAACCCGGGCAAGCCGGTGCCGCTGCCGATGTTCGCGAACGTCGCGGGCTCGTACCTGTGGGCGTGGACGGCCGTGGGCGCGGCGATTGAAATCCTGTTTCAGATCCTGCCCGTTGCGCTCGGGCTCAAGACGACAATCGATTCGGGCCTTGCGCGCGTGTTCTTTTCATGGACATTGCATGCCATCGTCTACTTCTGGCTGATGCCCGCGTACATCGCGTACTACACGCTCGTGCCGCGCGCCGTTGGCGGCCGGCTCTATAGCGATGCGATGGCGCGGATCTCGTTCATCCTGTTCCTTGTCGTGGCGATGCCGATCGGCATTCACCACTTGTTCGCCGATCCGCAAGTTGGATCGGGCTTCAAGTTCCTGCAATCGGTCTTCACCGCGCTCGTGTCGGTGCCGACTTTGCTCACGGTGTTCACGATCTGCGCATCCGTGGAAATCGCCGGCCGGCTGCGCGGCGGAAGCGGCCCGTTCGGGTGGCTGCGCGCCCTGCCCTGGCACGAACCGATGATGCTGGCCGTGGCCTTCTCGTTTGTCATGCTCGGCTTCGGCGGCGCGGGCGGGCTCATCAACATGAGCTACCAGCTCGACTCGACGATTCACAACACGCAGTGGATCACGGGCCACTTTCACCTGATCTTCGGCGGTGCGATCGTCATCATGTACTTCGCGATCGCCTATGAGCTGTGGCCGCAGCTGACGGGCCGCGCGCTGAGCAGCGTGAAGCTCATGCGCTGGCAACTGTGGCTCTGGTTCATCGGCATGATCGTGACGACGTTCCCGTGGCACTACGCCGGCATTCTCGGCATGCCGCGACGCATGGCGTACTTCGACTACAGCAACCCGGGCATCGCACCCGAGGCGATCACGGTCGATCTGTCGCTGGTCGGCGCCTTGATGCTCGTGGCTTCGGGCGTGTTGTTCTTCATCGTGCTGGCACGCGGCCATCGTGGGCGGCAGGCGGCGCAGCCGAGGTTCACGTTCGCCACCGCCGTGCATCCGCCCACGACGCTGCCGGTCGCGCTCAATAGTTTCGGTTTGTGGGTCGCACTCATGATCGCCCTGACGGTCGTGAACTACGGTTATCCGATCGCTCAACTGCTCACCCTGAAGCAGACATCGGTACCAGCGATTTACATGGGAGGCCCGCGATGAGCACCGAAGAACGTCTGTTCTCGCTGCGCAACCGATGGTTCACGGTCAGCGTCGGCCTCACGGCGAGCATCGCCATCGTGTCGATCTTGATCGGATTCGTCTGGCTGCCTTCCGTGCAGACGGATAAGCCGTTCACGGGGATTTGGAACGCGATCTGCAGCGCCGCCGGTGTTCCTCAGCAATGGTTCGTTTCGACGCCCGTCACCTCGCGCGTGAAGACGAGCGACGTGGTGGTCACGCCGACGATGTTCGCCCATGCCGATGCGCTATCGATCGGCCGGGGCGCGACGCTGGCCTTGCGCTGTTCGATGTGCCACGGGCCGCAGGGCATCAGCCAGGCGAATTCGCCGAACCTTGCCGGGCAATACGAAACGGTGATCTACAAGCAGCTCAAGGATTTTCAAAGCGGTGCGCGCACGAACGCAGTGATGAGCCCGATGGTCGGCACCCTCTCCGATCAGGATATGCGCGACCTCGCCGCGTACTACGCCTATCTGCCGAAGCTGGCGAGCTATCACCCGGCGAGCCAGCCGGTGCCGCTGATCGTCGCCTCAGGTGCGCCGATGCGCAATATCGCACCGTGTGCATCGTGTCACGGCGCGGCCGATCACAAGACGGGCACCCCTTGGCTCGAAGGCGAACCGGTGGCCTATATCCGCGCGCAACTGGAAGCCTTCGCGGCGGGCGATCGCCACAACGATATCGGCGAGCAGATGCGTAATGTGGCTCGGCAGATGACCCCGGCCGAGATCGACGCGGCGGCTCGCTACTATTCGAGCCAACCCTGAC
>NZ_JBQCDN010000291.1:0-4077 GCF_051961175.1 Trinickia sp. | reverse complement strand
TTTGCTTGCTGGCGCCGATGCACGGGCCTGTTTTGCCCGATACACGATCGCAGTCGGCAGTACCGGCAATCTCGGCCTAAGCATTGGAACGATTGCGGCGGGCCTGGGGTTTCGAGCTGTCGTGCATATGTCGGCCGATGCCAAGCAGTGGAAGAAGGATCGGTTGCGTCATAGCGGGGTTAACGTGATCGAACACGTCGGCGATTACGCGCACGCTGTGGCGGCAGGGCGCGAGATGGCGGCCGCCGCGCCGCATACCCATTTCGTCGACGACGAGCGTTCGTTATCGCTGTTTCTCGGTTATGCGGCGGCCGCCCTGGAGTTATCGGCGCAACTCGAGCAAGCGGGGCGGACGGTGGACGATGGCCACCCCTTGTTCGTCTACATTCCATGTGGCGTGGGCGGCGCGCCAGGCGGAATCGCGCATGGGCTGAAAGCCGTGTTCGGCCGGAATGTCCATTGTTTCTTTGCGGAACCGACCGCCTCGCCTTGTATGCTCGTTCAACTGGCTGGCGGCTGTGATGTTCCGATGTCGGTCTATGACATCGGCCTGGACAATTGCACTGAAGCGGACGGCCTCGCGGTGGGCCAAGCGTCAGAACTCGTCGCCCCGCTGATGAGGGGCCAGCTTTCCGGCATTTTTACCGTTGAGGATCACACGTTGTTTGCGCACCTGCTCGCGATCAAGCTCGCGCTCGGGATCGACCTGGAGCCCTCGGCCGCGGCGGCGGTCGGCGGTCCGCTTTGGGTGACGGGGGCGGCTGAAGGGCGCGCATACACGCAGCGCTATGGAGTGGCAACGCAAGGCGCGACGCACGTTATCTGGACGACTGGCGGCTCGCTGGTTCCGCCTGATGAGCTGATGCGCTTTCAGCAGCGCGCTCGCGCCTGTGGCGACCGTTCAGCGCGCGTTTGCGAAGACGCGTCGCCGGCGTGTGGCGAGGCACCTTCGCATGCTGTCTGACGGGCGGATCGCGCGGTAGCGGTGGTCGTTCGCGCATGGTGGCCTCGACGGCAT
Source organism: Trinickia sp. (assembly GCF_051961175.1). Lineage (GTDB taxonomy): Bacteria > Pseudomonadota > Gammaproteobacteria > Burkholderiales > Burkholderiaceae > Trinickia. The sequence continues at coordinate 3,059 of NZ_JBQCDN010000291.1, read as the reverse complement.
CGGCAAAACGTTGCAGCGCTGTCAGCGAACCCGATACGCTGTGGTAGGTGAGGGTGCCGATGCGCGCATCCAGCAGTACCTCGAGGCCCGCTTTGCGGGCCAGCTCGATAATGTCCATGTCACGCCTCCCCGTCAGGCGCCGTTGCAATGCGTGGCGTTGCGAAACCGGCTGAATCGCTCGTCGTGTTCTTCTATGCGCTGCGCGCATCGATATGGCGCGCAGCCGCTTTCGTGCCGAGTATTCAGCCGGCGTCCCCGCTCGCTCGTTTTCGTTTTGTGCAGGCGCCATTGACGCACACGATCATGAAGTCACGTCGAAGCGGCCTAGCGCATGCCGGCCGATTCACGTGCGCTCATTGTCGCGCTCCCCACCACGCTGCGAATGTGCGCGGGCGTACTGCCCACGCTTATCGTCTTGCATTTCGCCATTCGCGATGGCGTGCACAGCTCCCCGCCGGCGCTTTCCAGCGCTCCCCCGTATCGTTCGTACCGTATTCGTGTGATGAATGGTAGTCGATGGTTCGAAGGCATGACAGCGTGGAAATTACCTACGCCTGCGCGCCCTGTCGCCGCAAGGGCGGTGGCGACAAGGGCGATGGATGAGCTGCACGCGGACGGAACGCCGGCGCGGGCGTGGGGCGTGGGGCCGGTTAGCCCATGACGATGTTGGCCAGCTCGAACCGATACGGCACCGCTGCCGTTCCGCCGCCGCCGCCCGTCATGACGATGTCGGCGCTGGCGATGCCAAGCAACGACAGCTCCGTATTGATGTCGGAGAGCACCGCCGAATTCATGAGCCGGCCTTCCTCGACTTGCGAGGCCGTGCCGATCCATAGGGTCGGCTTGAATTCGAACACGGCCTTTTGGCCGGGGGCGATGCCCGTCTTCGTCGATAGCAGCCGGCCGTCCTTGAAGATGGAGGCGTTGATGGCCCCGGCGGCGAGATCGTTGCGCACCTGAACTTCCCGCGACGTCGACGCGTCGCCGCCCGCGGCGAGCACATTGCCCGAATGCGAGCGCGAGACGGCGAACAGTTGGCCGTTCTGGGCCACCCGTTTCGGCATGTAGTTGCCGTCCGAATCGCTGGCTGTCACGGCCGTCGCCATGGGAAAGACGAACGGATGATTCGCGCCGCGGCCGCAGTTCGAGATCACTTTCCACGCCACGGCGAGTTCGTCGAAGTCGGTCGATACATTCTTTTGAAAGACGACGACTTGCGAATGGTTGACGTCGTTCGACAAGTTGATGAAATTGAGTTTGATGTCCATCGCTAACCCTGCCTATTGGATGTTGTCGGGTAGATCGAGCGGCGCGCCTCGCATGCCGCCGATTGCACTGCCTTACGCCATCACCACGTTTTCGAGCTTGAATGCGAACGGCAACGAAAGCCGGCCCGGGCCGCCACCCGTCATGACGATGTCGGCGCTCTTCAGGCCGAGCAGCGAAATCTCCGTATTGATGTCCGACATCACGGCCGAATTCATGAGTTGTCCCTGTTCGACCTGCGATGCCACGCCGATCCAGATCGTCGGCTTGAACTCGAACACGGCCTTTTGGCCCGGTGCGATCGAGGTCTTGATCGCGAGCGCTGTGCCGTCCTTATAGATCGTCGCGTTCACCGCGCCTTGCGGCAGATCGTTGCGAACCTGGACTTCCTTGCTCGAACCCGGCTGCGTGGCCAGTTGCAACACGTCCCCCGACGGCGCGCGCAGGACCTGGAACACCTGGCCGTTCGTTGCATCCTGCTGCGGCATAAAGTTTCCATAGCTGTCGCTCGTGCTAACGGCCATCGCGATCGGGAAGCGGAACGGATGGTTATCGCCCTGGCCGCAATTGCGGATGACTTTCCAGGCCACGTGCAGTTCGTCGAAATCGGTCGACACGTTTTTCTGGAAAATGACGATGCTCGAGTTGTTTGCGTCGTTCGAGCGATTGACGAAGTTCAATTGAATGTCCATCTACAACTCCTCATTAAAAAAGCGGCAATCGGTTTGCCGCGCACCTGACCGCCGGCCCGCGCGAGAGCGGGACCGTCGAACGTGAATCGAGGACCGTTGAAAGCGGGTAAGGCTTGCGCGGCTCGCTAGAGGCGCAGCACGTTTTCGAGTTTGAACTGGAAGGGCTGGGCGGTTTCACCGGCACCGCCACCGGTCATGACGATGTCGGCCGATGCGATCCCCGCGAGTTCGAGTGGCGTATTCGCACTCGAAACGACGGCCGATGCCAGCGCCCGGCCTTCTTCGATTTGCGAGCCGACGCCGATCCAAAGGACTGGCGAGAAACGAAAGATCGCTTTTTGCCCCGGCGCGACCGCGGATTTCGCGGCCATCAGACGGCCGGCGACGAACGCATTCACGTTGACCGCGCCGCGTCCCATCTGATTGACCACTTCGATATTGGAATGCACCGTGCCATCGAGGGCGCGAGCCAGCCGCGGCCGTCCGCTGGCATGAGTGGCGACGATTAGACGGCTACCATTAGCAGCGGCGATTCGGGGCGAAAAATTCCCGTTGTCGTCGCCGAGTGCGACTTCGACATCGCTGGAGTAGGCGAAGGGATGAATGCAATCGCGGCCGCAGTAACGGATCACGCGCCAGGCGATCGCCAACTCGTCGAACTCGGGCACGACGTCGCGCTGAAACAGCACGACCTCGCTGTTGCCGCAATCGTTCGATCGATTGATGAAGCGCAGCGCGATGTTCATGCGGCCCCCGTGGCGTCGTCGTCGCTGTCGAGTTGCGCCTCAGCCCACTGGACGAGCGCTGCCGGCACCCCCACCGCGAGTGAGGCGAGGTGGGCCGCATAGGCGCTGGCCTGATTGTGCATATCGCCGAATAGCTTCGCGGCCAGCATCGATGCATCCTGCAGATTGCGGCACCGCTCCAGGCCCTCGAGGTATTGCGCGGTCGCACTCGTCAGCGCGCTCGCGTGCTGCGTCTGTCCCTGCGTGACACGCGTCGCCAGATCGGTGTGGATCTCGGCCAGTGCCTTGATCGAGGCGGCCGCATCTTTCAGCTGCAATTGATCGCGTTCCTTGCGCCAGCCGTCGTCGAGCGCCG
>NZ_JBQCDN010000290.1:0-4207 GCF_051961175.1 Trinickia sp. | reverse complement strand
CCGATGATTTCCGCGGCTACATGGGCCGCGTCGAAGCGGGCGAAGTGCGCGTGGGCGATGCGATCGTCGTGCTGCCGGCGCAGCGCGAAGCCACCGTGGCCGAGATCATCGCACCGGTGCCGGGCGGCACGGCCGCCGTGGATCGTGCGTTCGCGGGGCAAACGGTCACGATCCGTCTGACGCAAGACGTGGACGTCTCGCGCGGCGACACGTTCGTGGCGGCGCACGACATCCCGCAGCCCGCCAAGAAGCTCGAAGCGGACCTGTGCTGGTTCGACGACGAGCCGTTGTCCACCCAGCGCAAGTATCTGCTCAAGCAAACCACGAACACCGTATTCGCGCGCATCGGCGCGGTCAAGGAAGTGCTCGACGTTCATACGTTGTCGCATTCGAGCGAAGTGCACAACTTGAAGATGAACGACATCGGGCGCGTGGCATTGACGCTGCAAAAGCCGATCGTCTGCGACGCTTACGATGCGCAGCCGGGCACGGGCGCCTTCGTGCTGATCGACGAAGCCACGCATCACACGGTTGCGGCCGGCATGATTCGTGCATATTCCGCGTGATTGACGAACGAGGCGGCGCGCGAGGCGCCACCCGCACACGCGAGAGGATGAAAGCGCAATGGGCAAGGTGTATTTGATCGGTGCAGGACCGGGGGCGGCGGATCTCATCACGGTGCGTGGTGCCCGTTTATTGGGCACGGCGGACGTCGTGCTGCACGATGCGCTTGTCGAGCCCGCCATGCTCGACTATGCGCCGCACGCCCGCAAGATTGCCGTCGGCAAGCGCTGCGGACAACGCTCGACGGCGCAGCAGTTCATCAATAAGCAGATCGTCGATGCGGCGAACACGCATGAAGTCGTCGTACGGCTGAAGGGCGGCGACCCGATGTTGTTCGGCCGGGCCGATGAGGAAATGCGCGCGCTTGAAGAGGCCGGGATCGACTATGAAGTCGTGCCGGGCATTACCGCGGCGTTGGCTGCGGCGGCATCGGTGAAGCGTTCGCTGACGTTGCGCGGCGTTTCGCGCAGCGTGGCGCTCGCCACAAAAAGCCGCGCCCCCGATACCGAGGCGATTCGCGAGGCCGTCAATGCCGATTCGCTCGTGTTCTACATGGGCCGCGACAGTGCGCCCGATATCGCGCAGCAGCTGATCGACGCAGGCCGTTCGGGCGCGACGCCCGTCGCGATCGTCGAAGCATGCAGCACGCCGCGCGAGCGCACGCTGACGCTGACGCTCGAAGCGCTCGCGACGGGCGAGGCGCAGACTTGGCTCGATCCCGCGCAACCGAGCTTGCTGATGATCGGCCAAGCGTTCGCGCAGCGGGCGTCTGCCGCCCAAGCGCCTTCTCAGCAGCAAGGCGAACCCACTGCCGAGCCCGGCTCGTACGCCCACGCCGCCTGATCGGCGCTGCGGCGCTGCGTTTCCACCTCTAGTTCATCGTTCGATCGAAGAAGGCGTTTGCCCTGAGCGAAGCGCCTTCCTTCTCTCAGCCGTTAAGCTTGGCTGCCGTTCTGGTATCCGGCAGCGTCGCTTTCTCTCTGTCGACGAAAAGCCGCGCGCTCAGCCCGCCATCCCCAGTTGACGCAGGCAATACGCGGCCAGCGCATCGAGAACAGCATCGTCCTCGCCGACGGGCACCGTCGCGCGAATCTCGATCGTGGGATGCGCGGCGCGGCATGCTTCGATGACAAGCGGGAGATCGCGTCGCACGTGTCCGCCTTGCCCGAAGAACACGGGCACGACCGTAATCGACGAGCAGCCCGCGGCGGCTTGCGCGGCGACCGCGCGTTCCAGATCGGGCTCCATCAATTCGAGGAACGCCAGGGACACATGCGTATCGGGCCCGGCCAATGCCCGAAGCTTATCGGCCAGGCGCTCGAACGGCTCAGCCCAGCGCGCGTCGCGCGCTCCATGTGCGAAGAGCACGATGCCGTGTAGGGAGGGGGCGCTTGCGTTCATCGGCGGCTACCTTGCCGGCCTCAGTGCCGGTCGACCCACTTGAGCCCGGCCAGCCCGAGCACCAGATAAATGAGACCCGGCGTGGCGGCCGTTACAGGCGCCGGCCAGGTATTGAGCATGCCCACGTGCGAGAACAGCGTGTTGATGAGCTGAAAGCTCATGCCGAGCATGATCCCGCCGAACACCTTCACGCCGACGACGCCGGCGCGCGTATGCAGATAAGCGAACGGCAGCGACAACACGAGCATCACCAGCACCGCGAACGGATACAGCAGCTTCTTCCACAATGCGATTTCGTAGCGCTGCGTGTCCTGATGATTTTCGACGAGATGCTGGATGTAGCGGAACAGGTTGAAGATCGACATGCGATCGGGCGATACGAGCAGCACAGACAGAATCTGCGGCGTGAGCTCCGAGCGTAGCGAGTATTCCGGCAGCGTGACTTGCTTCGCGCGATAAACGGGATTGAGCGCGTCGGCCGGCGTGACTTGCGCAGGCTGCGGCAGGCTCGCGAGCTGCGTATCGGTGACGCCCGTGAGCAGCCAGTGGCCATTGCCCTCGTAGCGGCCCGTTTGCGCCGTACGCAGGTTCGTCAGCCGGAAGCCGGGATCGAATTCATAGATCCGCACGTTGCTGATCGTGGCATCGGGCATCAATTCGCCGACGTTGACGAAGCGCGTGACCTGTTCGCCGTCCTCGCGCGCCGTCAGCGTGTCCTTGACCCAGACCCCGGAAGCGAAGTTCGACGAAACGGCCGAGCCCAGCGCTTCGAGCCGCACGCGCTCGGACAGCTGATCCGAATACGGTCCAACGACTTCGCCGATGAAATAGGTGAGCGCGACGAGGGGTATGCCGATTTTCAGGAGCGAGCGCAGCGCGCGGCCGGTGGACAGCCCGGATACGCGAAAGATCGTGTACTCGGAATTCGCCGCCATCTGCGCGAACACATAAATCGCACTGATCAAGGCAGCGACGGGAATGATCTCGTAAAACCGCGACGGCGTTTGCAGCGCCACACGCAGCACGGCGAAGCCGAACTTGTAATTGCCGTGGCCGACCGTGTTCAGCTCGTTGATGAGATCGAAGAAAAAGAACAGGCCCGAGAACGCGAACAGAATGAAAACGAACGCGAGATAGACCTGGCGGGCGAAGTATCGTTCGTAAATGCGCATGACGATCAGGCTCCGCGCATGAAGGCGAACCACGTGCGTGGGATCAGCGGCCGATTGCGCACGCGCAGCCAGAACACCGTGACGACGACGAGCGCGGCCAGGATGTGCAGCCCCACCAATCCGACGACGAACGACATCTTGCCCTGCTCGAGCCACGATTGAATGACGTTGAGCAGGTTCGAATACGTGAGGAAGATCAGCACGGCCATGACGAGATTGATTGTGCGTCCACGCCGCGGGTTTTGATAGGCGAGCGGAATGCCGAGCAGCATCAGATTGATTGCCATGAGCGGCAGGCCCGTGCGCCAGGCGAACTCGGCCAGATTGTTGCGGGTGGGATGGCGCAGGAGCGCGGGTGTGGACAGGCCGGTGGTGGTCGGTGTGTTGACGATCGGCTGATGCGTGATCTTCACGCCATAGCGCTGGAATTCCATGATGCGGAAATCGGGCTTGCCGGGTTCGCCGTCGTAGCGCCGGCCGTTTTCCAGGACGACGAAGCGCGAGCCGTCTTTCATCGTCTCGGTATGGCCGTTTTGCGAAACGACAACGCTGACCTTGCCGTTTTCGGTGCTGGTGACGAAGACGTTCTGCACGTGCGCCTGATCGGGCGTCATCTTTTCGATGAAGAACACGCGGTGCGTGGCTGGCGATTCACGGAACTGCCCCGGCGCGAGCATCGAGACTTCGTCGCGCTGCTGGAAGCGTGCGCGAATGAGCTTGCTCTGCGCGTTGGACCACGGCCAGCCGACGTACGCGAAAAACGCGACGAGCAGGATCAGCGGCGCCGCGAACTTCGCGATCGGCTTGATGAATTGCGTGAGGCTCACGCCCGATGCGAGCCACACGACCATTTCGGAATCGCGGTACCAGCGCGTGAGCACGAACAGGATGGACACGAACATCGTCACGACGAGCATGACGGCGATGTAGCCGATGACGGTCAGACCGATCAGGACGATGACGTCCTTCGGATCGATTTCGCCGGACGCGGCGTAGCCGACGATGCGAATCATCATCGTCGTGAGGAAGATGGTCAGCAGCACCATGAATACGGCACCGGCCGTATACGC
>NZ_JBQCDN010000289.1:0-3740 GCF_051961175.1 Trinickia sp. | reverse complement strand
ATCTGGCGAGCGTACGCAGCGTCGAGATGCATGTCGAGCACCTCGACACGGTCGACGCGCCGCTCTCGGTGGTGGTCGAACGCATCGGCGGCGCTGGCGACAACGTGCTGTATCGCGGCACGGTGCGCTGCGGCGCCCCAACACTGCTCGAAGGGCGAGCCGCCGTCATTCTCGACGCGCGGACGGCAACCGCGCAGCCTCACGACGTATCAAAAGGAAAAGGAGAACAACGATGAAAAACCGCAAATCGCTATGGCTGCTCGCCGTGCTCGTCGGTACGATCCTGAGCCCTGCCGCTCATGCGGACGTGAAGACGACGGCACACGAAGCAAAGGAAAACATCAAGGCAGCCGGCAAAAAATTCGGCGAGGACACGCGCGAAGCGGCGCACGACATTGGGCACACGGCCAAAGCCGCGGGCCATGCGGTGGCGAGCGGTACACGCAGAGGCTACTACGCGACGAAACACGCCGTCCGAAAGGCCGTCGGGAAGGACGACTAACCCATCGACAATGAGGGCTGCCGCGCCGAAGCCGAGCCGCACTAGCGCTTCGGCATTTCGACGGACGGCAGCCCAGCCATCATGGGTTGCTAATCGGAGTGCCGCTCAGCGGAGTTGGTAATGGCGTGACCGCCATTGGAAATGTCCTGACCAGCACCCGCGACAGTGTGGCAGGCCGTCAGCGAGAGGCTGCTTACAAGCAGAAGGAATGCGATGAGTCGTGTCATGAGCGTGCTCCCTTAGCGAGACGAGCGCGGCGATTGGCACTCGCGCCCTGTATCTCGAGCAGCAACGTCCGTGCCCACCGTGCCTTGCGCAGGCCGCTTCAATCCGCCGAGGTCGCGGGCACGCGGCCCTGAAGCCTGCGCGAAGGCTGGGTCTGATGAAGATGGCCCGCATACGTATCCCGCGGCAGCTTAAAGTCCTGTCCCACCGCCGCGGCCACCCGCTTCAATATCCCGACGACTTCGCCACGGTGATAGCCGCTATGAATGACGACATGCGTCAGCATTTCTTCGCGCGTCATGTATCCGCTGTCGCCATCGGTGAACGTGAACGGAACGGATTCGGCGAGGATCGACGGCGTCGCCTGTTCCACATAGTCGAGATACCAGCGATCCGCCGTCGCCAGCGCTTGCCGCAACGCATCGAGCTCTGGCGTCTCGGGCGTATTGTCAGCGGGGAAACCATGCGGCTCGCCGACAAGATGCGCGGCAAAAATTTTATCGACGACGAGGCAGTGATTCATCAGCCGGATCGCGAGATGCCGTTCGTGTGGATGACTCTCGGCATTCACCTCTTTCAGCCCGTTCAATACCGCTTCGTTGGCCCATGACTGATAGCGGAACATTCGGAACAAGAGGTCGTTTGTGCTCACGGCGAAAATCTCCTTATCGAAATGGGCAAATGGACTTCAAACACCGGCTGCATCGTTTTCGGGAAATCTTGGAACGTCTACTTGTCTTCCCGGCGACGGCCGAACCGCCCCCGGGCGTCGATGCCGCCCGTTAAAAGTCAACGGCTGACGCCGCGCTGGCGGTCAAGCCGGACGATCTACGCCTGGCGCGGCGCAATGCGCTGGCCGGGCATCAGATCGTAAGGCTGTTTCCACCCGGGAAGCGCCGAGATCCGATCCATCCAGCGTGCGATGTTCGGATGCGTCGAGGCGAAATCGAAACCCGTCTCTTCGGTCGGATAGAAGACGTATCCAGCCATCGAGAGATCGGCGATCGTCGGCCTATCGGCCGCAACGTATGCGCGATCGGCGAGATGGCGATCGACTACACCGAATGCGGCTTCCGCTCGCGCCCGGAAAAACGCCAGCACTTCCGAGTGCGGCTGCGGCGAGGCGAATGAGCGAATCCAACGGTACGCGGCCAGATAGCCCGTGAATTTGTGATTGTCGAAGAGCAACCAGCGCAAGACCTCACGCTTTTCGTTTTCGCCTCTCGCCCCGAACTGTTCGAAATGATCGGCAAGGTAGTTCAAGATGACGCCCGATTGCGACAGCTTGTTGCCCGCATGCTCCAGGACCGGAATCTCACCCATTTCATTCACGGCCTGACGCCATTCGGGTGTACGCGTCATCCCGGCGAAATAGTCGACAAACACCGATTCCCAATCCGCACCGGCACAGGAGAGCATAAGTGCGACTTTATAAGCGTTGCCCGATTGCGCAAAACAATGCAGCTTGAACTCCTTGCTCATGTTTTTTCCGTTCTTTATTGGGGATTGGCTACTATGCCACAATCCCATAAATTACCTGCTCGAAGCCCGCTCGTATTCGCGGTCCAATGGGCTGACTAGAAAAGAGCGTGCCCCGTATCCCTAAGTTTCGAGTAGCGCCATGACGACAGCTTCGGCGGTTTCCGCCACCGCAAAAATCAGCCACCCAACCGGCTACGAAGCTTCGTTCGCTACTCACCCGCTCTTGCAGTGGCAGCTTCAGCCTTCAACGCCTTGAATTGCGGTTGTCTTCTGTTTCTTTAGTTATCGTCGGCGCACCGGGCTCCGGGGCCGTGATGCTGAACCCGGCTGGCGGCTTGAGCGATTGTCTGCTTGCGCCGCCGGGATCCGCCAACAAAAGTGCGTGACACGCGCGATCAACCGGGCCGACGGAACTCGTTTTCCACCCAGCTGGCCGCACTCGCGCGGCTAAGCTTGAAGTTCGCGGGTACCTGCACTTGGGCGTGTTGCTCGCCGAATGCGTCGAGCGCGGTCAGCAACGCATACGGTTCGTCCTCGTCCGGCACGATATCGAGCGTGACCTCCCATTCGCCATCGCCCGATGCCGCCGCTACCGTCACGCGTTTATGCAACTGCGCGCGCAACTGCTGCTCGTGCCGGCGTAAAACCTCCGACGCCGTTTTCACGAGCGTATTGAACGCCGCGGTATCGAGCGGCTTCGGATCTTTTTTGTTGCGGCCCATTGTCCAGGGCCCGACGAGCGCGGGCTCCGGTTCGCCGTCCTTGATCATTTCAACGGCCCATCCGTCGTCGTCCTCGTTTTTGATGATGCGCGCAGTCCAGCCGTTATCGCGCCACAACGTATCTTCGTGGAGCGTTTCAGGAGCCTCGGCGAGATCGGTTGCGGAATCGGGCGGCGGAAAGGTGGGTTCGGTCATTGCAAGTTCAGTGATTGGCGGCGCGGTGCGAGAAGGCATGCGTGCGATTGTACCCGCCGGTCCCGCCGCCCATCCGGCGCTGTAACGAACGGACAAGGGGCGGAGCGCGCACACGCCCGCCATGCGGCCTTCTATGCGCATTCGCACGATGGCGGGATCGACTGCGGTTTTGGCGGCGGCGGCTGTAGCTGGAATTCACACGGTGAATGAGACTGTAAGCCGCCCACTCGTCGAGTGGCCCGCCGGGCTCACGCTGGCCGCATGAGTTCGCGCATCTGAAAACAAGAGGTAATCACGATGCTACAGTCCTCATCGACCGGACAGTCACGCCGCTCGCGGCGTGCGACTTTCCCGGCACTCACACCGATCGCCATCGCCCTCTCGTGTGCCATGCCGGCCATCGCGCTCGCGGCCGGGCCGTTACCGCAAGGCGGGCAGTTTGTTGCCGGAACGGGTTCAATTGGCGGCAATGGCACTTCGCTGACCATCAACCAAACATCGAATCGCGGCGTCATCGACTGGAACAGCTTCTCGATCGGCAAGGGCAATCACGTCGACATCAATAACGGCACAGGGGCCACGCTCAATCGCGTCACGGGCGCTACCGCTTCGTC
>NZ_JBQCDN010000288.1:0-41371 GCF_051961175.1 Trinickia sp. | reverse complement strand
TTCGTCGAGCGCCAACGCGAGATTCGTCAGCGGGCCCACCGCAAGCAGCGTCACCTCGCCGGGGTGCGCACGCACGGTATCGACGATAAAGCGATGCGCGGGACGCGTGTCGAGTCCGCTTTGCGCCGTCGGCCGCAAGCCCGTATTGCCCAAGCCGTCCCTGCCATGAATCCAGTCGATCGGCGCCGGCGCCGACCGGCGCAAAGGCGCCGCCGCCCCGTGTGCAACCGGTACGCCCGGTGCAAATCGCTCGACGAGATAGCGCGCATTGCGCGTGGTCGTCTCGATCGTCGAATTGCCGAATACGCTCGTCACACCGAGCAGTTCGATATCGGGATGCAGTGCTTGAAAGACGAGTGCCATCGCGTCGTCGACGCCCGGGTCCGTGTCGTAAATGACTTTATGCATGCGAAGGCTCATAGGTAGAAGGCATCAGGCAGTTGTTCGCGCGCCGTCGTATCGCGGGTGGCGCCGTGCAGATTGCCGAGCCGAATGGCGAGATCGGGCCCGCCTAGTTCGATGATGACTTGGCGGCAGGCGCCACACGGCGCGATGGGCCCCTCGGTGTCGCCAACGACCGCAAGCGCCGCGAACGCGTCGCGGCTGTATCCGGCCGCAACCGCGCTGAAGAAAGCCGTTCGCTCCGCGCAGTTGCACAGGCCGTACGACGCATTTTCCACATTGCAGCCGTCGAACACGTGCCCATCCTTCGTCAGCAGCGCAGCACCCACCTTAAATTTCGAATACGGCGCGTATGCGCTTTCGCGCGCCTGCTTCGCTCTTTCGAACAATTGTTCCAACGTCATGGCCGCCCTCTCTGTTTTTCGAATCGATCGACAACTAGTGAAACGTCAAGAACATACCCGCGATCGTGGCACTCATCAAATTCGATAGCGTACCGGCCAGCACCACGCGCAGTCCGTAACGCGCCACTTCCGAACGACGCTCGGGCGCAACCGCGCTGAAGCCGCCGGTCAGCACGGCGATCGAGGAAAAGTTCGCAAAGCCGCAGAGCGCAAACGAAACGATGGCCAACGTGCGCGGGGTCAGCACTTGAAGGCCGGCCGCGGCCACGCTTGCCGAATCCTTCAGATACGGCGACAGCGAGGCGTAAGCGACGAATTCGTTCAGGATGACTTTCTGCCCGAGAAAATTCCCGGCCACCAACGCCTCGTTCCAAGGTACGCCGATCAAGTAAGCGAGCGGCGCGAACACGGCACCCAGGATCGACTGCATGGAAATTTCCGGATGACCGAACCACCCGCCGATACCGCCGACCAAACCGTTTAGGAGTGCGATCAATCCGACGAATGCGATCAGCATCGCACCGACCATCACGGCGATCTTCAACCCGACGGCGGCGCCAGAGCTGGCCGCCTCGATAACATTGGCCGGGCGCCGCTCGTCGAAACTCAGTTGTTCGAGCTGGACACGGCTCGCTTCCATCGTGGGATGGATGATCTTCGCGAATAGCAAACCGCCCGGCACGGCCATGAACGAGGCGGCCAGCAGGTACTCGATGCGCACGCCGAGGCCCGCGTAGCCCGCCAGCACCGACCCCGCCACGGCAGCCATGCCGCTCGACATGACGGCGAACAACTCGGCTCCCGTCATCTCGCGCGCAAACGGCTTGACCACCGCCGGCTTTTCGCTCTGCCCCACAAAAATGGTCGTGCCGGCCGAAAACGACTCGAGCTTCGAGACGCCCAGCAGCCGATGAAACAACGTGCCCAGCACGATCACGATCCAACGCATGACGCCGATGTAATACAGCACCGAAATCAGTGCGGTCACGAAAATGATGGCCGGCAGCACGCGGACGGCGAACACGAACCCGCCATTGCCGAACAGCGCGAACATCTTGGAATCGACGAGGCCGCCGAATAGAAACGCTATGCCGGCGTTACCGTAATCGAGGATGTGATTGACGCCGGCCGCCATGCCGGCGAGCGCGACTTTACCGAACGGTACGAATAGCACGAACGCGCCGATCGCCACCTGCGCAAGCAGTGCCGTGACGACCGTGCGGGGCCGAATGGCGCGGCGATTCGCGGAAAAAATGAATGCAATCGCCAATAGGACGAGCATTCCCAGAAGGTTTCTGACGATCGGTGCCATGTCTTTTCCGAATTTGGAATAGTTGTCGATGGCAACGATGCTAAACGAACGCCGAACGAAAAGCGAATGAGCGCTTTTCGTTCGGCGCCGGCCAAGGCTGGCCAGTCCTTCTGCTGCTCTACTGCTCTACTGCTCTACCTCTATTGAATGAGAAACTTCTCGCGGCGCTTGCCGAGCCATGCCGGTGCACGCCCGCGCCCGCTCCAGGTTGCGCCGGTTTTCGGATCCCGGTACTTTGGCGGCAAGCCGCCCGTTTTACGCGACGCCGAGCGCTTGCTTTTAAAACCGAGTTCTTCGGCCGTAATGCCGTATTCCGCAATCCGCTCCTTGATTTGCTCGATCGTGGCGGCCAACTCTTTACCGCGGGCCGCTTCCACTTGCGCTTGCACCTTCGCCAGCTGCTCGGTCAACTGCCTGTACGTCGCCATAGAAAATCGCCTCCTTGTTGATTGACGGTAAACGCTTCTCTGACTGCCCGTTTGTGCAAAAGTGCAATCAACCGGGTATCGGCATCGATAGATAGCAAGCTATGGACCTCGCCGGCGCTTAACAGCCGCGCCCGATCACGCTACGCCCGGTTATTTGGCTTTGCAAGCGAACAGTAGCTTATGCGAGCCCTCGACGTCCGTTTGCTGAAGGATGTCGATATCGCCGCCGCAGATCGCGCGAGCATGCTCGGTGCAGTTGTCCCAGGCGCTGGCCGCCGAGCATTGGACGACGGTGGTCGGCCGCCCGTCGCCCGTAAAGAGCGGCGCACTCCCGCCGCATCCACTAAGCGCGGCGGCGCCGAGCGCTGCCGCCGCCATGCAGCGGGTAAAAGCGCCTGCGCGCGAATGAAAGAAAGACATACCCTTCATTGAACGAACTCCTTTGGCCTAACGTTCTTTTTTCGAATGGCCGAGTATGCCACGGCATCACGCCCGCACCATGACCGCCATGCGTCCTTGCACTTCGATCGTTCAAATATCGATTCCCAAGGCGGCAATCTTTTTATAAAGCGTCGCGCGTCCCATGCCGATCCGCGCCGCCGCTTCGGCCACGCGACCGCCCGTTGCACGCAGCGCATCGATGAGAAAGCGACGCTCGAAATCGGCCATCGCCTGCGCATAGGAATCGGAGCTGCTCGCTTGAGGCGCCGGTCTCGGTTTCGGGATAGACGCCTCGCCGGCGACACCCGGCCCCGGCAACGCCGCGCCGCCAATAAATGGCGCGAGGATACGAGCGTCGATCCGCTCGGTATCGGAGAGCATGACCGCACGTTCGAGCGTATTGCGCAACTCGCGCACGTTGCCGGGCCAATCGTGCGCCGCGAGCAGACGCAAGGCATCGTCCTGCAATTCGAAATGCCGCCCATGTCCGCCGCGCCCAGGCGCCGACAGATCCTCCAGGATCGCGTAGGCCAATGCTTCGATGTCCGACCGCCGTGCTCTAAGCGGCGGCGCGTGAATCGTCAGCACGTTGAGCCGATAGTAGAGATCCGCGCGGAAACGCCCAGCGGAAACAAGCGCGGGCAAATCGGCCGAAGTGGCAGCGACGATCCGCACGTCGGTGCGCACGATCCGGTTCGAGCCCAACGGTTCGAACTCCTGATCCTGCAAGATTCGCAGCAGTTTGCCCTGCAGCGGCAACGGCATATCGCCGATCTCGTCGAGAAAGAGCGTACCGCCGTGCGCCAGCTCGAATTTGCCCACCCGGCCGCGCCGTTCGACCCCGGTATAGGCTCCGGGCGCCGCGCCGAAGAATTCCACTTCCAGCAGCGTGTCGGGAATCGCCGCAACGTTGACGGTGACGAGCGGGCCGCTCGCGCGGGCCGACGTTCCGTGTATCGAATGCGCCAGCAGCTCCTTGCCGGTACCCGTTTCGCCGAGCAGCAACACGGGCGAATCGACATGAGCGGCGCGGCGAGCCTGCCGCTTCACCTCCAGGCTCGCCGTGCTCGTTCCGACGAAACTGGCCAGCGTGTATTTCGCGCGCCGCGCTTGTGCAAGCGATTGGCGCGCGGCGATCAGCTCTTCCTGCACGCGCGAATAATGCGAGAACAGCGGCGTAAGCGATTTCATTTCGTCGAACAACGCGAAGCCGATCGCACCGACTGTCTTGCCCGATTCGTCCTCGAGCGGCAAACGCGTGACCACCAGCGGCTCCCGCCCGTTTTCGAGCACGTCGAGCAAAATGGGCTTGCCCGTCTGCACGACTTCCCGCATCAGACTGTTCGGAATGACGGTTTCGCAATCGAGCCCGATCGCCTGCCGGGTATCGGTAAAACCGAAACGCGCGGCATAGCGTTCGCTGATCCAAACGATGCGTGCATCGGCATCGACGATCAGCGTGCCTTCGCTGAAGTTTTCAAACGCTTTGAACAACGAATTCGTCGCACTGCGCACGATCGCGCTGTAATCGGCCGGCACGCCGATGAGATCGGTCATTTCCGAAATGTCTCCCAGTTTCTCCGCCGCATCGGGCGGTCGAGCCGAATCGTCTTTAATTCTCCAAACGGCGACAGAATATCTCAGAACGGAGACAACACCTATGGTCCCGCGCAGGACGGCTGAGAGCGATTCAGAGCAGCTCGGAGCAGCTCAGGTCGACTCTCACGTCATTTATTGCTTTATCTAACGCACCGGAAAGTCTCTATTCGGAGATAGACAGACGTGAAATAGAACCGGTTTCCGATCCGAGTCCGGCTTACCCCATGCGAGGGCGCGCATCGGCGCGCGATGGCACGGAACCTGCAATGTCCGGTGCCTGCCGTTTCCCGTGCGCCCGCTCGCACTCACAATCACAACTCGGAGACCCGATGTCGTTCGTCATCGTTCTTGCCGCCCTGGCGTTCCTGATGTTCGCCGCCTACCGCGGCTACAGCGTGATTCTGTTCGCGCCGATCGCCGCCCTTGCCGCCGTCTTGCTGACGGATCCCGCCGCGGTCGCGCCGGTATTCACCGGCATCTTCATGGAGAAGATGGTCGGCTTCGTGAAGCTGTATTTCCCTGTGTTCCTGCTCGGCGCCGTTTTCGGCAAAGTGATTGAATTGGCGGGTTTTTCGGAGGCGATCGTCGCGGCGGCGATTCGCTATATCGGCCGAGGCCGGGCGAATGCGGTTATCGTCGCCGTGTGCGCATTGCTGACATACGGCGGCGTGTCGCTGTTCGTCGTCGTGTTCGCGGTGTATCCCTTCGCGGCCGAACTCTATCGTCAGAGCAATATTCCGAAACGCCTGATGCCCGGCGCCATCGCGCTCGGCGCCTTCTCGTTTACGATGGATTCGCTGCCCGGCACGCCGCAGATTCAAAACATCATCCCTAGCGCGTTCTTCAAGACGACGGGATGGGCCGCGCCCGCACTCGGCACCATCGGTTCGGTCTTCATCATCATCGTGGGGCTCTCGTATCTCGAGTGGCGGCGGCGTTCGGCACTCGTCAAGGGCGAAGGCTACGGGACATCGCTCGTGAACGAACCCGAGCACGCCGGCACGAGCGCGTTGCCCCATCCGCTCATCGCGATCGCACCGCTTGTGCTCGTGGGCGTCGCGAATTTCGCGTTCACGAAGCTGATTCCGCAGTGGTACGGCGCCGATATCTACACGGTGCCGCCCGATGTTCTGCCGGGCGTGCATGCGCCGCTGTCCGCCACGATCAAGACGGTCGTCGCCGTGTGGTCGGTGGAAGGCGCGTTGATCGCCGGCATCCTGCTCGTCGTCGCAACGGCGTTCAACCGCGTCCGAGCGCGCTTCGCGGCCGGCACGAAAGGCGCCGTCGCCGGCGCCCTGCTCGCCTCGATGAATACCGCTTCCGAGTATGGCTTCGGCGGCGTCATCGCGGCATTGCCGGGTTTTCTCGTCGTGGGCGGTGCGCTCAAGTCGATCCCGAATCCGCTCGTGAATGCCGCGATTTCCGTCAGCTCGCTCGCGGGCATTACGGGTTCGGCGTCGGGCGGCATGAGTATCGCGCTCGCGGCGATGTCCGATTGGTTCATCAAGAACGCGACGGCCGCACATATTCCGCTCGAAGTGCTGCATCGCGTGGTGGCGATGGCGAGCGGCGGCATGGATACGCTGCCGCACAACGGCGCCGTGATCACGCTGCTGGCCGTGACGGGACTCACGCATAAGGAATCCTATCGCGACATTTTTGCGGTCACGCTCATCAAGACGCTCGCGGTGTTCTTCGTGATCGGCGTGTACTACACCACCGGCATCGTGTGAGGTCGAACGGGCTTACGATCCACCGACAGGCTGCGCTTGCCGTAGCATAGGCAGCGACTTCCATTCAACCGGAGAGATCGATGTCCACGACGCAAAGCAAGCTCTTTCTCATCACGGGCGTGAGCAGCGGCTTCGGCCGTGCACTGGCGCAACAGGCGTTGGCCGACGGCCATCGTGTGGTGGGCACATTGCGCGATCAAGCCGCGCTCGGCGAATTCGAACTGCTCGGCCCAGGCCGGGCCATCGGCAAGCTGCTGGATGTGACGCATACGAATGCGATTGCCGACACCATCGCCGACATCGAGGGAAAAGTGGGGCCCATCGACGTGCTCGTCAATAACGCCGGCTACGGCTACGAAAGCGTCCTCGAAGAATCGACGCTCGCGGATTGGCACAAGCAATTCGACGTCAATGTCTTCGCTGTCGTCGCGTTGATGCAGGCCGTGCTGCCTTACATGCGACGCCGCAAGCGCGGCCACATCGTCAACATCACCTCGGTGGGCGGCTATCTGGCACTGCCGGGCTTGAGCGCCTATCACGGTACGAAGTACGCGCTGGAAGGTATCTCCGAAAGTCTCGCTCAGGAAGTGGCCGGCGTCGGCATCAAAGTGACAGCCGTGGCCCCGGGTGCATTCCGTACCGACTGGGCTGGCCGCTCGATGGTGCGCGCGCAACGTTCGATCGCGGATTACGATGCCGTATTCGATCCTGTCCGCGCCCGCCGCCATTCGATCGACGGCAAGCAGCAGGGCGATCCGGCCAAGGCCGCGCGCGCGATCTTGCAGATCGTCGCATCCGACCACCCTCCCGTCCACCTGTTACTCGGCCCCGACGCCGTCAAGCGGGTGCGCGACAAACTCGATGCGTTGCGTGCGCAAATCGACGCCTGGGAATCGCTTTCGACGTCGACCGATTTTTCCTCGTGACGCAGCCGTAGAGAGGGACGTCTTGGCGCTGGGTCGTGGCAACAACGCGGCCATCGCGGGGACCACTGGAGCGGACGGCGGATCGCGACGAGGGGCGCCGTCTTGCAATCGATCTTACGGACGCAGGCCGAACATCCCGTGCCAGAGCGTCGTAAACAGCCCCGCATGAGCGGCGGTATCGGATTCCACGGGTTCGTCCCCGGACGCTTCGTTCGACGGCGTAGCCGTGGCCGCACGTGCCGGCCGGGGCCGTGAGGCTCGATCCGTCCCACGTTCGGCTGGCTTAGCGTCAGGCGGCATATCGGTGCCGCCGGCGGGCACAGCTTGCGCGCGCGCCGCGCTGAGCGCAGCGACGCCGTCGGCGATACGGGCTGCCAGCGTTTCGTCGCATCCGCGGCCGAGCAACACGCCGAACACAACGTCGCGGTTATGTCCGCGCTCGGCATAGCGCATCGCCTGTGCGACGAACTTCTCGTAGCGCTCGCGTTCCGCATGCGCTTCGCGCTCCGCGCGCTCGCGCGCTTCCCGCGCCTGTCGTTCCTCGCGCTCCCGCAGCTTGCCCATTTCCTGCGCGTATACGGCGTCATAGACGCGGCGCTGCTCCGGATCGGACAAGATCGCGTAAGCCTGCTTGATTTCCTGGAATGCATTGTGAGCCGCGACTTCGCGGCCCTGGTTGCGATCGGGATGCGCGCGCATCGCGGCCTTTCGGTACGCGCGCTTGATTTCGTCGTCGGAGGCGTCCTCATGAACGCCGAGCGTGTCGTACAACGTCGCCATGTCTCTCGTCGAAGGAAGGGTTGCCCACCCGAGCATCGTATCACCCCCGCCCGTACGTTCACATCGGACCCCGAGCGGCCACGGCGGCGAATAAATGAAAGCAAAACGTCAGGCAAATCTTGATGCAGCGCAATGCGCGCGAATGAATCGAGCAAACTCAAAAAATAAAACGCTCGTGCAATCGGACTTAGTAACGTAAGGGGCTTGATTTCAGCGCGCGCTTCGATTTGAATGACGAGGCTTCGAGATCATTGCCGCGCATTGAGAGACTGCGCGGCATCGCCGAACCCGGTCCACCCTGGAAACGTTTCTTCCGAAAGCCGTTTTTTCGCGGAGGGAGCGTCGCTATTGACGGGTTTCGACGAGAACACACATAACTTCCACTATAGAAGCGGGCCTCTAAATGAGCGAAAAAAAGAAAGCGCTGATCGAAACTGCGACTCGGCTATTTTCGCAGTTCGGTTTTCACGCCGTCGGCATCGACAGAATCATCGCCGAATCGCGCGTCGCCAAGATGACGATGTACAAGCACTTCCCGTCCAAGAGCCGCCTCGTCGTCGAAGTACTGAACGAGCAAGGCGCGGCATTGGGCGCAGGCATTGCCGCCGCGATTGCGGCGCACACGGACGCGCTGGACAAGCTCCATGCGATCTTTCAATGGCACGATGCCTGGTTTCGCGCCGAAACGTTCAACGGCAACATGCTCATCCATGCCGCGGCGGAATTCCATGCCGAGGAAAACGAGATCCTCGCCGCATCGGAGGCGCAGCGCCGCAACTTGGTGCAGACGCTCGAACGGATCCTCGACGAACGCTTCGACGGCGAAACGGCCATGCGGCTCGCGCGCCGCTGCGCATTGCTGCTCGACGGCGCAACCTTGGCAAGGCAATTGAGCGGCCGGGTGGATGCCGCGCGCGACGCCTGGGAAATCGCACAGGCGCTCCTCGAGAACGAACGCGTGCACGTCGCCTGACATTGGCATCGCAAGCATGCTGACGGTGAGAAAGTCCGGGAGCGTCGGGCCCAAGCGCAGACGGTGTGGCGCTTTGTGTTCGCGCACTTTTAAAAGGCGCTGACGCGACCGAACTTCGCGATACACTCATCAGCATGAAATGGGCGCGAGGCGCGTTTGAAGTGTCTTTCGCAGGCGGCGCCATGCGCTTGCCGCGAACAGGCATGAGCCCGTCGTAAGCCCGTACAATCGCTTCACCCACGACTCGAGGAAACGTGCGATGCGCACCACCGGCTCTTCCGGGGCAATGACCCTGCTCACCGAAATCCACGACACGGGCGGACATGTTGTCCGCACATTGCGGCTTGAAGCGACAGACGACGGGAAAAGCATTCATCTGATCGAAGTCGATGAGCGCAAGCCCGGAATCCATCGGGAAGTCCGTTACGAGATCACACCGGCCGAATTGGTCGCGGCCATCCGTGCGCACGGGGCGGAATTACCGGGTGAGCAGCACGGCAGATAAATTTACCGACCGTTGAGCGGCGCACGCCGCCGCTATCGCGCTCGCCCACGTGCGTCGATCCCTTCTTGATTTTTCTATGTCGGCGGCGGCATGATCGCCGCCGCGGGCCGATTCATCGATTCGCCGGCTCCGGTCAAAGCACACGCATCGGCAAGGTCACCACAAGCCGATAGACCTGATTCGTCCCATCCGGATAGTAGGCCGAGCCGACATGCCATTGGGCAATCACCGTCACCTTCGCATGGCGCAGCGGCCCGCTTTGCACGACGTAAGTCGGAATGAATCCGAACTCGTGATGCCGGCCGTGAATCGGCTGTCCATGTCGGAAATAGAGCGTGCTGAAGAGCGGGCCGTTCTGCGCAGACCGCTGAGCGGTGGCCGATGCATCGGCGCCCCAGCCCTGCTGTGCCCAGACAATGGCCGACAGACCCGGCACGCCCGCCTGCTTGCCGTCGAACGAATAGCGTAGTTGGAAGGACTGCTCGTGCGGCGCGTTGTAATCGACGTCCATCGAGTTGACCAGATAAACGCCTGCGGTTTCGTCGATGTAATCGAAGAACTGCTCGCCGAGAATCTTCTGGTAGCCGACGAGCAATCCATGCGGGCCATGCTGTGCCGAAAGCGAAACGCTGCAGGCATTGTTATGAATCGGCCCCTGGAGTGCGGTGCCCGTATCGTGCGTTGAATAAAGGTTGGCGAATGCCGTCAGCCGCATCGATCGGACGCTGCCGATAGCATGCTGGAGCGAGCCATAATATTGGCGCCAGAGGTTATCCGCTTGATCCGCATAGACAGATACGGAACCATTCGGCGAATAATCCCAGGTGGCGCCCGCATAGCTCACGCGCTTGAAGGGGACGCGGCCGTACGCGGTGCGGAGCGAAGCTAGATTCGTCTGGCCGCGCGGGTCCGCCTTCGTGAAGCTGCCGGCTTGCAGCGACAAACCGTTGATTTCGCGACTGAGCAGCGAAGCGCCGAGGAACGTCGGCGGCAAGGCGCGATTGTCGTGCGGGTCCAAGAATGGGTTCGACACATCTTGCAGGCCGAACTTGAACACCGATTGCGAAACGCGTGCCTTTACGCTGTACATCCCCGGATAGGCCCAGGCGGGCCGGCGCTCGCCGTCACCGTGGCGGCCGACGTAGACCATGTTGCGGGCGCCTTGCCCGCCGTCGAGTTTCAGCGCACCGAACAGCGCCGCATCGATGCCGAAGCCGATCATCCCTTGTGTGAAGCCCGATTCGAATCGGGCCTGAAGACCTTCGACCCACGCATGGCGGCGAATGCCGCTCGCATGAAAGTAATCGGTGTAGTTGCGCCATTCGAGATCGAGCCGGCTGTCGGCGACGAATCCGGCGCTCGCCGCCTGGCTCGATCGCGGCGCTTTCGGCGTAAGCGTCAATGCGGATTCGACGCTGACCACCGCATTCGGCGTTGTGGCCTCTTGTGCGATTTGCGCGGCTTTTTTTCTCGGGATAAGGTTCGGCTCTTCTCTGCTTGTATCGGGCAATGGCGTGATGCCTGGCGCCGGCTGCGCCGGAACGGGCATCGGTGTCGATGAGGACGGCGGGGGCTCATCCGCGCATGCAGCGGTGATACCGGCGAGCGCTTGCATCCCGCACGCCAATACGACGACACGCGATTTGATCGAAGCCCTCCTATCAACCGTGCCGGGCTCCGCCCACGATCTTGCGACTACGGGTACGATAGCGCCGGTCGCACCGATAGGCGACGAGGCCCTCGCAAGGATTTGCGTGGCTTTCATAAAGATGAAGACGAATGATGGGTTGGAACAGCGGGGGCGTGATGCAATCGGCCAATTGCAACGCGCATCAAAACACGCGCCCGCTTGCGTGCGCAGCTAGCAACACAGTGGGGCAACCCCTCGGGCATACCCGAAGTGACGCTTGGCGGCGGGACCAGGAGAATCGCGCGCGGCGCTGTATGGCTGCCGCGTATCGGCGTAAGCTCGCACAGCGAATGCTTCGATTCGCGCGCTATCGCGCAGCGGATCGGCTGCGTTCGAACTCCGCACGCAAAAGGTGCGAAAGTCATTCGACCTATCAGGGAGAACGTTTAATGAATTCGTCGGCTTCGCAAACAAGATCGTTCACGACGATCTTTTTAGTCGAAATGTGGGAGCGTTTCGGCTATTACGGCATGGGCGCGCTGCTTGTGCTTTATATGGTCGAACGGCTCGGGTTCGGCGACGCACGCGCGAACCTCACGTGGGGGGCCTTCACCGCGCTGGTCTATGCGGCCCCGTCGATCGGCGGATGGATCGGCGATAAAATTCTCGGCGCACGGCGCACCATGCTGTTCGGCGCCATCGTGCTCTCGATCGGTTACGGCATGCTCGCGCTGCCGAACGAACAGCTCTCGTTCCTTTATGCGTCGCTCGGCGTCATCGTCGTCGGTAACGGGCTTTTCAAGGCGAACTCCGCCAATCTTGTGCGCCGTATCTATGAAGGCGACGATGCGCGCATCGATAGCGCCTTCACGATCTACTACATGGCCGTCAATATCGGCTCGACGCTTTCGATTCTCGCTACGCCCTGGATCAAGGATCGCTGGGGATGGCGCACGGCATTCGCCGTCTGCTGCGCCGGCATGGTGTTGGGCGTCGTGAACTTCCTGCTGCGCTATCGCTCGCTGTCGCACGTCGGCTCGGTACCCGATTCAAAGCCGATCGTCTGGCGGCGCCTGGGTGCCGTGGCGCTTGGCGCCGTGGTGGTCGGCACGGCCGCGACGCTCGTGCTCGGGAACAAGTCGCTTGCGATTGCCTGCGTCGACGTTGGCGGGATCGTGATTCTTGCGCTGTTCGCCTACATGATCGCCAAATGCGATCGTTCGGAACGTGCCGGTTTAATCGCGGCGCTCGTACTCGTACTGCAATCGATCTTGTTTTTTATCTTTTATCAACAGCAGATGACTTCGCTGACGCTATTCGCCCTGCGCAACGTCGATCCGAACTTCTCGCTGTTCGGCATGCATCTGTTTTCGTGGAGCGCGGCGCAATTCCAGGCACTGAACCCCATCTGGATCATGCTGCTGAGCCCGGTACTCGCGGCCACCTATACGCGGCTGGCGAAAGGCCGCGGCGATATCAGCATCGCCGCGAAGTTCGCGCTCGGCTATGTGGCTGTCGCCGTCGGCTTCGTCATCTATGCATTCAGCGGACGCTACGCGGTGGACGGCCGCGTTTCGTCGTGGTTCATGGTGTGGGGCTACGGGTTGAACTCGCTCGGCGAATTGCTCGTCAGCGGCCTCGGCCTCGCGATGATCGCGCGCTACATCCCGGCGCGGATGAGCGGCTTCATGATGGGCGCGTACTTCCTTGCCACAGGCATTTCCCAATACTTGGGCAGCATCGTCGCGAACTTCGCGCAGGTGCCATCGGGGGATTTGCCGGCCACGCAATCGCTCACGCTCTATACGAATCTATTCGGCGAACTGGGATGGCTTGCTGCGGCTGGGGTGGTCATGTCGCTGCTGTTGCTGCCGCTCATGCGCAAGCTCTCGGATCAGCATCGCCGGGCGGCTGGCGAAGCGCTTGGCGCCGCTAACACGCATAGCATCGCGGCTGAATAGTTGGC
This sequence comes from Trinickia sp., assembly GCF_051961175.1. Taxonomy (GTDB): domain Bacteria; phylum Pseudomonadota; class Gammaproteobacteria; order Burkholderiales; family Burkholderiaceae; genus Trinickia. The sequence goes on along the minus strand of NZ_JBQCDN010000288.1, from coordinate 28,272 downwards.
TGGCGGCGAGCCTGCCATGGCCGTCGTCGTTGCACCGCTCGATATCTCACACACGCCCCGGCGGCCCCGAAAAGCAGAGTCTCCATCGTGCGGAGCAAAGCCTGGTTGGGGTCGCGACTCCGCTGGCAACGATGCGACAAAGCTTATCGGAGCAGTCGAGCCCAAGTAAGAACGGAGTCACCATGCCCGCCACGCCTCGAAGCCGTAAAAAGGAAAGCCCCACCGCCCGTATCCGCATAGGTATCGGCGGTTGGACCTACGAACCTTGGCGTGGCCGCTTCTACCCGAGCGACCTGACTCAAAAGCGCGAGCTCGAATACGCGAGCCGCAAGCTGACCTCGATCGAAATCAACGGGACGTTCTATGGCACGCAACGGGCGACGAGTTTCGAGAAGTGGCATGACGAAACACCCGAGGATTTCGTGTTTTCGTTGAAAGCGCCGCGTTTCGCCACACATCGCCGCGTGCTGGCCGAAGCCGGTGATTCGGTCGAGCGCTTCTTTGCAAGCGGCCTGCTCGTGCTGAAAAACAAGCTGGGCCCGATCAACTGGCAATTCGCGCCGACCAAGCAATTCGATGCCGAGGACTTCGATGCGTTTTTGAAGCTACTACCAAAACAAGTAGACGGCCGCGCAATCCGACACGCCGTCGAAGTTCGGCACGAAAGCTTCTGCCACCCGGAATTCATCTCGCTCCTCCGCGAGCACGGCGTCGCTGTCGTCATGGCAGGCGATAGCCACTACCCGCAGCTCGCCGACGTCACCGCCCCGTTCGTTTATGCGCGCATCATGGGTACCGTCGAAGGAGAAGCCCTGGGCTATTCGGAGCAAACGCTGGACTCTTGGGCTGTGCGGGCCAAGCAATGGGCGGCGGGCGAGCGGCCGGACGATTTGCGGTGCATCGAGCAAGTGGCACCCAAGCCTACGCCGCGCGATGTCTATCTCTATGTGATCAGCGGCTATAAAGCGAGCAACCCGGCCGCGGCGATTGCGCTGATCGAACGCATCCCCAAGGTTTAGCGGCAGCACGCTTCGGGCAGCCTACGGTGAGGCCGTGAACCGGCGTTTAGGCATGGTGCCGATACGTCCACGTCATTTAGACCGAGGCATTTGAAACAATGTGCGTTCCGCTCCGCCAGCGTTCATGCGTAGCGCGTCCACGACCACAGCAAGCGCTCTCGAGAACTCACGGCGTGCCGGATAAAAAATGTGAAGTCCTGGAAACGTCGGGAACCAGTCTTCGAGTACATACCTGAGCCGGCCGGCTGCGACGTGAGGTTGTACGAGGTCCTCCGGAACGAACGCGAGCCCCGCGCCGTCGATCGCAGCGTTAAGCATCTGGTACGTGCCGTTGAACGTCAGCTGTCCGTCGACGCGCACCTGGATTTCCTTCTTTCCTTTTTTTAGTTCCCACGCGTAAAGGCCGCCGCGCGTCGGCAGTCGCAGCGTAACGCAGTTGTGGTGAAGCAAGTCCTTGGGCTGCCTCGGCGCCTCGCGTTTGCTGAGATACCCCGGTGAGGCGACGATAGCCAGACGCACATCGGGGCCAATGCGAACCGCGATCATATCCTTCGCGATCTGGTCGCCCCAGCGGACCCCGATGTCGAATCGGTCCGCCACGATATCGGACAGGCCATAATCCACGACAAATTCAACCTTAATGTCAGGATAGGCCGGCAGTACGCCGGACAAGCGGGGCCAGAGAACAGAATCGATCGCGTAGTCGGTGGCAGTAATGCGAATCGTACCGGCAGGTTTCTCGCGCATTTCAACGATGGCCGCGAGTTCGTTTTCGATCTCTTCGAGGCGCGGCGTAACGCTTCTCAGCAGTTGCTCGCCTGCGGCCGTTGGAGCGACGCTACGCGTCGTTCGACTGAGAAGCCGCACGCCCATCCGTGCTTCCAGTCCGCGCAACGTATGGCTTAGCGCACTCTGCGTCACCCCCAGTCTCGCTGCGGCACGGGTAAAGCTGCCTTCTTGTGCGACGGCGATGAAGGCAAGGAGATCAGTGATGTTTTCGCGGAGCATTGATGAGAGCCTCTCATAAGTATTAGTTCATTCTAGCCACTAGTCGGCCATGACGGTCAACTCGACAATGGCATTGATGCATCGCTCGATGCTTAACGAAGGAGAGGCAAGAATGTCGAAGATACCCACCGCCGCACGCGAGTCGTTTGGCGATCTGGCGCCGAAGCTGGCCGCGCTCAGCGACGAGGTCCTGTTCGGCGACGTCTGGGAGCGTCCGCAGTTGTCGAAGCGAGACCGCAGCCTGGTAACGTGCGCCGCGCTCATTGCGCTTGGCAAGACCGAGCAGATGAATTTTCATTTTCCGCGCGCCATCGAGAACGGTGTTACGCAGGATGAACTTGTCGAACTCACGACGCATCTCGCCTTCTACGCGGGTTGGCCCAATGCAATGTCAACCGTGGCGAAGCTCAAGGAGCTTTTCGTGAACACGAAGACAGAGAACTGAGGAAACGCCATGGAACTGAAGAGACCAGGCTCCCAGCCGTCGATCAAAGGTCCCGCCGAATGGTTCACCGGCACTGTGCGCATCGACCCACTAAACGCTCCCCCGCCTCCTGCGAGGGTGTCATGTGCGAGCGTGACCTTCGAGCCTGGCGCACGATCGCACTGGCATACGCATCCGCTCGGGCAAACCTTGCTCGTGACGGCAGGCTGTGGTTGGACGCAGTGCGAAGGCGAGGCCATCGTAACGATCCGCGCGGGCGACGTAATCTGGTGCCCTCCACGCCACAAGCATTGGCACGGAGCGTCACCGACGACCTCCATGACACACATCGCGATCCAAGAGGCGCTGGACGGGAAGAACGTCGAGTGGCTGGAGCCGGTGACCGACGAGCAATACCTCGCTAGGCCGCCCCAGCAACGCTGAGGACATGACAGATGCCACGGAAAGTGGCGCAGCGGCTGTCATGTGCGAGGACGCTGAGCAACGTTTTTAGCAACAAGCGCAAGAAGACCGGCGGAGCACTTACAAAGCGGTCCTGCCGGGCGGCGAAACCGCCGAAACACCGCAACTTCCGCTGATCGCATTCGCCGTTGCGCGAACGCGCGAAAGCAACATCAATCAGAACAGGGTCATGATGCCGGCCACCGCGCCGAACTGGCTGTGCCCGTAGCTGGGAGCGATATTGCGCACCGCGCCGCGCTTTTCTTGCCCACTGCCAACCGGAGACTATCCCCGGTGTTTCAACGCGTCGATGACGATGGAAAACGCGCGCGACGCTTGACGTCGGCTCGGGTAATACGCGTGGTAACCAGGGAAAGTCGGGCACCAGTCCTGCAGCACGCTGAGCAGTTCGCCGGCACGGATGTACGGCAACGCGGCCCCAAGGGGGAGAAACGCTAATCCGAACCCGTCGAGTGCCGCGCGCAACATTTGTGGCTGAGTGTTGACGGTCAACTGCCCACCTACGCGCGCTTGTGTCTCCCGTTTCCCCTTCTTCAGCTCCCAAGCGTAGATTCCCTTCGTGGTGGCCAGGCGCAACGTGATGCAGTCATGGTTCAGCAAGTCCTCGGGCGATTTAGGCGCCTTTCGTTCCTGCAGATAAGACGGAGCGCCGACGATCGTCATTGGAACGTCCGGGCTGATTCGAACCGCGATCATGTCTTTTTCAACTTGATCGCCGAACCTGACGCCGATGTCGTAGCGTTCCTCGACGATATTGGCCAGACCGTAGTCGACGGTGATCTCCACCTTGATGTCGGGGTACTTGGAAAGAACGCCTTTTAGCTTCGGCCAGATGACCGTATCGATAGGATGGGTGGTCGCTGTGATGCGAATGACACCAGCGGGTTTATCTCTGAACTCGGAAAGCGAGGCGAGCTTTGCATCGATCTCGTCGATACGCGGTGCGACGGTCTGGTAAAGCTCTTCACCCGCCTCCGTCGTCGAAACGCTGCGAGTTGTTCGCGTCAGAAGACGCACGCCCAAGCGTGCTTCGAGGTCGCGAATGGCATGACTGAGCGCCGATTGCGATACACCGAGCTTTGCCGCCGCTCGCGTGAAGCTCTTTTCGCGAGAAACGGCGATGAATACGAGAAGGTCGTTCAGATTTTCGCGGGGCATCCACATCACCTGTTTTCCGGACGCGAGATCCTAGCACTGAAAGACACCGTGCATTTCGTGCAACGTGCGCGCAGCACGCGATGTATGAGTTTCCCTCTGCGGCACCGCCCACTCATGAACGATACGAATAAACCCTATAGGCCGCGCCCACTTAATCTGCATGAAGGCCAGACGTAAAGTAGAGGCCATGCAAGGGTTAACCCGTTTCCGTGCAGGGGCCCTCCGATAACGAAAGCACAGACCAGGAGGACCAGCATGGTGGGCGAGACGCCGATCCGGCGCCCACGCCTCGACGCCAGATTCTGCTAGCGGTTCTTGGAATCGCGCAACCCATGCCATCGCCGGTCACGAATCGGCGTATGACGAGGCACTCACTCTTTCTGGAGCAATACTATGAAACACAGCCTTCGTATCCTCATCATCGCACTAGGCATTTCCAGCCCCTTGCTCGCCTCGGCTCAGTCCACTCAGGGATTGACGCGTGAACAGGTCAAAGAAGATCTGATTCAGTACGAACGCGCCGGCTACAACCCCGCGCGCCAGAACCCGCGGACGTGGGTAGACGATGCGCACGCGGCGACGCAGAAGATCATGACCGCGCAAAACGCCAATGCACAGGCTCAGCTCGCATCGGCAAGCCAAGCCAGCAAGTGCGATTGACCGAGATTGATCAATGCAATTCATAGGGGCTTTCGATTTTCTTGGCTAAACCGCGCAGCGTGCGGCGCCTAGAATGAAGGACTCGACCTGACCGGAGAATGCGCAAATGCTGGGAACCGTTTTATATGGGCCGAGGGACGTTCGCTTCGAAGAGCGGCCGGAACCAGCCATTCTCAAGCCGACGGATGCGATTATCCGCCTCTCGGCCAGTTGCATCTGCGGCTCCGATCTTTGGCCTTATCGCGGGCTTCAAGACGTCGCCGAACCCATGGCGATGGGACACGAATACTGCGGTATCGTCGAAGAGATCGGCAACGCGGTCACGTCTGTCCGGCCGGGCCAGTTCGTCGTGGGCTCCTTTTGCCTCTCGGACAATAGCTGCCCGCACTGCCGGATTGGCTTTCAATCGTCGTGCCAGCAGCGCGAGTTCATGAGCGGCGCGCAGGCGCCGCGGGCGCGCGTACCGCTTGCGGATGGGACGCTGATCGCGACGGCCGAACCGCCGCCTGCCGATCTCATCCCGAGCCTGCTCGCCGTATCCGATGTGCTGGGCACGGGCTGGTACGCGGCGGATGCCGCAAACGTGAAGCCCGGCTCGACTGTTGCCGTGGTGGGTGACGGTGCCGTCGGACTGATGGGCGTGCTCGCGGCCAAACAGTTGGGTGCGGCTCGCATCTTTGCGATGAGCCGGCACAAGACCCGTCAGGCGCTCGCGCTCGAGTACGGCGCGACCGACATCATCACCGAACGCGGCGACGAAGGCGTCGCACGCATCATGGAGTTGACGCAAGGCGTGGGCGCGGATTCGGTACTCGAGTGCGTCGGTACGCAAGAATCAATACTGCAGGCCATCAACAGCGCACGTCCGGGAGGCTCTGTCGGCTATGTCGGCGTGCCCCACGGCGTTTCGCTCGAGGGAGAGCGGCTGTTCTTCGGCCAGCGGCGCCTTCTCGGTGGGCCGGCACCGGTACGGCGCTTCTTGCCGGACCTCATTGATCGAGTGCTTCAACGCAAAATCAATCCGGGCAAGGTGTTCGACTTGGAATTGCCGCTCGCCGACGTTGCGGAGGGTTACCGTGCCATGGATGAACGGCGTGCGATCAAGGTCCTGCTAAGGCCCTGACCGGGCCGTAAGTGCAAGCGGCGCATTCGCTCCGCGCAGCATGAGCAACACGCTCGGCGCCGCACTGCATCGTGCGGCGCCTTCTTGCGTTGCCACACGGAATCGTTACTGTCGATGAGGAAGGATTAACAAACGATTTATGGATGGTGTCGATGTAGAAGTGAATGAACATCGGCGCGAAAACGCCTGTGGAGATCGGTGTCTCCATCATGGCCGAACTGACGGCGGTTCGGCACCAGGTACCGGTGTTGCAAGGTCATTCTATGCGCGGCGAACAACGCCGCGACGCAAACTAGTCCTTGTGCCGTAGGCCGTCGATGACTACACGCATCGCGCGCGAAGGCTCCGACTGATTCGCGTAGAGGAGGTAGTACCCGGGAAACTTGCCCCACCACGGTCTCATCACCGGCAACAGCTTCCCCGACTTAAGATGCGCAGCCGCGAGATCTTCGGGCACATAGGCCAGACCTTGGCCGGAGAGCGCGGCATTGAGCACCTGATAGATGCCATTGAACACCAACCTGCCATTCACCCGCGCCAGCATCGTCCGTTGGCCCCGGTTGAGTTCCCAGGCTTGCACGCTCCCTCGAGATGGAAGCCGGAGCGAGATACACTCATGGCGCAAAAGATCCTCCGGCCGGGTCGGCGCAGCATGCGCGGCGAGGTAGCTAGGGGTGGCGACGATCGCAAACCGCTGGTCGGGGCTGATTCGCACGGCCGAGATGCCCGTGACCACTGCGTTACCCCGCCGCACACCAAAGTCATATCTGCCTTGCACGATGTCGTTCGAGGCGTAGTCGACATCAAGTTCCACATTGATTTGCGGATAGGCCGGCAGAATCCTGGCGAGCTTCGGCCACACGACAGTGTCGATAGCGTGGTCGGGGGCGGTGATCCGAACGGTGCCCACAGGAACATCCCGCAACTCCGTGAGGTAGCGGAGCTCGGTTTCGATTTCCTTCAGTCGCGGTGCGGCAATGGCCAGCAGCCGTTCGCCTGCCTCGGTCACCGACACACTGCGCGTGGTGCGCGTCAAAAGGCGCACGCCCAAGCGCTCTTCCAGTTGCCTGATCGTGTGGCTGAGCATCGACTGCGACATGCCCAATTCCACTGCTGCGCGCGTGAAGCTGCGTTCGCGTGCCACCATGGCCAACGCGATCAGATCGCTGTAATGTTGTCGGGGCATTTACTTATCCTGCGCATGGGCGCGGTTCGATCTTATCAGCACAACGCTAGCGCGACTTAGCTTAGGGAGTGCCGCCCGTGGGCTCGAGGCGCCGCATCAATGCAGTAAAGGTAGCGCACAACAACGTTGGCGAGCGGGACCGCTCAAGCACGTTGGGGTACTCGAGAAAGGGAGGTCAGGAACGCGAGGAAGGCCGCGAGCAGCAACACGGCCGAGCTCGCCATGAACGTACTCCGATAGCCGATCGAATCGAACAGCAAGCCGCCTACGGTCGAGCCCAGTGCGATGGACAACTGGATTATCGCCACCATGAGGCCGCCGCTGGCCTCGGCCCTCTTTGGTGTGGTTTGAGCGATCCAGGTCCACCAGCCCACGGGGGCCGACGTCGCAACCAGCCCCCACAGCGTCAGAAGGACTACCACGGCGGCGCGCGAGGCGCCGAGGGGGATCAGCGTCAACGCAATCGCCGCCATCAGCACTGGAATTGCAATCAGCGTCCCATATAGGCTGCGCTTGAGCACGGAGCCGATCAGCACCGTGCCGATAAAGCCGGCAACGCCGATCACGAGCAGAATGAGCGATAGCGCGGAGACTTGAACGCGCGTGACCGTCTCGAGGAAAGGCCGCACGTAGGTAAACAGGGCGAACTGCCCCATGAAGAACGCGCCGGATGCAGCCATTCCCAAGGCCACAGAACGACTCCTGAGCATCCTGAAGACGTTACCCGAGCCCCGCGAGCCGTCCTGGCTCTTCATGGAGGGCAGGCTGATCCACTGCCAGATCAGGGCGATCGCAGCCAGGGGCACCAGACAGAAGAAGGCGCCGCGCCAACCCATGACCGATCCGAGATAGCTTCCAAGTGGCGCGGCAACCACCGTGGCCAACGCATTGCCGCCATTGAAGATTGCCAGAGCACGCGGTAGCTGGGCGGGAGGTACCAGCAGCATGGCAGTCGCGGCTGACATCGACCAAAAACCACCGACCACCACGCCGATGAGGGCGCGGCCAACCATATAGATCGCATAGCTGGGTGCCAGCGCGACCACGGCGCCGGAAAGCGCCATCAATGCGGTCAATGCCAGCAGCCGCGTCTTGCGGTTCACGCCTCGGGTCAGCCATGCGATCGACAGGCTGGTCAGCACTGCAAACGCACCAGAGATCGCAATGCCTTGTCCGGCCATCCCTTGAGTGACATGCAGGTCGACCGCCATCGGCGTGAGTACGCTCACCGGCATGAACTCGGAGGCGATCAACGCGAACACGCACAGCGACATCGCAAAGACGCCGCTCCAATGAGCAGGTTTCGGTCTTGCCTCGTGTTGAGGATTGACGACCTCCGCGGGGGCCGCGCCTATCTGGTCTGCCATGAAAAACTTCCGCTACTTCCGAATACTGATGAAAACGCCGCACCCGCCATCGGGGCGGCAATAGCAACAAAACCGGGCACTATTTCACCGCTTCGATCCGGACTGTGAACTCGCCGTCCTTCCTCGACAACTGCTCGATACCCGAGATGAACCGGCCGAGATGGACCAGGTCGTCGGAGTGCCGAAAACCGCGGTAGTAAGCCACCAAGTCTCCCCACGGGACATACAAGGCGAAATCGCCCACCGAGGGCGTCAACCCGAAGGGGGCATTGGCCGTCGAAAGCTTACGAGGCGGATAGGCCACCTTCTCTACATTGTTGTAGTCGCTAAATTTCAATGTGAGCGGCAGCATGGAGACGAGATCCCGGCTCGTAGCGTTGTCGTTGAGCTCGACCACGGCCTCACCTCCGTCAAAACTCAGCTTGATACGGGTCGCTTCGTTTGAGTTCCTCGACATGGCTATACCCTCTTTTTCGGGAGCGGCTTGAACGGCGCGTGCGTCATGTTGACGTTGCTGTGCCGACGCGCCGAAGCTCACGAAAGAGAGCGCTGTGGCCACAGCCGCGGCGAATGCGATTCGCCGACAAAGTTTCGTTTTCACAATGCCAACCTATGTTGTGAAGTCCCGGCGATATCGCTCACGCCGATTCAGTCTCGGGCCATTCCCGCTCGCTATATCAAGGAGATCGTCCCGCCGCGGAACGGAAGACTTCGCGTTCCGGTAAGAGGACGGCGCGCTCCATCGCGCCCTCGTCCATTGGGTTGCCCACAGTAACCGCCGTATGTTGGGTCTTGTGGACGAAGTCCTCGGGAAGGAATAGGTTCCCCTCGATCTTCACCATGAAAGCTAATGTAATCGCAATCGGACTGAGGATAAACACATGTGTCCGCATGCAAGGATGAGCCAGATTGAATAATCGGGCTCGGCTCGGGTTGCGCTCCGCGGCGTCAAGAGTCGTAGCGCAACGCGGCTATAAGCATGGCCATCGCTCCGGAGGGCTGACGGCGGCTGGGGTAGTACAGATGAAATCCCGACCAGAAGGGGCACCACTCCTCAAGTACCTGCACGAGATGCCCGGCACGCACATAGGGCTCGGCGAGTTCACTCGGCACATAGGCGACGCCCAGCCCTGCTACGGCGCCGGCAAGGCAATCGAAGAGGCTGTTATAGGTGAGCTGACCGTCGACATGGACGTTGACCTGTTGTCCGCCCTTTTTGAATTCCCACGCCCATAGGCTCCCATTCGTCATCGTTCTCACATTGATGCAATTGTGGCGCATCAGATCCGCCGGTTTTTGAGGGCGCTCACGCTTGGAAAAATAACGCTTGGTCGCTACGACCGAAAACTGAACCGGTGGGCCGATGCGCACCGCAATCATGTCTTGCGCCACGAGTTCGCCGAGGCGAACACCGGCGTCGAACTGCTCAGCCGCCAAATCCACATACCCGTTATCGAGAAAGAGCTCGACCTTGATATCCGGGTAGGTCTTCAAAAAATTCTTCAGCTTGGGCGTGAGAAGAAGGCGGATTGCATCCTCGGGAGCGGTGATCCGGATCGAGCCCGCAGGCTTGTTGGCCAGTTCTGATACCTCGAGCAGCCCAGCGTCGATTTCCGCGAGCCGGGGAGCAACAGTGCGCAGCAAACGCTCGCCCTCTTCGGTAGGGACAACGGCACGCGAGTGACGCGCCAACAGCCGGACGCCCAAGGTCTTCTCGAGGGAGCGGACGGAGTGACTTACCGCTGTTTGCGATAAACCCAGCCGAGCGGCAGCCCGGGTAAAGCTTCGCTCGCGAGCCACAGCGAAGAAAGCAGTTAGGCCGCCCAAAGCGTGACGCAGGAGGTTATCTGTCACAATTAATCAATCTGCTTCATGTATGTGGCAGGACCATACCATCGGAAAGCCGCCGGTGCATCTCGGCTCGCAGACATGATCCGAACCGAATTTGTCCAGGCCGGGCCGGGGCGGGGCGGTCTTTAAAAGAGTGTTGGCGGCCGGCAAACAACCGATTTCGGCAGTCATCGCCCAGCGCCCGCCCAGTGGATAGCAAAATAAATTGCGCGGTCTCGTCAAGTTCCTACGGGCACGGCTACGCCGTGCCTAACCGCCACCGTCACGCTGCCGCGACGAACTCGAGAATCAGACTCGCGACGACGCGCGGCGCCTCCTCGGGCATATAGTGCCCACAATCGTTGAACACGCCACCGCGAACATCGTGAGCAACGATGCGCATCGTGTCGAGCAGCATCGAACCGACGCCCATCTGCGCGCCAAATGCGAGCACCCGGATGTCGAGCCGGGTCTCGGCGCGCTGGCGGTTGTGTTCCAGCCCTTCGGCACCGAATATGTGCCGGTAGTAAGAAAGCGCGGAGCGCGTCGCGCCCGGTAGCGTATTCACTCTCACATACTCTTCGAGGTCCGTCGGTGTAATGGTCCACCCACGAAGCGCCTTGGCTCGAAACAGCCAAGCCAGGAATTCCCGCTCACGTCCCTGCAACAGGATTTCCGGCAAATCGCTTAACCGATTGAACCCGAAATGCCACGTCTTGACGTTAGCTTCTTCGGTCGGAATACCCGCTGCCGAAAACGGCGTGATGCCGGGCAGCGCCGAGTCGAAGACTGCGAGACGACGCACGTCTTGCGGCCAATCCGCAGCATAGGCATAGCCGATCCAGGCGCCGACATCGTGCCCCACGACGTCGATCGGACCCTCCGACATCAGCCCCAGCGCCTCAACGAAGCCGTGGATGTCAGCAGCCACGGTTCGCAAGTCGTACCCTGCGTCAGGACGATCCGAATCGCCCATTCCCCTGGGATCGACGGCGATCACGCGTCTGCCCGCCTCGACAAGCAATGGCATGACGTACCGCCATGCATACCAGCTTTGCGGCCATCCGGGCAGCAGCAGCACCGGCGCGCCGCGGCCGCCCTCGACGAAATGCAGCCGCACGCCGTTCACCGTGACGGTGTCTTGATGAAACACACGCCAGAATTCAGTGGAATCGAACGGCGGGCATGTATCAGCCGCCGATGTGCAAATCACGCTGTGCTCCATGACGATTTTCTCCTCTTTGAAAGTTGCGCCAACGCGTCGCCGATCGGCGGTGCGAAGCAAGATGACTCATTGGTGCGATCGGCGCCGGCGACCGTCACCGAACGCCCTCGCAAAAGCGATCGCGGCCGCCGCCGCGAGAGCGAGCCAATCACCGAGGCGATATATTTGGAAGCGATCACTTCCAAATTTGGCAAAAAAATCAGTTGAGCAATTCGAGCGCGTTTTCGACGATGCTCATCATCTCGCCATGCGACCGGCCCGTCTTGCCCAGTACGCGCATGCCCTGAACCACACAAAGGAGCAACCGCCCGGTGGATTCCGCGTCCAAACGGGAGGAGATCGAGCCGTCGCCCTGTCCTTGCCGGACTGCTGCCACAAGACGCTTTTCATGGATTTTGAGCACGCTGGCCACGCGCTTGGCCATATCCGCGTCTGAACTTGCCAGATCGACGGCGCTGCCGACCACGAGACAGCCGCGTCTGCCAACCGCACCATGGCAGTATTCGGCATACAGTCTAAGGATCGCCTCGACGCACGCTCTTCCTGTCTGCGCACTCGCCAGCTCCTGCGCGATTCGCGCGTTGCGCTGGCTGACATAACGTTCGAAAGCGGCCAGAAAAATGGCCCGCTTGTCCTTGAATGCCTTGTAGATGCTGCCCTCGGCGATGCCCAGTGCAGCCGTTAGCCTGGCCATCGACGTCGCGTGAAAACCATACTCGCTGAAAACAATGATCGCCTTGTCCAGTACGTCGTCGACCGCGAATTCTCGAGGTCGACCTGGTCCGCGCGATTCGGCTCCGCCGTCGATGGTAGGGTTCATGTCGCGCATATTAGAAAGTAATCGCTTCCAAATCAAGCGATTTTTAGGCAGCGGCCGATTCGGCGCTGAAATAAGTGGGATCCGCGAGATCGCTATGGGGCGAATGGCTGAATTCGCACGCGCAGGGCTTTCGCGACATTCATCGCTCGACTGCCCAGGACGGCACGCCGTTTCACTTTCAGATCGGCCCTTCCTGTTCGATCACCGTCCCGTGCGTCGCCTCGCCCGCCACCGGGCTCGCAAACTCCGGCAAGCCGCCAACGCGACGAGCCCGGCGCACCCACATGGCCGTCAGAATCGGCACGAGGATGGCCGTGACGAGACAAGCCGTGGCCACCATGGCCGTCGCAGCCGGCACAAGCGGCTTGAGCTTCGGTACCATTTCGCCGATGATCGCCGGGTTCGCCACCGCGGCACCGGCCGTCGAAGACGCCGCAAGCCCGGCCGCCCCGTTACCGCCGCCAATGAGCTTGTCCGACAGCATTAGCGGAATGCCGGTGATGACGATCACGATCAGCCCGAGCAAAAGTCCTGGCAAGCCGCTCTTGGCAATGACGTTCAAATCGATCCCGTTGCCGAGTGCGAAACCGAAAAAGGGAATCAGCGGATGAACGCAGCGCCCGAATAGCTCGCGCAATTGGCTATCCAGGTTGCCGAGCGCAAAACCGATCACGAAGGGCAGCACAGCGCCCGCAAAAAGTCGCGCCTCGAATACGGCCACCCCGGTGGCGCCGAGGATCAACATGCTCATGAGCGGGCCCGATTCGATCGACATCAAGACGAACGCACCCGCTTCCTCTTTTGTGCCGTATTGCTGCATGACCGCCGCATACAACCCGCCGTTGGTCATGTCCATCGACGCCGTGATTGCGAGCAGCGAGAGCCCGGCGAGCACGCCGCTCTTGATCCCGTCGTCCGGAATGAACTGCGCGGCGCACAGCGTCGCGAGCCATGCAACGGCAATCTTCGTCAGCACGAGCGTGCCCGACTTGCGGAGCACCACGCCCGTCGCGCGAAAGTCGATCGTCGCGCCCATGCAGAAGAACCAGACGGAAAGAATCGGTACCGTGCCGCTGATGAGCCCGTTCGTAAACGAACCGAAGTACTTGCCGGCACCCGGGGCGAACGTATGCACGCACGCGCCGAGCAGCATCGGGACGAGCATCAGCCCGCCGGGGATACGGTCTATCGCCTGTTTGATGTTCACGTCTCCTCCGTGGACGAGTTCGTCCGGTTGTCGGATGCGTCTTTTTTGTTAGTTCGGAACGATATTCCGATTTCACGCGAGACGCACTTCGTCGTATACCCTCGCCGATTTTTACCTGATGTCAGCCCGTTACGCGACCTCTCGGTCGGCACATTTTTCATTTTCGGATCTGCGTTCCGAAAACAGAAAAACTGTGTTTCAATGCGTTCCAGCGCCGTCTCAGGACTCCGGAGAGCCCCATGCAAGTCAAGCAAGCCATTCACAGCGAACATGCGAAAACGCTCGATACAGCCGGGCTACGCAGCCAATTCCTCGTGGAAAGCGTCTTCGAGCCAGACGCGCTTTCGCTGACTTACAGTCATATCGACCGCATCATCGTCGGCGGCGCGTGGCCCGCCTCGCGGCCCGTTGAAGTGCCGGCCTCGCTCGGCAAGGCGATGGGAGTGAGTCACCTGCTCGAGCGACGCGAACTGGGCGCGATCAACGTCGGCGGCGACGGCTGGGTGGAAGTGGACGGTATGCGCCATACAGTGCGCAGGGAAGAAGCGATCTATGTCGGCCAGGGTGCGCAAGCGCTCACGTTCGGCAGTGAAGATTCCAGGCATCCGGCGAAGTTCTACCTGAACTGCGCACCAGCCCACACCCGCTATCCCACGCGCACGATCACGCTCGCGCAAGCATCGCCAGAAACGCTGGGCGATCCGTCCACGAGCAACCGCCGCACGATCTACAAGTTCATCGTCCCCGAGGTCTTGCCCACGTGCCAGCTTTCGATGGGCATGACCAAGCTCGAGCCGGGCAATCTCTGGAATACGATGCCCTGCCACACGCACGAGCGGCGCATGGAAGTCTATTTCTACTTCGGCTTGCCCGACGACGCTGCCGTCTTCCACATGATCGGCGAGCCGAAGGAAACACGGCACGTGGTCGTGCACAACGAGCAGGCCGTCATCTGCCCCAGTTGGTCCATTCACTCAGGTGTCGGCACGCGCGCGTACAGCTTCGTCTGGGGCATGGTCGGCGAAAACCAGGTGTTCCATGACATGGACCACGTCGCCGTGCGCGATCTGCGATGAGCGCACCGTTGTTGTCCCTCCCCCTTCGAAAGACCGACGCGGACACTCCATGCCAGCACGACTGTTCGATCTGACCGGCAAGAGCGCCATTGTCACGGGCTGCAACACGGGCCTGGGCGCGGCGATGGCCATTGCGCTCGCCGAAGCTGGCTGCGGGATTGTCGGCGTCAATCGAAGCGACCCGGCCGATACCCGCGCGCGCGTCGAAGGCGCCGGCCAGCGTTTTGTCGATGTTCGCGCCGATCTCGCCGCCCTCGATGCCGTCGATTCGATCGTGGCCGCGTCCGTCGAAGCATTCGGCCGCATCGACGTGCTCGTCAACAACGCCGGCATCATCCGCCGCAACGATGCACTGACATTCAGCGAGGCCGATTGGGACGCCGTGATCGATGTCAACCTGAAGAGCGTGTTCTTCCTCTCGCAGGCCGTCGCACGGCAGTTCGTTCGGCAAGGGGCAGGCGGCAAGATCATCAACGTCGCTTCCATGCTTTCGTTCCAAGGCGGTATTCGCGTGGCCTCTTACACCGCCTCGAAAAGCGGCGTCCTCGGCCTCACGCGGCTGCTCGCCAATGAATGGGCCGCCAAAGGCATCAACGTCAACGCCATCGCACCGGGCTACATGGCCACGAACAACACGGCTGCGTTGCGCGACGATCGCGAACGCAACGACGAAATCCTCGCGCGCATTCCGGCCGGCCGATGGGGCGCGCCGGACGATCTCGCAGGCCCGGTCGTGTTCCTGGCCTCGCCGGCTTCGGACTATGTCCACGGCCACACGCTTGCGGTCGACGGCGGCTGGCTCGCCCGTTAAAAATCGAATGACGGTATCGGGACGCGTTATGCTCTCGTCAGATTCCCTATCGACGGACAGAAGGACGATGAGAGCAAGGCCCCGGCAGCAGGATCGCGACGCCGCGATCGCTTCGCACGATGACGAACCCCGTTCGAGCGGAGACAAAAGCGAATCGGTATCGGCCGTCGGTAAGGTGTTCGTCATTCTCGCCGCGTTGGGCGATCGCGGCCCGATCGGGATCAGCGAGTTGTCGCAGCATCTCGGCATGTCCAAGACGACGGTTCACCGTTTCCTGCAGACGCTGAGGACACTCGGCTATGTCGCACAGGAAGGCGAAACGGACCGCTATCGGCTCACGATCCGGCTGTTCGAACTCGGCGCGAAGGCGCTGGAGAGTGTCGACCTCGTCCGCGAGGCCGATACCGAAATGCGGCGCATCGGGCAGCTGACGCGCGAAGCCGTCCACCTGGGCGCCTTCGACGAAGATCACATCATCTACATCCACAAGATCGACGCCGATTACGGTTTGCGCATGCAGTCGCGCATCGGCAGGCGCAATCCGCTCTACAGCACGGCGATCGGGAAGGTGCTGCTCGCCTGGATGCCACCGCAAGAGGCGGCGCACGTGCTATCGCGTCTCGAGTTCAAGAAGTCGACGCCGAAAACCCTCGCATCGGCACAGGCCGTGCTCGCCATCCTGCCCAGCGTGCGCGAGCGGGGCTATGCAGAAGACAACGAGGAACAAGAGGATGGCTTGCTCTGTATCGCGGTACCGGTGTTCGATCGGTTCGGCCAGGTTCTCGCGGGGCTGTCGATCTCGTTTCCGACGATGCGCTGCGGCGCCGATACGAAGGCGCATTACGTCGCGCTCTTGAAAGAGGCCGGGAGGGCAATCTCCGAGAAAATCGGCTATCGCGAACCCACAGCGCCATAAGCCGCGAAACCGGGGCATCGGCGCTGCCGCCGTGTGCCGTCATCGCCGTCGTTAGCCACTATCCGCCGATCGCGGACATCGCGGACGTATCTCCTCATTCGTTCGGTCTTCGTTAGAAGAGCCGCGGCGTGCCGACCCAAACGAGCGTGGTTTCGATGTCACCTGTATTCGCCCAGCTATGCGGCACCGTCGATTCGTAATGCGCGCTATCGCCCGCGTAGAGCACGAATGTCTTGCCTTCGAGCGTCAACGACATTTCCCCCGAAATGACATAGACGAACTCCTCGCCCGCGTGGGTGGTCACCTCCGCCGTCGAAGGCTGACCCGCGGGCAGCCGGACCAAGATGCTCTCGAGTTGACTGCCAACTGACGAATTTGTCAGGCGAGCGAACAGATCCGTCGAATCGGCGAAGCTGAAAAATCGCAGCTGGCTCGAACGGCGAACCGAACGTTCTTCGCTTGGGGTATCGACGAAGTATTGGAGCGTGACGCCGAGCGCTGTCGCGATACCCGCCAGGGACGTCAACGACGGAGTGGCGAGGCCGCGTTCGACTTGGGACAAAAACGGCTTGGAGATACCGGCGGCCGTTGCCGTTTCATCGAGCGTTTTATGCAGCCGGTGCCTCAGCGCTCGGATCTTGCTGCCTAAATCCGCAGCTTGGCGGGCACTTTCGACGTTCAAAACCATAGGAAATGCGCTACTCGCAGTGGTTGGGGACAAGCACGGAGAACCGATCGTTATCGGCGCTCGCGCGCCGGTTGCGTCTTTGCGCAACGTTCTCCGGAGAGACAAAACACGCTATGTTGCCAGAACACAAATGCGCTGAGCAAAAGGGATCGACCGCCGAGGGTTTACCGCGACTTCCGGCGGACAGGGCACTAATCGAGAAATTCCCCGGCGCGCTGCTTCAAGACGGCGCTGAATTCGTCCAACCAGCCGATCGAGAGCCGCCAGCTTTGCCAATACAGATCGACGTCGAGATGGCGCCCCGGGGACAGTTCCACCAGTTCGCCCCGCTCCACCAAAGTGCCGATCATCTGCGTCGGGCACATGCCCCAGCCAAGCCCCGTGACGCACGCGCGCAAGTAGCCGCCGACATGCGGCAGCCAATGCTGCGGCGGGTCGATGTCCGCACGCGTCAGGCGGCGCATGAACCGCGCTTGCAATGCATCCTTGGGGTTGAAGACCACACAAGGCGCACGCCGCAGCGCCTCGCGATTGACTCCGTCCGCGAAATAACGGGCGAAAAATGACGGCGAGCAGACGGCCAGATAGCGCATTCGCCCGAGCCTCACCGAGCGGCACCCTTGCACGGGCTCGGCCTGCGTCGTGACCGCGCCTTGCACGCTGCCGTCGCGAATCCGTTGAGCGGTGTGGTCCTGATCGTCGATGACGAGGTCCAACAGCATGCGCCGCTGCGCGCAAAATTGCGCCACGGCATCGACGAACCAGGTACCGACGCTATCGTCATTGACGGCCACGCGCAGCGTCGGCCACGACTGCCCCAGCAAGCTGCCCGCCATCGAGGGCATATCGTCCGCGAGCTGGGCCTCGAGCAACCGCACGCGCTCGGTATGGCGACACAGCAACGCCCCCGATGCCGTGGCCACGCACGGCTGCCCTCGCTTCACGAGCACGCTGCCCACCCGCTCCTCGAGCAGCTTCACGCGCTGCGAGACGGCCGATGCCGTGACGTTCAGTTCGCTGGCGGCGCGATCGAACGAGCCATGGCGCACGACCGCCGCGAGCGCATCCAGCAACGCATAGTCGATCATTAGCGCTCCTTAATCGGCTTTAGCCGAATTAGCTGTTCTTAGATGCATCCGGCATGCAGACTAACGCCATCCACCCCCAATCGTCTACCCGCTTTATCATGAACTGGACCGCCTATTCGCACGGCGCGGCGCTGTGCGCCTCGCTCATCGTCACCATCGGCGCACAAAATGCCTTCGTGCTCCGCCAGGGAATCATGCGCTCGCACGTCGGCAAGATCGTGATGCTTTGCACGCTTTCGGATTACTTGCTGATCGCAGCCGGCGTGGGCGGCGCCGCCGCGCTCGCAACGCGCTACCCGCGTCTTGTCGAAGTGATCTTGTACGGGGGGCTCGCCTATCTCGCCTGGTTCGGGCTATCGACGCTCAGGCGCGCGTGGCGTCCCGGCCATGCCGTCATGGAAGTGGGCGGTGAGCGGGCGGCGATTCCTGCGACGACCGGACAAACAGGATGGTCAGTAGTCCTAATGACATTGGCGTTTACGTGGCTCAATCCCCATGTTTATGTCGATGTCCTGTTGCTCATCGGCACCGCCGGGGCCCGAGAGCCGGATGGCGCGCGGGTGGCGTTCGCCCTCGGCGCCATGACAATCAGCACGCTCTGGTTCGTGTCGCTCGGCTACGGTGCCAGGCTGCTGGCCCCGCTGTTCCGCAAGGCGCTTGCATGGCGCGTGCTCGACGGCGCGATCGGCAGCATGGTGCTGTTCGTCGCGGCCGCGCAACTGCGCTAAGAGACCCTTCCGAAGTCCCACCTTTCCAAACTGCGCTAAGAGCCCCTTCCGAAGTCCCACCTTTCCAAATATTGGGCAGCGTGCGCATCCTTTGCGCACGCTGCCGCACTTTTGCTACGCTCATCGCGGCATCGATAGCGACACGAATAATGCGATGCAAAATTTAAGCGCTTAAATTCTGTTCGGCAAACCGCCGACCCGCGCGGAATGACTGACTGGAGGATGACAATGGATAGAAGAACGATGCTGCGCCTTGGGCTTTCAACTGCGGCGGCGGCATGTCTCGAGCTCACTGGTACGCAGAAGGCACTCGCGTTCTCGGACACGAGCGCATTCGCGAAGGGTGTCGACGTGTCGACGCTCCCCCAGATCGAAGCGTTCGGTGGAAAATTTTATGCAGACGGCGTGCGGCACGATGCACTCGCTTTGCTGCGCTATAACGGCGCCGACTCGTGCCGCATCAAGATCTGGAACGACCCGGGCAACGCGAGCTACTACCCGTCCAATCAGGCGGTGGCCGGCTACAACACCGTCGCGCAGGCCGTCGCGCTCGCGAAACGCGCGGCCGCCCTCGGGATGCGCATTCTGATCGACTTCCACTACAGCGACTGGTGGGTCGACCCCAGCAAGCAATATCCGCCGCACGCATGGGCGGGCCTGAATCTGACGGACACCTGTACGCAGTTGTACGCATTCACAACCAACGCGCTGAATCAGCTCAAAGCGGCCGGCGTCACGCCGGAATGGGTACAGGTGGGCAACGAGATCACGAGCGGAATGCTGTGGCCACTCGGCAAATACGATCAGTTGGACAACCTCGCGACACTGCTGAAGACCGGCTACAACGCGGTGAAATCGGTCAATTC
This sequence comes from Trinickia sp., assembly GCF_051961175.1. Classification (GTDB taxonomy): domain Bacteria; phylum Pseudomonadota; class Gammaproteobacteria; order Burkholderiales; family Burkholderiaceae; genus Trinickia. The sequence goes on along the minus strand of NZ_JBQCDN010000288.1, from coordinate 8,589 downwards.
CGCGACCAAGGTGGTGCTGCATCTCGACAGCGGCGGCAACAACGCGACCAGCCGCTGGTGGTTCGACGCAATGACGTCGCGCGGCGTGCAGTTCGACGTCATCGGCCTGTCCTACTACCCGGCGTGGCAAGGCTCGCTCACCGACCTGACCAATAACGTGAACGACATCGCGGTGCGCTACGACAAGGCGCTGATGGTGGTCGAAACCGCGTTCGCGTGGACGTCGAGCGACGCCGACTCGGAGCCGGACACCATGACGACCGCCGGCACGACCAACTTCCCGATGACGCCGGCCGGGCAGGTGCAGTTCTGGCAAGCGGTCAAAAACATCATCGCCAACATTCCGGGCGGACGCGGCAAGGGCGTGTTCTGGTGGGAGCCGGAATGGATTCCGGTTGCGGGCGCGGGCTGGAAGGCCGGCGCTGGCGACCAGTGGGACAACTGCACGCTGTTCGACTTCCACGGCAACGCGCTGTCGTCGATCAGCTTGTTCAAGTCGTGATCGCGTGATGCCGTGAAGCGATGCCCGATCCTTGCCCGGCACAGTCCGCCGGGCAAGGATCGTGGCGTTGACCTTCCAGCTGGCGGTGCCTGCCACTGCCCGTTCCCAATAGATCGGACACCTAAACATTGGCGTAGACGAACTGTCACAGATCCATGCTATAAACGGGCCACCGCAATCGTTTGCGTACGCGAACGCGGCTCGTCAGCTGGAGTGATCGCTCAATGAAAATCGTCGGCTACTGTGCACTTTGGACCATCGCGCTCGCGTTGCTCGTGGCGATGTGCGCCATCATCAAAGCAGGCTACGTGGGCCGCCCGGGCGCCATCGATACCGATATCGTCGCCGGTAAGATCGCCAGCCATGTCGCAGTCCCACAGCCGGCCTCGAAACACACGTTGCGCGTTTCCCTGCCGGCTACGTAGGCTGGCCGCCGTGGCGATCGCGGCCGGACCGCCGCCCCGTGCACCCGACATTCCACGACCATCTCGGATCGTATGGCCGCATGCTACCTATCGCCATTTATTGCGGCGCAAAGTAAAACGATTTCAGCTGCAATTTTCCTCAGTGGCAGTCGCCGCCCGCCATACTCAGCAAAACTTCCGCTGAATATATTAATGATCAACTTGGCCTGATGCGTCTTTTCTATTTTTAATCGGCGCAACCGCGAATTGCGGCAAATGCACATGCAAAGCATTCATGCCGGCCCCACACAATGCCGCGCTTTCACATAAGCCGAGCCACCGCGTGTTTATGGGCCCGTTCCGATGATTTTTCCGCCAACTCACTCACGGTCGCTATGCGCGTCGACCCCGCCTCCCTCCGGAGCACGCAGAGGGCACATCTCAAGCGTATCTCGAAAAGATTCACTCAAACGGCATGACAGACCCGGTAAATCTCACAACATCGGCCGTTTTAAACGATCGCTCAAACCCGCGCAGATATTGAAGAATTTATAAAAATTCGTTTGGATCCTCGTCTCTATTTACACCAATCGCGAGACACCCGTAAGGTAGCGCCGCTGCCCTCGATATGCCAATTGATGGCAATTATTCACCCATTCATATTGCGAACTCCGCAGGGATCGGAGCCAGTGCTTCTTTTGCGAAACGGGAGAGACGGTTCAGTATCGATTCCGATCGAGCGTCGAAGCGCTGACCTTGGCCAACTGCGAAGCACGAGCCCGGGACCGAAGCATCGGACCACAGGAGACAAACCATGGCGCCTACCGCGCGCATTCAATCCATTTTTCCTGCGACGGCCGCGGCCTTGGCCATCGCGCTGCTCGCGGGCGGCTGCGGAGGCGGTGGGTCCGACAACCCCGCGCCGATCGCCACTGCGCCCTGTTCGGGCAACGTTTGCTCGGGCTCGGGCGCCACCACGCAACCTTCCGATCCGGCAACGCTATGCCCCGCTTCGCTCGACTACAGCACGACTTTTACGGGTGGCTCGGGCAGCGGCGAATACATCAAGGTCAAGTTCGACACGTCAAAAAAGCAGTATCAGATGACGTTCATCGAATCGGAAGTGCCGACTTCCGCGGGACAGGTCAATACCACGCGCGCCGGGCTGACGATTACAGGCGACTACCAGAACGCCGATCTTTATCAAATCCAAAACGCTCAGGGCGTGGCGGCCACACCGCTCAAGCTGCCCACCGCCGAGCAGAACCGCTGCGCGTTCGTGCTCGAAAACGGACAGACGGCCGATGGCAGCTACCATGTCGCGATCGATCCGAACGATCCGCCGATGTTGTTCGTCGGCAATGGCATTGTCGGCGGCGGCATTCCTGGGTCGACGGTGCAGTTCGATGGGGTGCAGATCGCACCCGGGACGTACGTGGCGACCGTGCCGAGCAAGACGTTCGACTACTACCCGTTCATCGCATTCAGTCAAACGGTGACCGATTTTTCGAAAGTGGCGGGCCACTACAACGAACTGGGCATCCACTTCACCCCGTCGGGCGGCGATCTCCAAACGACACCCGCGATCCCGACCGGCACGTTGCTCGGATGGCAGGCGGACGGGATTCAGGTGACCGAGACGATGCATGCCGACGGCTCGTGTACCCCCGATAGCGGCCAGTCGTACACGTCTTGCCCGACGAGCGGCGGCAATTGGACGCTGCGAACGAATACGGACGGATCGCAAGACAACGTCTTCACCAGTGCGGCGAACATCAACTCAGGGTTTGGGGCCGACGTTTACCCGGCCGTCGGCGCGGGATTGCTGCAGGTCCCGCTCGCAGGCGACCAAGCGCACGGCATCATGATTGCCGGCAAGCTGAACGGGCAAATCATTCCCGTCGTCATCCGCGTCGGCTATGCGCACTCGGGCACGACGCTAACCGATTCGTCGGTCGACGATCAACTCGGTATCTCGCTGCTCGCCCCTGTACAGCATGTCGATCTGTCGACGATGACCGGCGCGTACATCGGCGCGAACAGCGTCACCGCCTGCGGCATCGTGAGCGCCTACGCTCCGACCTCCACCTCGCCGCCCGTGTTCGAAGGCGCTTGCCTCGACGATACGACAACGACGAACCCCGGCGTCAACTACACATCGACGCTGTTTCAAGGGACGAGCGCCGCATTCTTGAATCCGTTCACGTCCACGGCAGCGACGAACTTCTCGCTCGACTTCACGCAGAGCCAGCCGGGGCTCGTCAACGTCACAGCGCAAAACAAATTCACCTCGGGAGCCGCCACGGTCTTCAAAAGCGGCGATACCGGCTACCTGATCAAGGTTGGCCCGGTATTCGCCGTGCTGATGAACGGCACGGGCCTGCCGAATCCGTTTTTCACGATTGGCGCGTTCGTTCAGTAGGGGTGGTACCGCTTCACGCGGCGGCCGGCAGCGCCAACCGGCCGCCATTACATCCTGCCTTTAACCTGATGCGAGGTTCTCAACATGAAGCGTTTCAAGCTCATCCCCGTAGGTGCGGCAATGGCGTTGTTCCTGGCGGCTTCCGCATCGGCATACGCCGTGTCTGTCTCTCCTGCCGGAGCGATCAGTCTGACAGGCGCCACCACGCTGACGAAGGGCATTGTCTCCGTGAGCTGTACGGCCAATTTCGTCGGTAGCGTCACCAGTAGCGGTGCGATCTCCATTACGTCGGCCAAGTTCTCCGGCGGCTCCCTGTGTACGGGTGTCACAGCTGCCCAGTTGCCATGGACGGGCGCGGTGACATCGTCGACCGGTCTTTCGTTGAACGGCGTCGCAGTCAACACGCTCTTGGGCGCCTGCGGCCCGAGCACCGTCAAGGCCAGCATCACGCAGAACGCGACCCTCAGGGAAACGACGATCGGCCTGACGAGCCAAGCCCTTTCGGGTGGCTGCACGGTATCCGGCACGCTCACGACGACGCCGTTCCTGACGATCAACTGATCGACCCGCCCGGCTGACGGGCTTCGGCTTTGGGCGCGCTCGCCTCACGAGGAGCGGGCGCGCGAACCGTAACCGGGCGCGAGGGAAAGCGCTCACAGCGTCAATGCCGGCGCCGCTTGGCGTGCGCCGGTTTCCTTTAAGAACCCTATATTCTGGACTCCTCATGATTTGGCGTAGTTTGCTCTCGATAGCGCTGGCCGCTTTTGTTCTCTCCGCCTGCGGCGGCAGCGGTGGCGGCGATCCGCCTCCCCCGGTCGTGACGCGGCTATGCCCGCAAACGGTCGACTACAACACCGTCTTCACCGGCGGTGCAGGCTCGGGCGAACTCGTGCAAGTGCAACTCGACACCACGGCGATGACGTACAAGATCACGTATCTGGCGTCGCCCGTGCCGGTGATGAAAGGCACCGTGTTGCCCACCCGGGCGACGGCACCGAACAACGTCGTATCCGGTACGCTGACGCAAGAAACGTTACTACCGACGACCAAACTCAACGAATGCGCATTCCGCTTGAACAACGCCAGCCTGAATCCGTCGAGCCCCGCGCGCGTGTTCCTTGGCGAAGGCGTGCTCGGCGGCACGATTCCGGGGGCTGAAATACAGTTCGTGGGTGTGGCCGGCGTCGGCGTCGTACCGGATACGACGTTCCCGTACTATCCGTTCATCGCATTCGCGCAAACGTCGACAAGCCTTGCCGAGATCGCCGGCAAGTATTCGATGCTCGGCTATCACAAGGTGCCGTCGCAGAACTTCGCACCCGTCGCGGTCGATTCGGCGATAACGATCAACGCCGACGGCAGCTTCTCGGAATGCGACAACAGCGGGATCTACGCAGGCCAATGCCGGCAGTCGGGCACCCACTTCATCGCACGCACCGATTCGCCGACGTTCGAGACCGACCACTTCACGGGGCAAGTCACACCCACGCAAGCCGTGAACGGCCCGCAGGCGCAGGGCATTCTGATCGTCGGCAAGCTTCGCGGCGAGCTCGTGCCGATTCTGATTCGCGTCGGTGCAGCCAATCCATCGATCGTTTCGCCGCCGGGCTCGCCTCCGGCAACGCCGCTGGCTGATGACGAATCGGGGATCGCGATGCTCGCGCCGCAAGCGTCCGTCACGAACGGTTCGCAAAACGGCGAATACATCGGCGTCGATAGCAATTTCGCCTATCGCACAACGGCGCTCTCGAACGCGCAAGCAACGATGCTCGATCCGTTCAACGCCTCGCAAGCTTCGCTCGCGACCGCGCTCAATCTGGATTACACGCAAGTGCTTCCGGGCCTCGTGAAGACGACTAAAGGCGCGGCCGGAACAACGCCCACGGGAAAGATGATTTTTACGGGCGGCACGATCGGCTATCTCGATACGTCGGATCCCAGTGCGCCGTATTTCGCCGTCAGCGCTTTCGTGCAGTGATCCGATAACGAACAAGAGCCAGGAAACGAAGATATGGGGACAAGGAAGCTATTCGCACCGCTCGTGGCGGCTTGCGTGTCGACGGGCGCCTACGCGCAACATGCCGGCGACAACGTCGTCTCGCTGGGGTGGTTTCACATCGCGCCACAATACTCGAGCGATCCGCTGACGACTCACGTCGCGCCGATGCCGATCAATGAGCCGCTCGGCCTCCCGTCGACGTTCACGTCGGCAGGAACGGGGCTCACGGTCAACAACGCGAACACGCTCGGGCTCACGTTCAGCCACTTCTTTACGGATCACATCGCGTTAACCACAATGGGCGGCGTGCCACCCGAGTTTCGTATCGGCGGCTTTGGCGTGATCCAGCCGCCGGGGCCCGCGGGCGCACTCGGGCAAGAAAACCTCAGTGCGCCGTCGAACAATCCGCTCGTGGGCAAAGTGAGGCAATGGACCGCCGGCGCGATGCTGCAGTACTTCTTCGGCAATGCCGAGGCGAAATTTCGGCCATTCCTTGGCGTGGGCATGACGTACACCTGGTTCAATTCGTTCCGGCTCAACCCTTACTTTTCGCAATCGCTCAACGAGAATCTGGGAAGCGTCCTCGCCGCCGGGGCGGGCAAGCCCGGCCCCACCAGCATCTCGGCGAAGTCGTCTTCGTCGTGGACCCCAATCTTCAATATCGGGGCCAGTTATGCACTCACCCAGCACTGGCAGGTCAATGCTTCGGTTTCCTACATGCCACTAAAAACCTATGCGGAAACCGACATCAAAGCAGCGGAGGGCACCTTGGTTGCCTTCAGCAAAGCAAAACTCACCGCGGATCCGATCAGCACGTTTCGCGCCGTTTCGGACCGCTTTTGACGAGCGGTGCGGCCGGCGCGCGCCCGTTACCGCGCCGGCGGCGCCGGTTCCCATAGCATGTCGTAGAGCGCCCGTGCTGCGGTTGCCACGCCGCTCATATTGAGCGCCCCATCGAGCAAGCCGCGATTGCCTTTCATTTCTCCTGCAAAGACCAGCGGGTATGAATCCAACGCCCGCCAGCAAATGCGCCGCTGGACGCCCAGAGTATCGATCTTCATGGATAAATGAGCAAAACGAATCAACCACGACATCGAATTCGTTTTACTGACATCCGAACAGGCTGCAGAATTCGGTCCATCCACACCATCGACATGGACCAGGAGGCACATCGTGACAGAACCGCTCGATGAACTTTCGAAGCAATACGGAGGCTTCGAAGCCGGGCAATATGTGAAGTTCGAGGACGAACGCACTCGGCCGGTCCGGGACCTGCTGGCCGCCGTTCCACCGACGCCGATCCGCACAGCCGTCGATCTCGGCTGCGGCCCCGGTAACTCGACCGAGGTCCTGGCCGCGCGCGCCCCTTCGGCGGCGATTCACGGGCTGGATGTATCGGCGGACATGATCGAGACAGCGCGCAAACGTCTGCCCGATATTCGCTTCGACGTGGCGGACGTGACGGCTTGGGACGAGCCGGGCCCCTATGATTTGATCTTGTCCAATGCGGTGTTCCAATGGATCCCTGCGCACGAGCCGTTGCTTGTGAAGATCGTGAGCAAGCTCGCACAAGGTGGCCACCTCGCGATCCAGATGCCGGACAATCTCGACGAACCGTCGCACCGGCTGCTGCGTGAGGTCGCGGCAGCGGGGCCCTGGGCCGGGAAACTGAAAGGGGTAGGCCGAACGCAGCGATTCGACGCGAGCCATTACTATGCGTTGCTCGCGCCGCTGTGCTCGCGCGTCGATGTGTGGCGTACGACCTACTATCATCCGCTGCGCGACGGCGCGGACGGCATTGTGGAGTGGACGAAGGGCACCGCCTTGCGGCCGTTTCTGGCGCCGCTGAGCGATGACGAGCGCACAGCGTTCGTTGCGCGCTATCGCGACGCCCTGGCAGCGGCTTACCCGGCGTTCGACGACGGCACTGTCTTGTTTCCGTTTCCGCGGTTTTTTGTTGTGGCGACGCGTTTGTGAGGAGATGGGCCGGAGGAACACCGTCTCAAGCGCAAGCGCCTCTCTGCCTGGCGCGGAGGCGTGTTGAAGTTTTCATAACTGCCATTATAATGGCAGTTATCCGCCGATTTCCGCGTTAATCGCCATTTTGATGCTCTTTAACCTAGCCACCGCACAAGAAGTCGCGAGTGAACTCGGGCAGCGTCTGCGGACGCGGCGCCTGGCCCTGAATCAGTCGCAGGCGGAGACAGCCGCGCGTGCAGGCGTATCGCTCGGGGCCCTGCGCAAGCTGGAGCGAACGGGCCTTGTTACCGTGGAAGTGCTGTTGCGCGTGGCCGGTTCGCTCGGGCTGCTCCAGCAACTCGAGCCGGTATTCGTCATCCGGCCGATGAGCATAGAACAGATGGAAGCCGCCAACCGCTCGCGCCGCCGCGCCGGCCGCCGGAAGGAAGGATCATGAAGACGCTTACCGTCATATACGCCGGCTGGGGTGAACGGTTTCCGCTAGCACGGTTGGCGGATGATGGCCGCGAGCTATTGTTCCAATACACACCGGAGGCGCTAGCCCGCGGGATCGAACTCTCGCCCTATCACCTGCGACTGTCGCGCGAGGCTTACCGCGATTTTCCGCAGCATCAACACCGCCTGCCGGGGCTGGTTAGCGACGCGCTACCAGATGGTTGGGGCATGCTGGTGATGGACCGGCTCTTCCGCAAAAACGGTATCGATAGTGCGACGGTCTCGCCGCTCGACCGGCTGGCCTTCATTGGCGAAGACGCGATGGGCGCGCTCGCGTTCGAGCCGCCGTCCACCTCTCATCTGGAGAAGCATGACGTCGATTTGCTTAGGATTGCACAAAGCGTACGCAGCGTCCTCTCCGGAAACAGCGAGGACATGCTGCGTGACCTCGCGCTAATGGGCGGATCCCCACATGGCGCGCGCCCGAAGGTCCGCGTAAACCTGGACTGGACGACGGGCGTCGCGTCGATGACTGAAGATGGCCCCGGCTCGCCTTGGCTTGTCAAATTTCCCGGACAACACGAGGCGCCGGATGTCTGCGCAATCGAATACGTCTATGCAGAGATGGCCCGTAGCGCAGGCATCACCATGCCCGCGACGCACTTCTTTGCGCTCGCCCACGGTCTAACGGCCTTCGGCATCGAGCGCTTCGACCGTGTCGGCGGAATGCGCGTGCCCGTGCATACGGTTTGCGGCCTCGCGCACGCAGACTTCCGGCATCCGACACTCGACTACCTGTCCGTCCTTAGGCTTACCCGCCTCGTGACATCCGACGAACGCGAAGTCC
>NZ_JBQCDN010000287.1:0-46832 GCF_051961175.1 Trinickia sp. | reverse complement strand
CTGGGCGCCCCGTGCCACAACGAAAATCGGCTATAGTGTAGCGATTGGCGGCGGATTTCTTTTTCTTCGTCCCAATCTGGATCCAACCTGCAAAAAAACGACGGAGTTTGCTATGAGCAACAAAGGGCAACTGTTACAAGACCCGTTTCTGAACGCACTGCGCAAAGAGCACGTGCCGGTTTCCATCTACTTGGTCAACGGCATCAAGCTTCAAGGGAACATCGAATCGTTCGACCAGTACGTTGTGTTGCTCCGGAACACCGTAACCCAGATGGTCTACAAACACGCCATTTCGACGGTTGTGCCGGCCCGTCCGGTCAACTTCCATCCCGATTCGGAAACGGCCTGATTCCATCCTAGCGGCCGGCACGGTGCCGACTGATCGGCGCGCGTGCCGGCCGCTTCCCATTTAGACGCCCATCAATTTGATCAACGCAGCGCTCGTCGGCATCGATTTCGGAAAGATCGACTTCGAAGCCAGTCTCGAAGAACTCAGCCTGCTCGCGCAAAGCGCGGGCGCCCATCCCGCCGTGACTTTGACCGGGCGCCGTTCCAGCCCCGATGCCGCGCTGTTCGTCGGCAGCGGCAAGGCGGAAGAACTGCGCCTCGCGTGCGAAGCCAACGACATCGAAATCGTTATCTTCAACCACGCTTTGGCACCGGCGCAGCAGCGCAATCTGGAGCGGACGCTTAACCGCCGCGTCGTCGATCGCACGAGTCTCATTCTCGATATCTTCGCGCAGCGTGCACGCAGCCACGAAGGCAAGCTGCAGGTGGAACTGGCGCAGTTGCAGTACCTGGCTACGCGCCTCGTGCGCGCGTGGACCCACCTCGAGCGTCAAAAAGGCGGTATCGGCCTGCGCGGCCCCGGTGAGACGCAGCGTGAAACCGATCGCCGCTTGATCGGCGAGCGCATCCAGATGCTCAAGGGGCGGCTCGAAAAGCTGCGTCGTCAGCATGGTACGCAGCGGCGTCAGCGGGCGCGCAACCGTGCAATGTCGGTGTCGATCGTCGGGTACACCAACGCCGGCAAATCGACCATGTTCAATGCGCTCACGAAGGCGCAGGCCTATGCGGCCGATCAGCTGTTCGCCACGCTCGATACCACGTCCCGCCGGCTTTACCTGGGCGACGACGCGGGGCAGGTGATCATCTCCGATACGGTTGGCTTCATTCGCGAATTGCCTCACCAGTTGGTCGCCGCGTTTCGGGCGACGCTGGAGGAAACGATTCATGCGGATCTGCTGCTGCACGTCGTGGATGCATCGAGTGCCGTGCGGCTCGATCAGATCGATCAGGTGAACGAAGTATTGGGCGAGATTGGCGCGAATACGGTGCGACAGATTCTCGTCTTCAACAAGATCGATGCCGTGCCCGAACTGGCGGCGCGCGGCGACGCGGTCGAGCGGGATGAGTATGGTAATATTTCGCGCGTCTTTTTGAGCGCGCGCACGGGGCAGGGTTTGGATACGCTGCGCGCTGCCATCGCCGAAATCGCCACCTCAGAACATCTCTCCGATAGCGGGCGCATGCCGCCGGAAGCGGCGCCGCCGGCGCAGGGGCACGAAGATTCAGACGCATCGGCGTCGTCCGATGCGCGGACATGGCGCTCCGATTTGCATTGATCGGCTCTCCCAACTCGAGCGAACGAACACAGGTGAACGAATACAACGAGCGGAGTTTCTGGCTGCGTGCGCGCGCCATTCTGTCGATCAGCGATCCTCGCTGGGGGCGTGGCGACGGCAATGGCAACCGGCAGCGGCCCAATGAGCCGAAGCGCGGCCCCGGCGGCGAGGGCGAAGGCCCGCCCGATCTCGATGAAATGTGGCGCGAGTTCAATCGCCGCTTGTCGCGCTTTTTCGGCGGCAAGGGGCCCGGCTCGGGCCCCGGCGATCGCCGGCCGGATAACGGCCGCGCCGCGCGCATCGGTGTCGGTATCGTCATCGGCGTGCTCGTCGCCATCTATATCGGCAGCGGCGTCTTCGTGGTGCAGGACGGCCAAACGGGCGTCGTCCTGCAGTTCGGCAAGTATCAAGGCACCGTCGAACCCGGCGTGCATTTGCGCCTGCCTTATCCGTTCGAGACGCATGAAATCGTCAACGTGTCGCAAATTCGCTCCGTGGAAATCGGCCGCGGCAATGCGATGAGCGATGCCAGCACGAAAGACGCTTCGGTGATGACGCAAGACGGTGACATCGTCGACGTGCGTCTTGCCGTTCAATACCAGGTGAAATCGGCCACCGATTACCTGTTCCGTACTGCCGATCCTGATTTGAGCGTGACGCAAGCGGCGCAGGCGGCGGTGCGCGAGATCGTAGGCGCGCACAGTACCGCGAGCTTGCTCGGCGGTAACCGCGATGCCATCCGCGAGCCGCTCATGCAATCGATTCAAGGTGCGCTCGACCGGTATCGCTCGGGGCTTGCCGTGACGGGCGTGACGATCATGTCGATCGAGCCGCCGGCGGCCGTGCGTAACGCATACGCCGAAGCCGCCCGCGCGAAGCAGGAGCGCGCGAGCGCGAAAGCCGATGCCGACGCATACGCCGGCCAAATCCTGCCGGGTGCGAAGACACAAGCTCAGCGGGCCATCGACGACGCGAAGGCGTACGCCGCACGTGTCGTCTCCGATGCGCAAGGCGACGCCGAGCGCTTCAAGCAGGTCTACGCTCAATACGCGAAAGCGCCGGCGGTCGTGCGCGAACGGATGTATCTGGACACCATGCGCGACATTTACGCCAATTCGACCAAGGTCTTCATGAGCGGCAAGCCCGGCAGCAGCGTCGTGAATCTGTCCGTCGACAAGCTGCTCGAAGCCAACCGCCGCGCGTCGCCTGAAGCGAATGCGGCGGCTTCGGCATCTGCACCGGCGGCCGCAAGCGCGGCGTCGGGCGCATCAGGCGCGCCGGCCGCTCAGTCACCGGCCGAGCCGAATCCCGCCAGCCAAGCGGCTGCGGCGAGCGACGCCCTACGTTCGCGCGATTCGTTCCGCAGTCGCGCGCGCGAAGACGACCTGCAGCAATAAGGAGCGCTCGACATGAATCGAATCGTTGCGCTTGTCGTGGTGGTGGTGGCCGTCCTGTTTGCCGGGGCGTCGACATTGCTGGTTGTCGACCAACGGCATGTGGCCGTGGTCTATTCGCGCGGCGGCGAGCATCCGACGCTTGCGGGGCCCGGTCTCCACGTTAAACTGCCCGCGCCGTTGCAAGGGGCCATGCTCGTCGACACGCGAGTGCGTACGCTGATGCCGTCTGACGCGGATCGTTTCGCCACGTCCGACAAATCGGATCTGCTCGTGACGCCCGTGCTGAAATTCAGGGTCACGGATCCTCTGGCATTGTTCGCCCAAACCGATGGCGACCAGCAAAGCGCCCTCGATAAACTCTCCGGGCAGATGGACGCGGCCCTTGGCGAAGCGTTCGCCAAACGCACGCTCGCCGATGTCCTGTCCCATGAGCGCGACATGGCGCAGGAGGCGCAGACGGCCATGAGCGGTTCGGCCAAAGCGCTGGGCGTCGAGATCGTCGATCTGCGTCTCGCACGCGTGGATTTGCCGCAGGCGAATGCCGATGCCGTCTATAAGCGGATGGCAGCTGCGGAAGAACAGGTGGCGGCCGACGAGCGTGCGCAAAGCGCCACCGAGGTGGCTCAGATCAAGGCGGATGCGCAACGTCAGCGCGAAGCGGTGCTGGCCGATGCCGATGCGACGGCCCAGGCCATCAAGGGCGAGGGTGATGCCAAAGCAGCGGCGATCGCGGCCGATGCGTTCGGGCGCGACCCGGCCTTCTATCAGTTCTACGAGAGCTTGCAAGCGTATCGACATGTGTTCAAGCCAGGCGACGTGATTGTCGTCGATCCCGACAGCGAATTTTTCCGCTTCATGCGCAGTCCCGATGGGAGTAGCGTCCCAGCGTCCCCGGCCGCCTCGGCTTCACGCAAACATTGATTCAGGGGCGCCGCCAATCGACAGGCGGCGCCGGCATTTCATGGATATGGCCGGTTCGTTTTTGCTTGCGATCGCTCTGATGCTCATCATCGAGGGCATGTTTCCGTTCGTCTTCCCGACGGCGTGGCGCGAGACCTTTCGTAGAATAGCCGAACGCCCGGCGCATCATATCCGCATCGGCGGCCTGATCGTCATGGCGCTCGGTTTGCTGCTGCTTGTCGCAGCCACCTGAGAACGTCGCGATGGTTCGCGGGAACGGCGCTCATGCACCGTTCCGGTTCGCTTGACTCGCTTTCGGCTGCGCACTGCGCGCCTTCATTAACGTCGTAGGATCCAATCGATGTCGACCTGGCTGCTTCCCGAAAATATCGCCGACGTGCTGCCTTCCGAGGCGCGCAAGATCGAAGAACTGCGGCGTGCGTTGCTTGACCGCTTCCGCACGTACGGGTACGAGATGGTGATGCCGCCGCTGCTCGAGTACCTCGAATCGCTGCTCACGGGCGGCGGCAGCGATCTGAACCTGCGCACGTTCAAGCTCGTCGATCAACTATCGGGGCGCACGCTTGGGCTGCGGGCCGATACAACGCCGCAAGTGGCACGGATCGACGCGCATTTGCTGAACCGCCAGGGCGTCACGCGCCTTTGCTATGCGGGCAGCGTGCTGCACACGCGTCCGCGCGGCCTGCATGCCACGCGCGAGCAGATCCAGATCGGCGCGGAAATCTACGGACACGGCGGCCTCGAAGCCGATCTGGAAATCCAGCAACTGATGCTCGACGTATTGGGTCTGGCGGGCATTGAGAACGTGCGGCTCGATTTGTGTCACGCGGGTGTGCTGCTTGCATTGTTCGAGCGGGATGCCACGGCTGCCTCGCGCGGCGAGACGCTGTATGAAGCACTGGCCGGCAAGGATGTGCCGCGTATCGCCGAGTTGACGCACGATATCGAGCCGTCCGTGCGCGATGCGCTGCGCGCGTTGCCTTCGCTTTACGGCGATGCGTCGATCATCGAAGTTGCGCGGCAGCGGCTGCCGCAATGGCCGGCGATCGCGCAGGCGCTCGACGATTTGGCATTTCTGGCGGCGCGCGTCGAAGGCGCGCACGCTACGATCGACCTGGCGGATCTGCGCGGCTATGCGTATCACAGCGGCGTCATGTTCTCCGCGTACGTCGATGGCGTGCCGAACGCGTTGGCGCGCGGCGGGCGGTACGATCACGTGGGTCAAGCCTACGGGCGTGCACGCCCGGCAACGGGCTTTTCGCTCGATTTGCGCGAAATCGCACGGATTTCGCCGATCGAAGCGCGCAGCAGCGCGATCCTCGCCCCCTGGAAACACGACGATCTGTTGCGCGAACGCGTCGCCGCGCTGCGCGATGCGGGCGAAGTCGTGATCCAGGCGTTGCCGGGGCACGATCATGTGCTCGACGAGTTCGCGTTCGATCGCGTGCTCGTGGAGCGCGATGGGGCGTGGCTTGTGGAGGCGCGCCAACCGAACGCGGGGGCTTGACGGGGGTACCCGCGGGCACCGCCATCGAGCACTCGAATGGTCCATGCCGTTGAAGCGAAACGGAAAAATTCGGAAGCTTCAGCGAACATGGGTAGAATACGTTTTTAACCAGCTAACGAAACAACATGTCTGCCAGCGCAGTGAATGCAGCCCCGGGGCGCAACGTCGTCGTGGTCGGGACTCAATGGGGTGATGAAGGCAAGGGCAAGATCGTCGACTGGCTGACGGACCACGCGCAAGGCGTCGTACGTTTCCAGGGCGGCCACAATGCCGGTCATACGCTCATCATCGGCGGCAAGAAGACGATCTTGCGCTTGATCCCGTCGGGCATCATGCGCGCCGGCGTCGCTTGCTACATCGGCAATGGCGTCGTGCTGTCCCCCGAGGCGCTATTCAAGGAAATCGGAGAGCTCGAAGCCGCGGGGCTCGACGTGCGCAACCGCCTGTTCATCTCCGAGGCGACGACGCTGATCCTGCCGTACCACATTGCAATCGACCCGGCGCGCGAAGCGCGCAGCGGAGCGGGCAAGATCGGTACGACGGGGCGTGGCATCGGCCCGGCGTACGAAGATAAAGTCGGCCGCCGCGCGCTGCGTGTGCAGGACTTGTTCTCGCCGCAAACATTCGCCGATCGCCTGCGCGCGAACCTCGATTTCCATAATTTCGTGCTCACCCAATACCTGGGCGCAGCCGCCGTCGATTTCCAGCAAACGCTCGACACGATGCTCGGCTATGCCGAGCGTCTGGCGCCGATGGTCGCCGACGTCTCGCGCCGTTTGTACGACGAAAACGCGGCTGGCCGAAATCTGCTGTTCGAAGGCGCGCAGGGCACGCTGCTCGACATCGATCACGGCACGTATCCGTTCGTGACATCGAGCAACTGCGTAGCGGGTGCCGCTTCGGCGGGCGCGGGCGTGGGCCCGCAAAAGCTGCACTACATTCTCGGTATCACGAAGGCGTATTGCACGCGCGTGGGTTCGGGGCCGTTCCCGAGCGAACTCTACGACGCGGATAACCCCCAGCGCCAGGAAGCCGTGGGCGTCACGCTGGCGAACGTCGGCAAGGAGTTCGGCTCGGTCACGGGGCGTCCGCGCCGCACTGGATGGCTCGATGCCGCTGCGCTGCGCCGCTCGATTCAAATCAACGGCGTATCGGGCCTGTGCATGACCAAGCTCGACGTGCTCGATGGTCTCGACGAAGTGAAGCTCTGCGTCGGTTACACGATTGACGGCAAGAGCGTCGATCTCCTGCCGCGCGGGGCAGCCGAAGTGGCGCGCTGCGAGCCGGTGTACGAAACGTTCGGCGGCTGGAAGGAAAGCACGATCGGCATCACGCAGTGGAACGAACTGCCGGCCAATGCGCAAGCGTATCTGACGCGTGTGCAGGAAGTGGCCGGTGTCCCGATCGACATGGTTTCGACAGGGCCGGATCGCGACGAAACGATCCTGCTGCGCCATCCGTTCAAGGTTTAAACGATGACGCAGAACATGTCGATGATCGCCATGACGGATCCGCGCAACGACGAGAAGCACCTCTGGGTGAGCTGGGACGAGTATCACCGGCTCATCGAGTTGTTGGCGCTGGCCGTGCACGATTCGGGGTGGAAGTTCGACAAGATCCTGTGTCTGGCGCGCGGCGGGCTGCGCGTCGGCGATCAACTATCGCGGATCTACGACTTGCCGCTCGCGATTCTCGCGACAAGCTCTTATCGCGAAGCGGCAGGTACGCAGCAAGGGGAACTCGACATCGCGCAATACATCACGATGACGCGGGGCGACCTGTCCGGAAACGTGTTGCTGGTGGATGACCTCGTCGATTCAGGCGTGACGCTGGCTCGCGTCCAGCAACACTTGAAGGAGCGGTATCCCGCCGTAACGGCGGTGCGCTCGGCCGTGCTCTGGTACAAGGGCTGCTCGACGGTCAAGCCCGACTATTTCGTTCAGCATTTGCCCACGAACCCCTGGATTCATCAGCCGTTCGAAGAGTGGGACACTGTTCGGCCCCACAACCTGGGCGCCTGGATCAAGCGCGGCGTCGCTCAGGATTCGTCGGCAGGCACGTAAGTTGCGGGCGATGGGATCTCAACATTCGCGTTGACATTGATAATTTGAGCGGAGTCGCCTGACTCCGCTCTTTTTATGTGTCTTCGACACCGATGCGCCGCTAGAATAGCGCTCGCTCTCGGCTTATCCGGTACGAACCGGTTGCGTTTATGACAGACAACAACCACGACAATCTTCGTCGGCATTCGTTGCCCTCACTTGCGCTGGCGGCGATTGGCGTCGTATTCGGCGATATCGGCACGAGTCCGCTGTATTCGCTCAGGGAAGCATTCAGCCCCGCCCACGGGATTGCGCTGACCGATCATTCGATCCTCGGCGTCATCTCGCTGCTGTTCTGGGCCATTATCTTCGTGGTGTCGATCAAGTACGTGTTGTTCGTGATGCGCGCGGACAACAACGGCGAGGGCGGCGTGCTGGCGTTGATGGCGCTCTCGTTGCGGCCATTTGCGGTGGGGTCCCGTGTTGCCGGCGTCTTGATGATGCTGGGTATTTTCGGCGCCTGCATGTTCTACGGGGACGCTGTCATCACGCCCGCGATTTCCGTCATTTCCGCGGTGGAAGGGCTCGAGATCGCGACGCCGGAACTGTCGCATCTCGTTCTGCCGATCACCATGGTGATCCTGGGGGCGCTGTTTTGGATCCAGCGCCACGGCACATCGCTCGTCGGCAAGCTGTTCGGGCCCATCATGCTCGTTTGGTTCGCGACGCTGGCCGTGATGGGCGTGGGCCACATCATGCGCGCGCCGCAAATCATCGCCGCGCTGAATCCGTATTACGCGTTCTCTTTCATGCATGCGCACATGTTGCAGGCGTATGTCGTGCTCGGTTCGGTGTTCCTGGTGTTGACCGGCGCGGAAGCGCTGTATGCGGACATGGGACACTTTGGCGCACGGCCGATCCGCCTCGCATGGTACGTGCTCGTCATGCCGTCGCTCGTGCTCAACTACTTCGGGCAAGGCGCGCTGCTCATGCAAAACCCGAAGGCGATCGAAAATCCGTTTTTCCTGATGGCGCCGCAATGGGCGCTGCTGCCGTTGGTGGTCCTTTCGACGGTGGCGACGGTCATCGCCTCGCAAGCCGTGATTTCGGGCGCTTACTCGCTCACGAGCCAGGCGATTCAACTCGGCTACGTGCCGAGGATGAAGGTGCTGCATACGTCGGAGCTCGCCATCGGGCAGATCTATGTGCCCGTCGTCAACTGGATGCTGTTGTTCATCATTCTGTGCGTCGTGCTTGGCTTCAAGAGCTCGGATAATCTCGCCGCCGCGTACGGCATTGCCGTCACCACGACGATGGTGATCACGACCGTATTGGCCTGCGTCGTGATGGTCAAGGTGTGGAATTGGAACAAGGTGCTCGTGGCCATCATCATCGCGGCGTTTATGACCGTCGACGTCGCCTTCTTCGGTGCGAACCTGCTCAAGGTGGCCGAAGGCGGTTGGTTGCCGCTTGGCATCGGCGCATTGCTGTTCTTCCTGCTGATGACCTGGTACAAGGGGCGCCTGCTCGTGAAGGAGCGCACCGCGGCCGACGGTATTCCGCTCGCCCCGTTCGTGCAAGGGCTGTTGGCGCACCCGCCGCACCGCGTGTCGGGCACGGCCATCTACCTGACGGGTAGCGATTCGCTCGTACCGGTAAGCTTGCTGCACAACCTCAAGCACAACAAGGTCCTGCATGAGCGCACGATTTTCCTGACCTTCGTGACGCGCGACATTCCCTACGTGAAGGACGACGAGCGCATTACGATGAAGGAGGTTGGCGGCGGGTTGTATCTCGTGAGAGCTGTCTATGGCTTCAACGAAACGCCTGACGTCAAGGCCGTCCTGTTCGAACTCGAGCGGATGTGCGGAATGCAATTCGAGCTGATGGACACCTCGTTCTTCCTGGCGCGCGAAACGGTCGTGCCGACCCAACTGCCCGGCATGTCGATCCTGCGTGAGCGGATCTTTGCCTGGATGCATCAGAACGCCGCAAAGCCGACGGACTTCTTCCGGATCCCGGCCAATCGCGTCGTCGAACTCGGGACGAAGATCGAAATTTGAGGATGAGTTGAGTCGGAAATGGCGGTGGTGCGCGCCGCCATTTGTTCGACAAGAGGCTATCGGGGCTGGACGTAGAAAAGCCGCATTCCGTATTGAACTGCACCCCAAGTGTCGGACACCGATCCAACCTTTGGGGTGTTTTTCATTACCCATGCGGCTTTTTTATCGGCCGATGGGCCCGGCTGAGCTGCCCGGGCGCACGGCCGCGCAGGGGCAGCGACTCGACGGCTCAGCGTTGCTTCAGGCTCAGCGTTGCTTCAACTTCGCAAACGCGGCAGCCATCGCGCCGGCCGGCTCGGCCTCACGCGTCCGCTGCGGCGCACGCGCATTGCCACTGGGGCGGCTCGCCCCGCGCTCGTCGCGAGGGGCGGGCGCCGCATCATCGGCAAGCCGCATTGTCAGCGCAATACGCTGACGCTTAACGTCGACGTCGAGCACCTTGACCTTGACGACCTGGCCCGCTTTCACGACTTCGTGCGGATCCTTGATGAACTTGGTCGACATCGCCGAGACGTGAACCAGGCCATCCTGGTGGACGCCGATATCGACGAACGCACCGAAGGCCGCCACGTTCGTCACGACACCTTCCAGCACCATGCCGGGCGAGAGATCGGAAATCTTTTCGACGCCTTCGCGGAACGTGGCCGTCTTGAACTCGGGGCGTGGATCGCGGCCCGGCTTTTCGAGTTCGGAGAGAATATCCCGCACGGTGGGCAGGCCGAAGCGCTCGTCGACGAACTCGGCAGGCGAGAGGCCGCCGAGCGCTTCGCGATTGCCGAGGACGTCGCCGATCTGCTTGCGGATTTTCGCGAGCATGCGTTCGACGACCGGATACGCTTCCGGGTGGACCGACGAACGATCGAGCGGATTTTCCCCGCCGTTGATACGCAAGAATCCTGCGGCTTGCTCGAACGTTTTGTCGCCGAGGCGCGGCACCTTACGCAGATGCTCGCGGGAGGGGAACGGGCCGTTCGCATCCCGGTATTCGACGATGTTGCGTGCGAGCGTGCTGTTCAGGCCCGAGACGCGAGCGAGCAGGGCAACCGAGGCCGTGTTCGCATCCACACCGACCGCGTTCACGCAGTCTTCCACCACGGCATCGAGCGAGCGGGCCAGTTCGCGCTGGTTGACGTCGTGCTGGTATTGGCCGACGCCGATCGCCTTCGGCTCGATCTTGACGAGCTCGGCGAGCGGATCCTGGAGCCGGCGTGCGATCGACACGGCGCCGCGCAGCGACACATCGAGATCCGGAAATTCCTTGGCCGCCAGTTCCGATGCCGAATACACGGAGGCGCCGGCCTCGGAAACGACGATCTTTTGCAGCTTCAGTTCGGGGTGGCGCGTGATCAGTTCGCTCGCGAGTTTGTCCGTTTCACGCGAGGCGGTACCGTTGCCGATGCTGATCAGCTCGGCCTGCGTTTGTGCCGCCAGGCGGGCGAGCTTGGCCAACGAGCCGTCCCAATCGCGGCGCGGCTCGTGCGGGTAGATCGTATCGGTGGCCAGCACTTTGCCCGTGCGATCGACCACAGCCACCTTGACGCCCGTGCGCAAGCCGGGATCGAGGCCGATGACGGCCTTCGGGCCGGCAGGGGCGGCCAGCAGCAAGTCTTTCAGGTTGCGGGCGAAGACGCGGATCGCTTCGTGTTCGGCCGCTTCCCGCAGTTGCGTCAGCATTTCGTTTTCGAGATGCGGCTGCACCTTGACGCGCCAGCACCAGCGGCAAACGTCGGAGAGCCACTTATCGGCCGTGCGGCCCTGGTTCGCGATACCGACGTGGCGGGCGATCAGCGCTTCGCAGGGGTGCGGCACCTGCGCGTCGAGCTCTTCGCCAAGCCCCAGCTTGATCATCAGCACGCCAGCATTGCGCCCGCGGAACAAGGCGAGGGCGCGGTGCGACGGCACCGTTTTCCAGGTCTCTGCGTAGTCGTAGTAGTCCCTGAACTTCTCGCCTTCCTCGTGTTCTTTGCCCTCGATCACCGACGAGGAGACGACACCGCGCTCCGCCAGATATTCGCGCAGCTTGCCGAGCAGCTCGGCCGTTTCGCCGAATTGTTCGGACAGGATGTCGCGGGCGCCATCGAGCGCCGCTTTGACGTCGGCCACGCCCTTGTCGGCGTCGACATACGCGGCCGCTTCGGTTTGCGGATCGAGCCGCGGATCGGCCAGCAAGGCCTGCGCGAGCGGTTCGAGCCCCGCTTCGCGGGCGATTTGCGCACGCGTGCGGCGCTTCGGCTTGTAGGGGAGATACAGATCTTCGAGCGCTTGCTTGCTGTCGGCGGTGTCGATGGCTGCTCGCAACTCGTCGGTCAGCTTGCCTTGCTCTTCGATGCTGGAAAGGATCGTGGCGCGCCGGTCCTCCATTTCCCGCAAATAGAGCAGGCGCTCTTCGAGCTGACGCAGCTGCGTATCGTCGAGGTTGTCGGTGACTTCCTTACGGTAGCGCGCGATGAACGGAACGGTGGCGCCTTCGTCTAGCAGTTGCACGGCTGCGGCGACTTGGCGCGGCTGCACGTTCAGTTCGGCGGCGATGCGCTGTACGATCTTGAGTGCTACGGTGTCCGTCATAGATACGTTTGGCTGCGGGGCCACCGCGGCGCACCACCCGCCGTCACGCGGGGAAACGCCGGCCGGCGGCCGGGTTGCTGAAGCGGCGCATTTTGCCACAAATGCCCGGGCGCTCAAGCGCGGGTGTTAGAATTTCGACCATGTTCCGATCCCCGCCTACGACGTTGCCGATCTCCCGTTTCTTCGTTTCCGTTCACGCTGCCGGTCTGGCCGCGATGGCGTTCGCGTGTTTGCTCTCGATGCCCGCTGCCTTTGCACAGGACATGCCCGTCAGCATGCCGGCCGCTGCTTCCGCCCCCGCCGCCAGCGGTGCGGCGGCGCCGTCCGCGTCCGCGCCCGCGCCCGATTTCGAGGCGCGGCAGAAAACGCTCGACGCTCGCACCGCGGAAAACGAGTATGTGTACGGCGTGGCCGTGCATAACTGCTATGCCAAGTTTTTCGTCAACGCCTGCTTGAATCGCGCTCGAGACAAGGCGCGCGCCGAGCGTGCGCGGATCCACGCCGAGCAGCTCGCGATCGACGACGAACGCCGGGCCGCACACGCGCAGCAGCGTGACGAACAGGACGCGCTGCGCCGCGCCCGCGACGCGCAGGAGGCGCCGCAGCGCGCCGCCACGGCGGCGAGCAACGCGCAGGCGTATGACGAAAAGCAGCGTCAGCATGAGCTGGATCAGGCTCGGCGCGGGGCCGAGGCGCCGCAGCGTGCGGCGAATCAAGCGGCCTACGATCGCAAGCAAGCCGACTTCCAACGCAAGCTGGACGAGGCCCGCCAAAACGCGGCGCGCGATGCGCAAGACCGTGCGGTGCGGGCGCAGCACTTCGACCAAAAGCAGACCGATGCCGCGCAGCACAAGGCGGATGTCGAAGCGCGCCAGAAGCAGGCTGAACAAAAGGCACAGGAAAAGCAGCAGGACCAGTTGCAGCAGCAGGAACAGCAAAAGCGCTTGCAGCAGGAGCAGGATAGCGACTGAAGCAAGGGCGGTTTTGCTGGTGGACGGTAACCTCAGGTGCGGCGGCCGCAAGGCGCGGCTGTCTCGCCTATCGAAGCGAGGAGTCGACCATGCGCGGTCATCAGGCGATCCAACCGGACACGCTCCGCGATCGTATCTTGCAATTGCAGTCGGAGCATAGCGAACTCGATCGCATGATCGACAAACTGGTCTCCTCGGATATTACCGATCTCGAGCTGCGGCGTTTGAAAAAGCGCAAGCTCAAGGTCAAAGACGACATTTTATTGCTGCAATTGCAGCTCGAACCGGACAGGCACGCGTAGGCGGCGAACGGGCAGGCGTTTCGCGCCGCGCGCGGTGCCCATTGCAGGGAAACGCTTGCCTTGAATTCACCGCTCGATCCCGCTACCCGCGCGCCGCTCTCCGCGGCGCCGACGTTGCCCGAGGGGCAGTCCGATGGCGCCGCGCAGCTGGCGCCACGTTCACCGGAGGTGCGCTCGCCGCATGCACTGGCGGCGGCGCTCGCCCCCCGCCGGCGCTCGGAACTCGATGCGATTTTCGCGAACGACGGCCTGCTCGCACGTACCATCGACGGCTACCGGCCGCGCGCGTCGCAAATCGAAATGGCTTGTGCCGTGGCCGCGGCGATGGAGGCATCGGGGCGCGCCATGCCCGAGCCCGCGATGTTCGAGGCGCAGCGCCGTCCGGCGCGCCGCCTGCGTAGCGAAGGCGAAACGCGCGCGGATGCGGGCGCAAACGCGGCGCAGGACGGTGCGGACGAGGGAGCTGCCGGCGAAAACACGCTGATCGTGGAAGCCGGCACGGGCACGGGCAAGACGTTCGCGTACCTTGTCCCGGCCATGCTCTGGGGGGGCAAGGTCATCGTTTCCACGGGCACCAAGCACCTGCAAGATCAGCTGTTTCAGCGCGACGTGCCAACGGTTCGCGACGCGCTGGCCGTGCCGGTATCGGTCGCCATGCTCAAAGGGCGCGCGAACTACCTGTGTCACTACTACCTCCAGCGCACGGCAGACAATGGGCGCTTGCCGTCGCGGCAGGACACCGCCTATTTGCAGGACATCGTGCGCTTCGCCAAGATCACGCGCACGGGCGACAAGGCGGAACTGGCCAGCGTGCCCGAGACGGCGGCCGTGTGGTCGATGGTGACGTCGACGCGCGAGAACTGTCTCGGCCAGGAATGCCCGCACTACAAAGAATGCTTCGTCATGCAGGCCAGGCGCGAAGCGCAGCAGGCGGACATTGTCGTCGTCAACCATCACCTGTTTTTCGCTGACATCATGTTGCGCGACACCGGGATGGCGGAGCTGCTGCCCACGGCCAATACGATCGTCTTCGACGAAGCGCACCAGTTGCCCGAGACAGCCACGCTCTTTTTCGGCGAGACCCTTTCGACCGCGCAACTGCTCGAGCTTGCGCGCGATGTCGTCGCGGAAGGGCTCGCCCATGCGCGTGACGCCGTTGAAGGGGTCAAGCTCGGCGCTGCGCTCGAGCGCGCGGCGCGCGATGTGCGTCTCGCGTTCAAGGACGATACGGTGCGCGTGTCGGCCGCGCAGCTCGGCGAAGATCATCCGCTTTACGGCGCGCTCGATGCGCTCGAGGCCGCGTTGGACGCCGTCGCCACCGCGCTGGGCGGGCAGGCCGAGCGTGCCGAATCGCTCGGCGCCTGCTTGCGGCGCGCGCGTGAGCTGCAAGACCAGCTGTCACGGTGGACTTCGCTGCCGGATGACGCCGCGCCGGCGGAGGATGAGGCCAATGCCAATGCCAATGCCAAAGCCAATGCCAAAGCCAATGCCAATGCCAAAGCCAATGCCAATCCCAAAGCGCCCGCAGCGTCCGCGACGAACCCGTCGGCTCACGCCGACTTCAACGAACGCATCCGATGGATCGAAGTGTTCGCGCATTCCGTGCAACTGCATGAAACGCCGCTGTCGGTGGCCCCGATCTTCGCGAAGCAGCGCGCAGGCGTACCTCGCGCCTGGATCTTCACGTCGGCCACGTTGTCGGTGCGAGGCGACTTCACGCACTATGCCGCGCAGATGGGGCTCGATGCGCGTCGCTCGATGACCCTGCCGAGCCCGTTCGATTACGATACGCAGGGGCTGCTTTACGTCCCGCGGAATTTACCGCAGCCTTCGTCGCCGGCGTTCACCGACGCCGTGTTCGATGCGGCGCTTCCCGCCATCGAAGCGGCCGGTGGCGGCGTATTCGTGCTGTGCACGACGTTGCGGGCCGTCGATCGCATTGCGGGCAAGCTGCGCGATGTCATCGAAGCGCGAGGGTGGTCAACGCCGCTTTTGGTTCAGGGCGACGCGAGCCGCACCGAATTGCTCGATCGCTTCCGTGCCTATGGCAATGCCATTCTGGTGGGCAGTCAAAGCTTCTGGGAAGGCGTGGATGTGCGCGGCGATGCGCTATCGCTCGTTGTCATCGACAAGCTTCCGTTTGCCCCACCTGATGACCCGGTTCTTTCCGCGCGCCTCGATGCATTGACGAAGAAGGGGCTGAGCCCGTTTGCCGTGCATCAGCTACCGCAGGCCGTCATTACGCTGAAGCAGGGCGCCGGCCGCTTGATTCGCGCCGAGACCGACCGCGGGGTGCTGATGATTTGCGATACGCGTCTCGTCGATAAACCGTACGGGCGCCGCATCTGGCAGAGCCTTCCGCCGTTCAAGCGCACGCGCGAAATCGAGGTGGTGCGCGAGTTTTTCGCTGAAAGCGCGGCGCAAAAGGCGGCTGAGGGCCGGCTGAGGGCGGCTGAGGTTTAGGCCGCCGGGCCGCGAACAACTGCGTGGCATAACAGAAAACCCGGCCGCGAGGGCCGGGTTTCATTGTCAAGCGATAGCGGATAGCGGGTAGCGTGCGCTGCGCGCCCGAGCGGGCGCGTAGGCCGCCTTAAACCAGCATCAGAACTGCCACCACGACTTTTTGCTGCCGGGGCGGGCATGGCCCGTGATGTACGGGCTGTCCGGGAAGGTGCCGGCCAGCACGCGGCGCGTGTCGTCGGCCAGCTTCGTCTCGTTCAGCTTGGTGTACGACAGCATCATGATGTGAAGCGCGTCTTCGATCGCAGGCGCGTTCTTGTACTCCTTGACCGCGAGCTGCGCACGGTTGATCGCCGCCACGTAGGCGCCGCGACGATAGTAGTAATCGGCGGCGTGCACTTCGTACGATGCGAGTGCGTTCACGATATAGCGCATGCGTGCCGCGGCATCGGGCGCATATTTGCTATCGGGGTATTTGTCCACGACGATCTTGAATGCGTCGTACGACTCGCGCAACGACTTCGGATCGCGTTCGCTCATGTCCTGCCCGGAGAAGCGGCCGAACAGACCGAGATCGTCGTTGAAGTGGATCATCCCTTTCAGGTAGTACGCATAGGCGATGTCCGGATGATCCGGGTGCAGCCGGATGAAGCGGTCGATCGCCTCGTCGGCAGCGGCCGTTTCGCCGTCTTTCCAGTTGCAATAGGCGTCGTTGATTTCCGCTTGCTGAGCGAAATGGCCGAACGGGTCACGGCCCTGGAGCGCTTCGAAATATTTCGCGCACTTGCCCCAGTCGCCGCCGGACAATGCATCCTGGGCCTCCGAGTATAATTTCTGATTTGGCCATGCGGCCGTCTCGTCGGTCTTTTGCGGCAGGCCGTGGCAACCGGCCACGAGCAGCGCGGCCGCGGCAAGAGCCAGGCCGGCCGAAGCGGATTGAACCGCACGCTTCGCCGCGCGGCTTGCCGCGCACGAGGCCGTGCGCATCATGGTGTTGAAGGCTCGCCGCATTTCTCCATGCATCCTAGCAATCAGTCTCACTCAGTGACCCAGTTTCAATGACCCGCACACGTCCTTCCGGCAATATGCTCGGCCCTGTCGATGAAAGCGCCGATTATAGCCGAAGCAGCCGCCCCGCCGACGCTCAAACGGATGCGGCCGTCGCGGCACGCGCCGCCGCACCCGCATCCGCCGCCACGCAGCCCTCAAGCGAGCCCTCAAGCGAGCCGCCGCGCGTCGCACTCGTGCCCGACGCGCTGGCCGGCGATCGCCTGGACAAAGTCCTCGCGAAAGTGTTTCCGGAATTTTCGCGCAGCCGCTTGCAGAGCTGGACCGAATCGGGCCGGGTGCTGCTGAACGGTGCGCCTGCGAAGGTGCGCCAGAGCGTGCCGCTCGGCGCGCGGATCGAGCTTACCCCCGATTTTCTGCCGGAGCAGCTTGCGTTTACCCCGGAGCCGGTCCCGCTCGAAATCGTGTACGAAGACGATACGCTTGTCGTCATCGATAAACCGGCCGGCCTCGTCGTTCATCCTGCCGCCGGCAACTGGAGCGGCACGATTCTCAACGGACTGCTGCATCGCTATCCGGACGCGGCAGGGCTGCCGCGCGCGGGCATCGTGCATCGGCTCGACAAGGAAACGTCCGGACTGATGGTGATCGCGCGCACGCTCGAAGCGCAAACCGATCTCGTGCGCCAGCTGCAGGCGCGCACGGTGAAGCGCCGCTATGTCGCGCTCGTATGGGGTGCGATGCCACAGGAGGGCATCATCGACGCGCCGATCGGACGCGATTCGCGCGAGCGCACCCGGATGGCCGTTGTCGCGGGCGCTTCGGGCAAGCATGCGCGCACCCGCTTTCGCCTGGTCGATCAAACGCTCTGGAAGCAACAAACGATCAGCGCGATCCATTGCGATCTCGAGACGGGGCGGACGCATCAGATCCGCGTGCACTGCGCGCATGTGGGCCATCCGCTGCTCGGCGATCCTGTCTACGGCAGCGCGCGCGGGCGCCGCGCGAATGGGCCGCTGCCCGGCGGCTTTGCGCGGCAGGCGCTGCATGCCTGGCAACTCGGGCTCGTCCATCCGGGCACGAGGCGGCCGATGCGCTGGCGCGCCGATTTGCCGGCGGACATGGCCGATCTCGTGCAGGCGCTGGGCTTCGGGCACGATGCGTCGGAGTATGAGGCGGACGAATTCGACGACGATGCGTATGACGAATTCGAAGGTGCCGAAGGCGGCTACGAGGACGACGACACCGACATCGATTGATTCCTCCGAGCGGACCGACCATGACGAATTCCCACGAAACGAAGACGAGCGAGCGCGGGTTGACGCAAGCCGATTGCCTGCGTCCGGCCTGGAATGTGTCGCCGCGCGTGCGCGCGCTTGTGACGACGCGTTCCGGCGGCGTGAGCCTGCCGCCTTATGGCCGCTGGGCTGGCCACCGCGAGACGGCCGGCGGCTTGAATCTCGGGCTGCATACCGGCGACGATCCGGCGCACGTCGAATGCAACCGTGCGCGCCTGCTGTCGTTCGCGGGCGTGCGTGCCGCGTGGCTCGAGCAGATTCACGGCGATGTCGTCGTGCGCGCCGACGAGGTGCCGCCCGATGTTCCCGTGCGCGCGGACGCGAGTGTCACGGCGGTACCCGGCGTCGCTTGCCTCGTGATGGTGGCCGATTGTCTGCCTGTGTTGCTGTGCGATGCGGCCGGCCGGGCGGTAGGGGCCGCCCATGCCGGCTGGCGCGGCTTGGCGGCGGGCATCGTCGAAAAGACGGCAGGGCGCGTGGCCGAACTGGCGCAATGTGCCCCTGATACGCTCCATGCCTACCTCGGGCCGGCGATCGGTTCGGGCATGTTCGAAGTGGGCGATGACGTACGCGATGCGTTCCTGGCGGCCGCGGAGCCAGCCGAACGCGCCGCGACGGCGCATGCCTTTGTCGCGCGCGAGGGGGCAACCGGCAAGCATCTGGCCGATTTGTACGGACTCGCGCGCCTGCGCCTCGCCCGCCTGGGCGTGACGCAGGTTACCGGCGGCGATGCCTGCACGGTGACGCAGCGCGAGCGCTTTTATTCATATCGTCGAGACCGCGTCACGGGCCGAATGGCCGCGCTCGTCTGGCTGGCCCACTAAGGACGCATTAACCGACCGGCTGGCCGTTCTTGCATGGCGCGTCCCTGCGCTGCACAAGAACGGCTACCGCGGATGCCCCGGCGGCAGTTGACCGCGCGGCGCGGCTGGACAGGCGATCGAGCCCTTATGCCGATGCTGCCGGGCTGGCGCGTGCGGGAGCGACATCGGGAAAACGATAATAAAAAACCTGTCGCGCTGCGTCAAAATCCGTTCGAAGCATTGACACGCCTTATGGCGGGGAGCAAGAATGACCGCTCGCAAGGGTGAGCGCAGCGAGGGTCGCGAGGGTTCGCCCACGTATCCCACGTCTGCTCGACGCCCGCCTTTCAATAGTCTTCCTAGACTCACGGCCAAAGCGGGTATGACTGCATCAAAACGTCGATCGACTTCTTCGCACACCGAAACTTCTTCGAACCGCGAGCAGCAAGCCGAAGCAGGCAACGCGGACATGCAGCGGATGTTCGAGGCCTGGACGGGCGCATGGCGCTCCCTGGCCGATCCGAGCAAGTGGCCGTCCGCGGCCGCGCAGGCCGGCGAGATGGCCGGGCAGGCGATGAACGGCCCAGCGGGCGGGATGCCATTTCCGTTTCCGCTCAAGATGCCGGGTATGCCGGCCATGCCGAGCATGCCCGCGATGGGCTTGCCCTCGATGGCCGATGCCCAGCAGGCGTTCGCTGGCTTGAAGATGCCCGTGGCATCGATTCCGCCCGAGCGGTTGCAGGCACTGCAGGCCGATTACTCGCGCGATTGTCTCGCGTTGCTGCAGCAGGCGAGCACGGCCGATAAGGTCTCGCCCGAGCTGTCCGACAGGCGGTTCAGCTCGGAAGCTTGGAAGGCGGCGCCTGCGTTCGCGTACACGGCAGCGTGGTATCTGCTCAACGCCCGCTACCTGCAGGCATTGGCCGACGCCGTCGATGCCGATGGGAAAACGCGCGAGCGGATTCGCTTCGCCGTCCAGCAATGGACGGCTGCCGCATCGCCGAGCAACTTCCTCGCACTGAACCCCGAGGCGCAAAAAACATTGCTCGACACGCACGGCGAGAGCCTGCGTCAGGGCGTGATGAACCTGCTCGCCGACATGCGTCGCGGGAAGATTTCCCAGAGCGATGAATCGCGTTTCGTCGTCGGCAAGAACATCGGCGCGACCGAGGGTGCGGTCGTATTCGAAAACGACTTGATTCAGCTGATCCAGTATCAGCCGCGAACGCCAAGCGTTTTCGAGCGTCCGCTGCTCATGGTGCCGCCTTGCATCAACAAGTTCTATATCCTCGATTTGCAGCCAGAGAGCTCGCTCGTCGCGCACGCGCTGGAGAGCGGACATCAGGTCTTCATGATCTCTTGGCGCAACGTCGACGCTTCGCTGGCCGACAAAACATGGGACGACTACATCAATGACGGCGTGCTTGCCGCGATCGACGTTGTCAAGGCCGTGAGTGGACGTGAGCAGATCAACACGTTCGGCTTTTGCATCGGCGGCACGATGATCGCGACGGCGCTTGCCGTGCTCGCTGCGCGCGGCCAGCATCCGGCGGCCTCGATGACGCTGCTCACCGCCATGCTCGATTTCTCCGATACGGGCGTGCTCGACGTCTTCGTCGATGAAGCCCACGTGCGCATGCGCGAGCAAGCGATCGGAGGCTGCAACGGTGCGCCGCCGGGATTGATGCGCGGCATCGAGTTCGCCAATGCGTTCTCGTTCCTGCGGCCCAACGATCTCGTGTGGAACTATGTGGTCGATAACTACCTCAAAGGCCGCACGCCCGCGCCGTTCGACCTGCTGTATTGGAACGGCGATTCGACGAATCTGCCCGGGCCGATGTACGTCTGGTACCTGCGCAACACGTACCTGGAAAACAAGTTGCGCGAGCCGGGCGCGCTGACCGTCTGCGGCGAAGCCCTGGATCTTTCCCGCATCGACGTGCCGACGTTCATCTACGGTTCGCGTGACGACCACATCGTGCCGTGGCACACGGCTTACGCATCGGCGCCGTTGCTGACCGGGCCGCAGAAGTTCGTGCTGGGTGCGTCGGGGCATATCGCCGGCGTCATCAATCCGCCGGCGAAGGGCAAGCGCAGTTACTGGTCGCACGAGGGCAACGAGAAGGCGCTGCCGGAAAGCCCGGACGCCTGGTTTGACGATGCCGTGGAGAAGCCCGGCAGCTGGTGGCCGGAATGGATGGCCTGGCTGGATCAGTACGGCGGCAAGAAGGTCAAGGTGCGCGCGCAGCTCGGGTCGGCCGAGTACCCCGTCATCGAGCCTGCGCCAGGGCGGTACGTGCAACAGCGCGATTGATCGCGCCACGAAAGGCCGGGCCACGAAAGGCCCGGTCGCGAACGACCGGGTTGGGAACGACCCGGACGCTCGAAGATTTTTAACTACGATGTGCGGCCGCGAGAGAAGGCCGCCTCACCCGCAAGGAGTCACAAAATGACTGACGTAGTGATCGTATCGGCGGCTCGCACCGCTGTCGGCAAGTTCGGCGGCTCGCTCGCGAAGATTGCCGCGCCGGAATTGGGCGCGACCGTCGTTCGCGCGGTGCTGGAGCGTGCGGGCATCAAACCGGAGCAGGTGAGCGAAGTTATCCTTGGCCAGGTGCTGGCGGCAGGCTCGGGCCAAAACCCGGCGCGCCAGGCGTTGATCAAAGCGGGCCTGCCCGCGGCTGTCCCGGGCATGACCATCAACAAGGTATGCGGTTCGGGCCTGAAGGCCGTCATGCTGGCCGCGAATGCGGTGATTGCGGGCGATGCCGATATCGTCGTGGCCGGCGGGCAAGAGAACATGAGCGCCGCCCCGCACGTGCTGCCGGGCTCGCGCGACGGCTTCCGCATGGGCGATGCGAAGCTCGTCGACACGATGATCGTCGATGGCCTGTGGGACGTCTACAACCAGTACCACATGGGCGTCACGGCTGAAAACGTGGCGAAAGAGTACGGCATCACGCGCGACGAGCAGGACAAATTCGCGGCGCTTTCGCAAAACAAGGCCGAAGCTGCGCAAAAAGCAGGGCGTTTCGACGACGAAATCGTGCCTATCGAGATCCCCCAGCGCAAGGGCGAGCCCGTCCGCTTCGCGACCGATGAATTCGTGCGCCATGGCGTCACAGCCGAATCGCTGGCGGGCTTGAAGCCGGCTTTCTCGAAGGAAGGCACGGTCACGGCGGCGAACGCCTCCGGTCTGAACGATGGCGCGGCGGCGGTGCTTGTCATGTCGGCGAAGAAGGCCGAAGCGCTTGGCTTGACGCCGCTTGCACGGATCAAAGCCTACGCGAACGCGGGGGTCGATCCGAAGGTGATGGGGATGGGACCCGTGCCGGCATCGCGGCGTTGTCTCGAGCGCGCGGGCTGGTCGGTGGGCGATCTCGATCTGATGGAAATCAACGAAGCGTTCGCAGCGCAGGCGCTGGCCGTCCACAAGCAAATGGGCTGGGATACGTCGAAGATCAACGTGAACGGCGGCGCGATCGCGATCGGCCATCCGATCGGCGCGTCGGGCTGCCGTATTCTCGTGACGCTGCTGCATGAGATGCAAAAACGCGATGCCAAGCGCGGCCTGGCCTCGCTGTGCATCGGCGGCGGGATGGGCGTCGCATTGGCGGTCGAGCGCGTTTAACGCGCAAGAGTCGTCGTCGAGAAGCAGTACGCGGCGGCAAAGACGAGGGGCGCGGAAAGGCGCCCCCGGAAAACAGAAACGGAGCGTGATTCATGACTCAGCGTGTTGCGTATGTAACGGGCGGGATGGGCGGTATCGGTACCGCGATCTGCCAACGCCTGCATCGGCAAGGCTTCAAGGTGGTGGCCGGCTGCGGCCCGAACTCGCCGCGGCGTGTGACGTGGCTCGAGCAGCAAAAGGCGCTCGGCTTCGATTTCATCGCGTCCGAGGGCAACGTCGGTGATTGGGAATCCACCAAGAACGCGTTCGACAAGGTGAAGTCCGAAGTCGGCGAGGTCGATGTGCTCGTCAACAATGCGGGCATTACGCGCGACGTCGTGTTCCGCAAGATGACGCATGAAGATTGGACGGCCGTCATCGACACGAACCTGACGAGCCTGTTCAACGTCACGAAGCAAGTGATCGACGGGATGGTGGAGCGCGGCTTCGGGCGCGTCATCAATATTTCGTCCGTGAACGGGCAGAAAGGGCAGTTCGGTCAAACGAACTACTCGACGGCCAAAGCCGGCATCCACGGTTTCACGATGGCGCTCGCGCAGGAAGTGGCGACCAAAGGCGTGACTGTGAACACGGTGTCCCCGGGTTACATCGGGACGGACATGGTCAAGTCGATCCGCTCCGACGTGCTCGAGAAGATCATCGCGACGATTCCCGTGCGCCGCCTGGGTTCGCCCGACGAGATCGCGTCGATCGTCGCGTGGCTGGCTTCCGACGAATCGGGCTTCTCCACGGGCGCCGACTTCTCGTTGAACGGCGGCTTGCACATGGGCTGATGCGTATTGCGCCGGCTGCGGTTCGAGATTGCCGCCGGCGCAAAACGCGTTAAAGTGATTGGGTTTCGGGGGTCCGGCCTGCTGCGGGAGACGCGGCGGGTTCGAGGGCGCCATCATTGCGCTGCGTCGCGTTTATAAAAGGCATTACATGTCGACTACAAAGAAAACAGCCGAGCGGTTTATCAAAAAGTACCCGAACCGCCGGCTCTACGACACGGAGACGAGCACCTACATCACGCTGAGCGACGTGAAGCAGCTCGTGCTCGACCAGGAGGACTTCAAGGTCATTGACGCGAAGACCAACGAAGATCTGACGCGCAGCATCTTGCTGCAAATCATTCTGGAAGAGGAAAGCGGCGGGGTGCCGATGTTTTCTTCGTCGATGCTCTCGCAGATCATCCGTTTCTATGGACATGCGATGCAGGGCATGATGGGCATCTACCTGGAGAAGAACATCCAGGCGTTCATCGATATCCAGAACAAGCTCGCCGAACAATCGAAGAACCTCTACGAGGGCAATGCGCTGAATCCCGAGGTGTGGTCGCAGTTCATGAACATGCAAGCACCGATGATGCAAGGGATGATGACGAGCTACATCGAGCAATCGAAGAACATGTTCGTGCAGATGCAAGAGCAGATGCAGAACCAGGCCAAGTCGATGTTCAACTCGTTCACGTTCAATAAGCCCGGCGGTGGTTCCGAGCCGGAAAAGAAGTAACGGGATCAGTCGTACCGGCCGGGCGGGAGCGGGGGCGAGGGCTCCGTGTCCCCGCTTGGGTGCTGTGTCGCGGTACAATGCGCGGTTAGTCCGGGAAGGGGCGCGTTCGCCGCGCACGATTGGGTCGCCCGGAGTCACCTGCCGTCACCTGCCATTCGCCGGATCACTTCATGTCGCACACTCCCTCTTCGTCCGCGCCCACCTCTGCTGCTGCCACGCCGGCTGCGCCCAAGGTCGGTTTCGTCTCGCTCGGCTGCCCCAAGGCGCTCGTCGATTCCGAGCAAATCATCACGCAACTGCGTGCCGAGGGCTACGAGATATCGGGGACGTATGACGGCGCCGATCTGGTCGTCGTCAATACCTGCGGTTTCATCGACGAAGCCGTGCAGGAAAGCCTCGATGCCATCGGCGAGGCGCTGACCGAAAACGGGAAGGTGATCGTCACCGGCTGCCTCGGCGCGAAAAAGAGCGCAAGCGGCGAAGGCCTCATTGAAGAAGTGCACCCGAAGGTGCTGGCCGTCACGGGGCCGCACGCCGTCGGCGAAGTCATGCAGGCCGTGCACAACCATCTGCCGAAGCCGCACGATCCGTTTGTCGATCTGGTACCGCCCGCCGGCATCAAGCTGACCCCACGCCATTACGCCTATCTGAAAATTTCCGAAGGCTGCAACCATCGGTGTGCCTTTTGCATCATTCCGTCGATGCGCGGCGATCTCGTTTCGCGGCCCGTCGCCGAGGTCATGCTCGAAGCGGAAAATCTGTTCAAATCCGGCGTCAAGGAACTGCTCGTCATCTCGCAAGATACGAGCGCTTACGGTGTCGACGTCAAATTCCGTACGGGGTTCTGGAACGGGCGCCCGCTGAAGACGCGCATGACCGAACTCGTGGGCGCACTCGGCGAACTGGCCGCGCAGTACGGTGCGTGGGTGCGCCTGCACTACGTCTATCCGTATCCGCACGTCGACGAAATCATCCCGATGATGGCTGAGGGCCCGCTCAAGGGCCATGTGCTGCCCTATCTGGACATTCCGTTCCAGCATGCCGATCCGGAAGTGCTCAAGCGCATGAAGCGCCCGGCCAATGCCGAGCGCACGCTCGAGCGTGTCGCCGCGTGGCGCCGCATGTGCCCCGAACTCACGATCCGCAGTACGTTCATCGCGGGCTTCCCCGGCGAAACGGAAGCGCAGTTCGAAACGCTGCTTGAATTCATCCGTGCGGCGGAACTCGATCGGGTCGGCTGTTTCGCCTACTCGCCCGTCGAAGGCGCGAGCGCAAACGAACTCGAGGGCGCCTTGCCCGACGAGGTACGCGAAGAACGCCGCGCGCGCTTCATGGAAGTCGCGGAGGAGGTCTCCTCGCGTCGATTGAAGCGCAAGGTGGGCAAGACGCTCAAGGTGCTGATCGACGAAGTCAACGCCGACGGCGGCATCGGCCGGACAGCCTCCGATGCGCCGGAGATCGACGGTGTCGTCTATGTCGCCCCCGCGGCCAAGGCATCGAAGCGCTATAAAGCCGGCGATTTCGTCTCCGTCAGGATCACGGGTGCCGACGGGCACGATCTGTGGGGCGAGGTCTGAGACGGTGCGCGTGCGGCGATATGCGCTAACGGCCGTCCTGGCTGTCCTGTCGTTTCAGTGTGCATGGGCTCAACCAGCGACGCTGCCAGCGGCAGCGCTCGCCCGGCAAGCCAGAGACGCGGCCGGCCGGGTAGCCCAACAACGCTCGGATGCCGCTGATGCGGTCGGGCAGGGCGCGTCCGATGCCGCAGGCTCGGTCGCGCAACAGGCCTCCGATGCGGCCGGCTCGATCGCACAACAATCGGCCGACGCCGCTGCCCGGACGGTACCACGCGCGCCGGCGCCGCTCACGCCCAATCCCGAGTACGCCAATTTCCCGCGCTATGCCGGCACCCTGGGGTCGCGCCGGATCGTTCTGCGTCTCGGCAACAAAACCGAAGCCGATGATCCGACGGGCGTCCACGGCGAGTACCAGTTCGTCGATACGGGCGAGGTCGTGCTCGTGGCCGGCGATCGCGAAGGCGACGTACTGGAGATCGAAGATTCGGACGACGGCAGTACGATCTCCGGCAATTGGGTTGGACGCTTCGCCGCCGACGGTTCGCTTGCCGGGGAACGCATGAATCCCGATGATTCCAGCCCGCTGCCATTCGTTCTCCACCCGCTCGCGGGCCCCTTACCGACACCTTGACCATGACCGATTTCGCATCCTCCCGCGCATGCCAGACGCGCATCGTCCATCCCGACGTCGAGCTTGCCCCCGGCTTCGAATCGTTTGCGACGCCCGTGATGCGTGCGTCCACGGTGGTGTTTCCCGATCTGGCCGCCGTGCGCGGCGCCGATTGGCGCAGCGATGCGCAGTGGCGCTACGGCCTGCATGCCACGCCAACCTCGGCGGCACTCATGCAGCGGCTCGCGCAAATCGAAGGCGGCAAGCACGCGCTATTGCAGCCGTCCGGGCTGGCGGCGATTTCGAACGTGTATTTCGGTCTCGTGAAAGCGGGCGACGATGTGTTGATTCCCGATAATGTTTATTCGCCGAACCGGGAACACGGCAATTGGCTGGCACATGATTTCGGCGTGTCGGTCCGCTACTACGACCCGATGATCGGTGCCGGTATCGCCGATCTGATTCGGCCGAATACGCGGCTCATTTGGATCGAAGCACCGGGCTCGGTGACGATGGAAGTGCCCGACGTTCCGGCGATTGCCGCGGCCGCGCGGGCGCGCAAGGTCGTCACGGCCATCGACAATACGTATTCGGCGGGGCTCGCGTTTCATCCGCTCGAGCACGGGGTCGACATCTCGGTGCAGGCGCTGACGAAGTACCAATCGGGCGGCAGCGACATACTCATGGGTGCAACGATCACGGCGGATGACGATCTTCATCACGCGCTGAAGCTTGCGCGCATGCGGATGGGGATCGGCGTATCGGTCGACGACTGCTCCCTCGTGCTGCGCAGCTTGCCGAGCATGAAGGCACGATTCGAGGCGCACGATCGCAGCGCGCTCCTGCTTGCGCACTGGCTCAAGGCTCGCCCGGAAATCTCCGCCGTGCTGCACCCCGCATTGCCCGATTGCCCGGGGCATGCCGAATTTATGCGGGATTTTTCGGGGGCGGGCGGGCTGTTTTCCGTCATCGTCGACGAACGCTACAGCGCCGAGCAAGTCGATGCCTTCGTCGAGGCGC
Organism: Trinickia sp.; assembly: GCF_051961175.1. Taxonomy (GTDB): domain Bacteria; phylum Pseudomonadota; class Gammaproteobacteria; order Burkholderiales; family Burkholderiaceae; genus Trinickia. Next base: position 19,481 of record NZ_JBQCDN010000287.1, on the reverse strand, counting down.
TCGAACTGTTTGCCATTGGTTGGAGCTGGGGCGGCGCGCATAGTCTGGCGATGCCCTACGATGTGGCGTCGATGCGCACGACATCGAACTGGCCGCACCGTGGCACGCTGGTGCGCTTTTACGTCGGGCTCGAGGAAGAGGCTGACCTGCGCGCCGATATCGAACGCGCGATGGGGATCGCGCTCGGTTGATGCCTTAAAACAAGCACAGCAGACCGTCGAGGCCAACGTGATTGAACGCGACGTTGGCCGCTGCGCGAACCACCGGCTTGGCACGAAACGCAACCGAGAGGCCGGCTTCGGCCATCATTTCAAGATCGTTGGAGCCGTCGCCCATGACGATCGCTTGCGATGTCTCGATGCCGAGCTTCGCGCAGATCTCGCGCACGGTGCGCGCCTTCACGTTCGCATTGACGATTTCCCCTGTCACTTGGCCCGTCAGTTTCCCATCGACGATTTCGAGCGTGTTGGCGTACGCGAAATCGAGCCCGAGTCGCGCCTTCAGGCGTTCCGTAAAGAACGTGAAGCCCCCGGACACGAGTAGCGTGCGCAAGCCGGCCGCTTTGGCGCCGGCCAGCATCGTCTCCGCACCGGGCGAAAGCCGCAGCCGTTCATCGAATACTTGCTCGAGCACGCCTGCCTCCAATCCCTTTAGCAGGGCGACGCGCGCGATCAGGCTCTCGTTGAAGTCTTTGATCTCACCTCGCATCGACGCTTCGGTAATCGCCGACACCTCGGCTTTCAGCCCGCAAAAATCGGCGATCTCGTCGATGCACTCGATCGTGATCAACGTCGAATCCATGTCCATCGCGACCAGCCCGAACTCGCGCAGCGTGCGGCCCGCCGGAACGTAGGCGTAATCGAGCGCATGGGTCGAGCAGTAGACTTCGATGTCCGGGCGCTGTGCCGGATCGGCATCGGCGATGCGCAGCCCGCAGGGATCGATCGAATGCGCCTGCGTGCCGCGTGCAAGCGCGACGAGGGGCTTCAGATGGGCGGCCGCTAACGGCTCGGGGCTTTGTACGACGAGATTCATGAATCGATGCGCCAAGGAGTGCCGCTGACCGCTGACATTAGCGGGCGGAAAATCCGGCTATTGTAGCCGGTTGAAGGACGGTCGCCGCGGTGCGCCCGTGCGCACTGAGCTCGGTTAGCCCGCTCGGTTCGCTTGCGCGGCACGAAGCTTGCCGCATGACGAGCGCCGGTTCGCGCTCGTGCGACGCCCGGCACGTCGACAAGCAAGCCCATAACGGCGCGGCGCGCAAGCGGGGCAACCCCCGACCGGCGGATGACGTCTTTCGCGCCACTTCGGATTAGACTGGCAGCGCGTCGTCGACCATTCCGCTGCGCGCCCCAAGGCGTGGCGCCCGGTTAGCCAGGAGGTGAACATGAGGGTTCGTCTGAGACCTGTAGCCGTTTTGGTTTCTATCGCCGCATTGCCGGCCGGTGGTTTGACCATACCGGCGCACGCGGCGCCGCCCATTACCGTCACATCGAAGACGCCAGCCGACGGGCCGATCAAGTACACGGTCAAGGTCGCTTCAAAAACGTACGGCAACGCGCAAGACACGCGTACGATCCGCTCGGGACAGACGGATGACTATACATGGAAGACCACTCCGCCCGGCAGCGCGGTAAAGGTATCGGATCGATGCCCGAATGACACATCGCTGTCGCTCGATGCGAACGGGGCCCTGCAGCGGCAAATGCGAATCCGGCTCGCGCCGACCGTTGCCGAGGATGGAACCGCCAACGTGCAGCTCAGCGTGCAAGCCTCCGCACCGCGCGGCATGGCAAACGTGAAAGTGCACGGCAAGACCCTTCAGTGCCCGAGTGTCGCCACGCTGAGCCAGGTTGTGCGCTTCACGATGCCGACGAACGGCAGTACGAAGACAGTCAATCTCAGCGACGGTACGCAGGTGACCGTGTCGGCACTGCGCTAATGGCGTGCGCGCCCGCCTTCGCGGAGGCGCGCATCGGCCCCCCCGGGCCCGGGCGTACCGCCCGGTCAGTGCCGCCCTACGCGTTCGACGAGGCGGGCGGAAAGGAACGTGTGATCGGCGCTGAACAGGCGCCGATAGGTGAGCAGGACAGCGCCGACTGTCCCAAGCGCCGATGCCGCGGCGATCAGAAACATGATGACGATCTGGTAGCGCACGGCTTGCAGCGGCGATTGGCCCGCGAGAACCTGCCCGGTCATCATCCCCGGCAGGCTCACCACACCCACGACGGCCATCTGATTGAGCGTCGGAATCATGCCCGCGCGGGCGGCCTGGCGTGCCGGCCCGCGCGCGGCTTCCCAGCGCGTCGCGCCAAGCGCGAGCGCCATCTCGACACGGTCGCGCCGCGCGGTCAGCTCTTCGGTCATCCGCTCGATCGCCAGCGAGACGCCCGTCAGTGTGTTCCCGAGAATCATGCCGAGTATCGGAATGGCATACTGCGGCTCGTACCACGGGTGGATGCGCATGACGGCGAACAGGCCGACGGCCGCGATAAGCCATGCGCTGATCCAAATCGACGCGAGACTGTCCACACGCTGGCCCGCATAGGTATGCGCGCCGCGTGCGGCACCGGCGAACCCCGCGATGATCGTCATCAGGGCCATCAGCGCGAGGACGACGTACCAGCGGTCGACGGAAAATACCCAACCGAGCACATACCCGACCAGCAGCAGCTGGACGATGGTACGCACGGCCGCTATTGCGAGCTGCCGCCCGAGGCCGAGCGACAGGGCGAGCGAAAGCACCCCGTTGACGACGATAAGCAGCGCCGCGATGGCGACATCGACGAGGCTCAGATCATGTAGGACCGGATTCACTCGATCATCTCCTGTTGAGCGGCAAGTGTGCCGGCGCGCATGGTGAGCCGGCGGCTGCCGACGCGCTCGGCCTGCGCGGGATCGTGCGAGACCCAGATCGATGCTCGCGACGAGCAATCGGATTCGAACCACTCGGCGACAAGCGCTTCGATCGCGCGCACGGATTCAGGGTCGAGCGAAGCGGTCGGCTCGTCGAGCAGCAGCACTTCGGGCGTCAGTTGCAGCACGCGAATCAACGCGGCAACTTGCGCTTCGCCGCCCGATAGGTCGCTTGCCCGCTTAGCCAGGAAGTCTTCGCTTTTACCGGCCGCCCGAACGAGCCGCGCGGCACGTTCGCGGTCGAAGCGTGTATCGCGGTAGACGTGCAGCGAATAGGGGTAGCGCAGGTTGTCTTCGACGCTGCCTTCGACGAGCGCGGGACGCTGCCGTACGTAGGCGACGCTGCGCCGATAAAGCGGAATGGCGCGGCGATCGACGGCGCGGCCATGCCACAGCAGGTGGCCGCCGTCGGCCGGATCGAGCAGCGCGAGCGCACGCAACAACACGCTCTTGCCGGAGCCGGAGGGGCCGGTAATCACGACTCGCTCACCCGTCGCAAGTGAAAAATCGGTCGCGGCGAGCAGCGTTGCCGCCGTGCGTCCGTCGCGCCTCACCAGCGCCTGGGCTTCGAGCAGAAAAGGGGCGGTCATCGGGCTGATCGATCGTCCATGAAGAACGCAAGCAAGAAGGGAAGCGGCACGGCAATGGCGCACGGCAGGGCCACTCACACGGCAAAGCCCGGGTCCGTCTGAGCTTTGCGGGATTCGACATGATAGGCGATCACCGCGAAGCGTATGGCACGGCGATTGCTGACGATCGATTCAGGAGGACGACACTCGCCGCCCGCCGTGGTGCCGCACCGTGTTGCCCAATGAACGAACGAGACGAACTCGTATGCCGCATCCCGCCAACGTTGCTCGTACCACCGGCAAAGTTCTTGCCTGGATCCTCGTCGTCGTGCTCGTGCTTTGTGCCGTGCTCGCCATCTTCGTTGCGACCTTCAATTGGAACCGGGCCCGCCCCTGGGTGGATGACAAGGTGTCCCAAGCGATCGGGCGGCCGTTCGCGATCAATGGCGATTTGCGTGTCGGCTGGCAGCATCCTAAGGGTGAGCACGGCTGGCGCGCGTGGGTGCCATGGCCACGGTTCTCCGCCTACAACGTGACAGTCGGCAACCCGTCCTGGGCCACGTCGGCCACGTTCGCCAAGCTGGACGCCATCAGCTTCGATGTGGAAGTGCTGCCCTTGTTGGATCGCATCATCTCCGTCCCGTCAATCGATCTCGTCAATCCGTCGATCGATCTTGAACGGCTCAAAGATGGCCGTGCGAACTGGATTTTCAATTTGCCGAAAACGGGCGCGTCGCGCTGGACGCTGCGTCTGACCGATCTGGGCTTCAAACAAGCGCATATCGATGCCTCGGACGAACTCGAGCAAGTCGATTTGCATGTCGATGTGGATACGCTAGGCCAACCGTTGCCCATTGGCGAGGTCATGAAGCAGCAGGAAACCGCCTCGCGTGGAGCGGCGGCACATGTGATCGGTGAGCACGGCGCGCGGCAGCTCACCGTGCAGAAGCAGACGGCTTCGGGGCCACAGGAGGCTTCTGCGCAGATCGCGGCATCGAGCCCCCCGGCGTCGTCATCGTCCTCCGCTTCCTCCGGCGTAGCGGCGTCGCAGGCTCAGGCGCCCGCGGGCGCATCGGCTGCAGCGCCGGCCTCATCCGCCTCCGGCGCATCCAGCGCAAACACCAACACGAACGCGAACGCGAACGCACATGCTGCGCTCGTCTACTCGCTCGCCTGGCAAGCGAAGGGCCATTATCGCAAGACGGCCGTGTCGGGTACGGGCAAGCTCGGCAGTGTGCTTGCATTGCGCGACGCCGATCGCCCATTCCCGATGCAAGCGGACGTGAAAGTAGGCGATACGCGCCTCGCGCTCGTCGGTACGCTGACCGATCCGATGCATCTCTCTGCGCTCGATTTACGGCTTTGGCTGCAAGGGCAGGATCTGTCGCACCTGTACTCGATCCTTGGCGTGAATTTGCCGCAAACACCACCGTATGCGACCGATGGGCACCTCGTGGGACATCTGCAAACCGGGGCGAGCGTGTTCACCTACAGCGGCTTTACGGGCCGTGTCGGCGGCAGCGACCTGGAAGGGACGCTCACGTACCGATCGCGGCAGCCGCGGCCATCGCTTACGGGCCACGTGGTATCGAATGTGCTGCGGTTTTCGGATCTTGCGCCGGTCGTCGGTGCCGATTCGAACGCGAAGAAGGCCAAACGCGGCGAGGCGGTCAAGCAACCGACCGCGCGCGCCTTGCCTGTCGAACCGTTTCACACCGACCGCTGGAAGAGCATGGATGCCGACGTGACGTTCAAAGGCCGGCGCATCATCAAGGATCCGGCGCTGCCGATCACGGATCTCGACACGCACGTCATCCTGAAGGACGGTGTCCTGACGTTCAAGCCGTTGAATTTCGGCGTCGCGGGCGGGACCTTGTCGTCCGACTTCTATCTCGACGGTGCAAAAGCTCCGCTGCAAGCTCGCATGAAGCTCGAGGCGCGCCATCTGAGGCTCAAGCAATTGTTCCCGACGAAAAAGATTATGCAATCGGCATTGGGCGAGATGAACGGCGATGCGCAGTTGTCGGCGGTGGGCAATTCCCCGGCTGCGCTGGCGGGCACGCTGAACGGCGAAGCGAAGGTGCTCATCACGCAAGGCAAGGTGAGTTTGTTCCTGATGGAAGCGGCCGGACTGAACGTCGCGAACCTGGTCTACGAAAAACTGTTCGGCACGCGCGATATCGACATCAATTGCATGGCGGCCGATTTCGCCGCGACAGACGGCGTGCTCGATACTCGGACGTTCGCGCTCGATACGACGGATGCGCTCATCGGCATGGACGGGAAAATCAACCTGCGTGACGAGTCGATGGACTTGAAAATTCATCCGCATACGAAGGGATTCCGCGTATTCACGCTGCGCTCCCCGTTGTACGTGAAGGGTACGTTCAAGCAACCGGATGTCGGCGTCAGCAAGACGGCGATCGCGTTGCGCGCCGGGGCAGCCATCGGCCTCGGGCTGCTCAATCCGTTTGCCGCCCTGATTCCGCTGATTGCGCCGAGCCACGAGAAGGTGACCCCTTGCAGCACGCTGATTGCTCAGATGCGCACGGCGCCGCAAGCGCCGCCGCCGGGGGCGCACGCGGCGCATTGACAGCCTTGGATGTGACAGCCTTGGATGTCCGCGTCCACGCGCCGGATGGCGTCCTCCGAGCGGACCAACGGCCGCGCGCGGGTGGGATTCGCGAAAGCTTGCTAAAATGACGGGTTTTTCGCTGATCACCATTCGAAGGGACGCGCCGTGCTGTCTACCGCCAATATCACCATGCAATTCGGGCCGAAGCCCTTGTTCGAGAATATCTCGGTCAAGTTCGGCGAGGGCAACCGCTACGGTCTCATCGGCGCGAACGGCTGCGGCAAGTCGACGTTCATGAAGATTCTCGGCGGCGATCTCGAACAGAGTTCGGGCACCGTCATGCTCGAGCCGAACGTCCGCCTCGGTAAGCTGCGCCAGGATCAGTTCGCGTATGAAGACATGCGCGTGCTCGACGTCGTCATGATGGGCCACACCGAGATGTGGGGCGCGATGACCGAGCGCGATGCGATCTACGCGAACGCCGAGGCCACCGACGACGACTACATGCACGCCGCCGAGCTCGAGGCGAAGTTCGCGGAATACGGCGGCTATACGGCCGAGGCACGTGCGGGCGAGCTGCTGCTCGGTATCGGCATCGCCATCGAGGACCACAACGGGCCGATGAGCAACGTCGCGCCGGGCTGGAAGCTGCGCGTGCTGCTGGCACAGGCGCTGTTCTCGAATCCCGACGTGCTGCTGCTCGACGAGCCGACGAACAACCTCGACATCAACTCGATCCGCTGGCTGGAGAATATCCTCAACGAGTACAACTCGACGATGATCATCATCTCCCACGATCGGCACTTTCTGAACCAGGTCTGCACGCACATGGCGGACATGGATTACGGCACGCTGAAGGTCTACCCGGGCAACTACGACGACTACATGCTCGCGTCGACGCAGGCGCGCGAGCGCCAGGCCGCGGCCAATGCGAAGGCGAAGGAGCGCATCTCCGATCTGCAGGACTTCGTGCGCCGCTTCTCGGCGAACAAATCGAAGGCCCGTCAGGCCACGAGCCGTCTCAAGCAGATCGACAAGATCAAGATCGAGGAATTCAAGCCGTCGTCGCGGCAGAATCCGTTTATCCGCTTCGAGTTCGAAAAGAAGCTGCACAACATCGCCGTGGTGGCCGAGCGCATCACGAAGCGCTATGAGCGCACGATTTTCCAGAACTTCGATCTGAGCGTGCAGCCGGGCGAGCGCATTGCCATCATCGGCGAGAACGGCGCCGGTAAGACCACGCTCCTGCGTGCGCTGCATGGAAACCTGGCGCTCGACGGCGGCTCCATTAAGTGGGCCGAGAACGCGAACGTCGGTTATATGCCGCAGGATACGTACGAAGAGTTTCCGAACGACGTGACGCTGACAGACTGGATCGACGATTACCGCAAGGAAGGTGACGACGATCAAATGGTGCGTGGCACGCTGGGCCGGCTGCTGTTCAACGCGGACGACATCAAGAAGTCCGTCAAGGTGCTCTCGGGCGGCGAAAAGGGCCGGATGATCTGGGGCAAGTTGATGCTGGGTCGTCACAACGTCCTGCTGATGGACGAACCGACGAACCATATGGACATGGAGTCGATCGAATCGCTGCAGATCGCGCTCGATAAATACGAGGGCACGCTTATTTTCGTGTCGCACGACCGCGAGTTCGTCAGCGGCCTGGCCAATCGTATTATCGAAGTGCGCACGGATGGCACGCTGTATGACTTCGGCGGCAATTACGAGGAATTCCTGGCCAGCCAAGGCGTGCAGTAACATTCGCCACGTCTGAGCGTTTGGCGTTTGCCGTTCCAAGCGCCGGCCGACCATCATTGCGTCGGCCGCGCGGGTCCGAATATCTCCGCACTCGCCCCGAATGCGGGGCTGCTGAGTAGAATGTCCGAGTCGAATCCCACAAGGTGAACACTCGGACATGAAGATCTACGAACATCTTTACATCGGCGGAAAATGGCTTAAGCCTTCGGGCACGGGCACCATCGACGTCATCGATTCCGGTACGGAAGCGGTCATGGGCAGGATCCCCGAGGGGCAGGCCGCCGACGCCGAAGCCGCCGTCGAGGCCGCGAAACTCGCCTTCGATAGCTGGGCCGCCACGCCTGCCGCCACCCGCGCCGGCTATCTTCAAAAGATTGCCGCGAACCTCAAGGCGCGCACCGAGGAACTCGCCGCCGCCATCAGCGGTGAAGTCGGCATGCCGCTCAAGCTCTCGCGCGCCATTCAAGTCGGAAGTCCCGTCTACAACTGGAATGCCTACGCCAAGCTCGCGCGCGAGTTCGAATTCGAAACGCGCGTCGGCAATTCGCTCGTGGTGCGAGAACCCGTCGGGGTCGTGGCGGCGATCACGCCCTGGAACTATCCGCTCAATCAAATCACGCTGAAGGTGGCGCCTGCGCTTGCGGCGGGCTGCACCGTCGTGCTCAAGCCTTCGGAAGTCGCACCGCTCAATGCCTTCATGTTGGCCGAGGCAATCCACGAAGCGGGCTTGCCTGCTGGCGTATTCAATCTTGTCAGTGGTTACGGGCCTGTCGTGGGCGAGATCATCGCCAGCCATCCGTTCGTCGACATGGTGTCGTTCACGGGCTCGACGCGTGCCGGCAAGCGGGTGGCCGAACTGGCGGCGGCCAGCGTCAAGCGCGTGGCGCTCGAACTCGGCGGCAAATCCGCTTCGGTCGTGCTCGACGATGCGGATTTCCCGACGGCCGTGAAGAGTTCCGTTGCCGCGTGCTACTTGAACTCGGGCCAAACCTGCTCGGCGCACACCCGTCTGCTCGTACCCAAGGCACGCTATGAAGAAGTGCGGGCGCTCGCAAAAGCTGCCGCCGAAGCGTTCACGGTGGGCGATCCTCGCAGCGAGGACGCGCGCCTCGGGCCGCTCGCCTCAGCGGTCCAGCTCAGCCGGGTACGCGAATACATCGAGCGCGGCATCGCCGAGGGTGCCGAACTCGTGACAGGTGGCGCGCAACTGCCGGAAGGATTGTCCGAAGGCTTCTTCGTGCGGCCGACCGTGTTCGGCCGCGTGCACCCGAAAGCAACGATCGCTCAAGAGGAGATCTTCGGGCCGGTGCTGTCGATCATCACGTACGAGGATGAGGAAGAAGCGATCCGGATCGCGAACGATTCGCTGTATGGATTGGGCGGTGCGGTATGGGCGGGTAGCGACGAGCGTGCCATTGCGGTCGCGCGACGGCTCCGTACCGGGCAAGTCGACATCAACGGCGGGGCTTGGAACATGCATGCGCCGTTCGGCGGCTTCAAGCAGTCGGGCTATGGGCGCGAAAACGGTGTGTACGGCCTCGAGGAATATCTCGAGTACAAATCGATGCAGTTGAAGGCGGCTAAGCCGGATTGATACCCTTGCAGGCCGATACTTGCTCTAACGCCGGCGCTGACCGGCGTTTTTCATGATCGGCTGCGTCTCAAAGCTTGTCGTTCTGAAACCGCATGGCCGTGCCTTCGCGCTCGATGCGCTCCCAGACGACGCGTTTTTCGGTGTCGCTCATGAAGACCCAATTCGAGACTTCAGTGGCCGTACGGCCGCAGCCTTTGCAGATTTCGTCGAAAAGCGTCGAGCAGACGCCGATACAGGGGCTGTCGGGCAGCGCGTGGAGGTTGGAAGCCATCGAAAACGGTCTCGAATGCAGAAATGCATGAATGAATGCGCGGAGTGCCCGTATGGTAGCCGACGCCGGCTTGGGTTGGCCAAACTCCTTATGCCGAGCGGGGCCGGCCAACTCGGCCTGCGCCTTGATGCTGAAGGCTATCCGAAAGGCTAACGCGCTTTTTTTCGAGTGGACAAGGGCCTATAACCCGATAAAATTGCGCCCGATTCGGCATGGGGCGCAGCGGCCGGCGAGTTCGAGATGGAAGGCCGCACGCACGATTGTGCTGTTTGCGCGACAACCGGTCCGAGCGGTTCGCATTTTTGTGCCGCGCGCCAATATTTGATGGTAGCTTTCGGGTTTTTCAGAGGCGCCGCGTGCGGGATGTCGCGGCATGGGCGGGGTCGAGGCCGGGCAAACCGGCCCGCATCGGAGAACGGAATGAAGAAAAAGGTGATAGGCGGTCTGGCTGCACTGGTTTTGTGCGCGGCGCCGTGGGCGGCGTCGGCCAAGGATACGCAACTGAATGTCTACAACTGGTCCGACTACATCGCCAAGGACACCATTCCGAACTTCGAAAAGCAGACGAGCATCCACGTCCGCTACGACAACTACGATAGCGACGACACGCTCCAGGCCAAGCTGCTGACAGGCAATTCGGGCTACGACATCGTCGTGCCCACGAGCAACTACGCGGGCAAGCAAATCGCCGCCGGCATCTTCGCGCCGCTCGATAAATCGAAGATCCCGAACCTGAAGTATCTCGACCCGCAATTGATGGCGCTCGTCGCCGGTGCCGATCCGGGCAACAAGTTCGTGGTGCCCTGGGCGGGGGGCACGACGGGCCTCGGCGATAACGTCACGAAGGCCCAGCAGATCCTCGGCAAGAATGTCCCCCTCGATAACTGGGACATTCTGTTCAAACCGGAGAACATCTCGAAGCTGAAGGCATGCGGCGTATCGGTGCTCGATGCGCCCGATCAGTTCTTCGCAGCCGCTTTGCACTACATCGGCAAGGATCCGATGAGTACGAATCCGGCCGATTATCAGGCCGCGCTCGCGATGATGAAGAAGATCCGCCCGTACATCACCCAGTTCAACTCGTCGGGCTACATCAACGATATGGTGGGCGGCGATATCTGTTTCGCGTACGGCTGGTCGGGCGATGTCGTGATCGCCAAGCATCGCACGCTCGAAGCGAAGAAGCCGTACAAGGTCGAGTACTACATTCCGAAGGGCGGTGCGCCCGTGTGGTTCGACGTGATGGCGATACCGAAGGATGCCTCGCATAAGGACGCGGCGCTGCAATGGATCAACTACATCGAGACGCCGCAAGTCAACGCCGCAATCACCGATGCCGTCTACTATCCCACGGCCAACGCCGAGGCGAAGAAGTACGTGAACCCGCAAATCGCCAACGATCCGGCCGTCTACCCGCCGGCCGATGTCGTCAAGACGCTGTTCCTGCTCAAGCCGCTCCCGCCTGAGATTCAGCGCCTGCAAACGCGTCTGTGGACCGAGTTCAAAACGGGCCGATAATACGGGCCGATCATTCTGCCGCCACAAGCAACAAGCAGTCACGAGCCCCCGGAGCCATCGCCGGGGGCTTTGTACGTCAAACGATTGGAGTCAAGCAGCAAATCATGAGCGATCAGTCGAGCTCGCAGCCGTCCGCCGGCGCGCGCCCCGCAGGTTCCACGTCGGCCGGCAATGCATCGGCCGACAACTTTGTGCAGATCGTCGACGTCGTCAAGAAGTTCGGGGAAACGGTCGCGGTCAAGAACGTCAGTTTGTCGGTGGCGAAAGGCGAGTTGTTCGCGCTGCTCGGCAGTTCCGGCTGCGGCAAGTCGACCTTGCTCAGAATGTTGGCCGGGCTCGAATCGGTCAGCGCGGGCAAGATTCTGATCGATGGGGAAGACCTCGCCCTGATGCCGCCTTACCGGCGCCCGGTCAACATGATGTTTCAGTCGTACGCGCTGTTTCCGCACATGAGTGTGGAAGCGAACGTCGCGTTCGGGCTCAAGCAGGAAGGTGTGCAAAAGGCCGAGCTCAAGGAGCGCGTGCAAGCCGCCCTCGATCTCGTGCAGATGGGGCGGTTCGCGAAACGCAAGCCGCATCAGCTTTCGGGCGGGCAGCAGCAACGCGTCGCGCTGGCGCGCTCGCTGGTGAAGCGGCCCAAACTGCTGCTGCTGGACGAGCCCATGTCGGCCCTCGATAAGCAGATCCGGCAGCGCACGCAGATCGAACTCGTCAACATTCTCGATCGCGTCGGCGTCACGTGCATCATGGTGACGCACGATCAAGAGGAGGCGATGACGATGGCCGATCGCCTCGCCGTCATGAGCGAGGGCGAAATCGTCCAGCTCGGCACACCGCATGAAGTGTACGAATATCCGAACACGCGCTTTTCCGCCGAGTTCATCGGCTCGACGAATCTGTTCGATGGGCACGTCGTGGAAGATGAGCCCGACCACGTCTTCGTCGAGACCAGCGAGTTGCCGTGCCGCCTTTACGTCAATCACGGCATTACAGGGCCGCTCGGTATGCCCGTGACGATTTCGGTTCGTCCCGAGCGCATCGCACTCACGCGCAAACCGCCCGAAGGCGCCTATAACTGGGGGCGCGGCACCGTCGCCAATATCGCCTACATGGGCGGCTACTCGCTTTACCACGTGAAACTCGATTCGGGAAAGACGGTGGTGGCGAATGTCTCGAGCCTCGCGCTGACGGAAATCGAATCGCCCACATGGGGCGACGAAATCTACGTGCGCTGGAGCGCATCGGCCGGGGTGGTGCTGACCGCATGAACGCGCTGCTCTCCCTCGCCACGTGGCCAGCCAGACGCCTGCGGCTGACGGGCGGCACTGCCGTCGTCGCCGGGCCTTTCATCTGGCTGCTGATGTTCTTCTTCGTTCCGTTCCTGCTGGTCGTCAAGATCAGCTTTGCGGAACTGCAGCTTGGCATTCCCCCGTACACGGAGCTCGTCGCCGTCAAGGAGGGGGTGGTCCAGATTTCGTTGAACGTTGCGCACTACGTGTTTTTGTTCACGGACAGCCTGTATTTCGCCACCTACGTCAACTCGGTGCTGGTGGCAGCCGTCACGACGCTGCTGTGCCTGCTGCTCGGCTATCCGATGGCGTACTACATCGCGCGCTCGAATCCGAACTCGCGCAACATCTTGATGATGGCCGTGATGTTGCCGTTCTGGACGTCGTTTCTGATTCGCGTCTACGCATGGATCGGCATCCTCAAGAACAACGGGCTGCTCAATAACTTCCTGATGACGATCGGGCTGATCCACACGCCGATCGAGCTTTATCGCACCAATGCGGCCGTCTACATCGGCATGGTGTATTCGTATCTGCCGTTTCTCGTCATGCCGCTGTACGCGCACCTGGTGAAGATGGATCTGACGCTGCTCGAGGCCGCTTACGATCTCGGCGCCAAGCCGTGGAAGGCATTCGTGCAGATCACCTTGCCGCTCTCGAAGAACGGGATCATCGCAGGTTGCCTGCTCGTGTTCATCCCGGCCGTGGGCGAGTACGTGATCCCCGAATTGCTCGGCGGCGCGAACACGCTGATGATCGGGCGCGTCATGTGGAACGAGTTCTTCAACAACGCCGACTGGCCGATGGCGTCCGCGGTCACTTGTGCGATGGTCCTGCTGTTGCTCGTGCCGATGGCGATGTTCCAGCACTTTCAGGCAAAACAACTGGAAGCGCGGCGATGATCAAACCGAACCGGACATTGCAGATCACGGCGCTCGGCGTCGGTTTCGCGTTTCTCTATATTCCGATCCTGAGCCTCATCGTCTATTCGTTCAACGAGTCGCAGCTCGTCACTGTGTGGACGCATTTTTCCACGCGCTGGTATGCGGCGGTGGCTCAGGACGACGAGCTCATCACCGCGTTCTGGCTCTCGCTGCGCATCGCCTTGTTGACGGCGTTCGCCTCCGTCTTCATTGGTACGTGGGCGGGCTTCGTCCTCGCACGAATGGGGCGGTTTCGCGGCGCCACGCTATTTAGCGGGATGATCAACGCGCCGCTCGTGATTCCCGAAGTGATCCAAGGGATCTCGCTGCTGTTGCTGTTCATCGAGATGGGCAAGTGGATCGGATGGCCGCAGCAGCGTGGCTTTGCGACGATCTGGATCGGCCATGTGATGCTTTGCATGTCGTATGTCGCCATCATCGTTCAATCGCGCGTGCGCGAGCTCAACCCTTCGCTGGAGGAGGCTGCGCTCGATCTCGGGGCGACACCGTTCAAGGTGTTCTTCGCGATTACGCTGCCTTTGATCTCGCAAGCGCTCATGGCCGGCTGGCTGCTCTCGTTCACACTGTCGATCGACGATCTCGTGCTGTCGGCGTTCTTGTCGGGGCCCGGTTCGACCACGCTGCCGCTGGTCGTGTTTTCGCGGGTGAGGCTCGGGCTGAACCCGGAGATGAACGCGCTTGCGACGCTATTCATCGCCGTCGTCACGGTTGGCGTGATCGGCATTAACTACTTCATGCTGCGAGCGGAAAAGCGCAGGTTGGCGGGCGTCGTTTAACGTATCCGGACACGACGGCGACGGCGACCGCGGCGGCGAGGGCGCGGCCGCGGCCGCGTCGCTCGATCTCGCCATCGGCTGGCGAGCGTCGGATGCGAACTGCGAAGGCAAGTCATCGTTGCGCGCTGGCGAGCCTGGCGGAGCGAAAAGCCTCCGCCAGGCAGTTATCCCGTCGTCAGTCCGTCACTCGGTTCGCGGCGGCGTCCCCATCGCCTGATAGAGCAGCGCCGTATCGCCGAGCCGCCGTCCAGCCGCCCGGATGGCATTCAACTGCGCGTTCCAGTACTGCTGCTCGCTGGCGCGCACGGCCAAGTCCGCCACTGCGCCGAGCTTGCCGCGTGCGGCCGTTTCGTCGAATGCCTGACGAGCGGCCGAGGCAGAAGTATCCGCTGCGCGCGCCGCTTGAGCGTCGTACTCGAGCGCGGCGAGCGTATCGGCTACGTTCTGGAACGCCGATAGGACCGCTGCCTTGTATTGGTCGGTGGCTGCTTGGTAAAAGTCGATCGCAGCGCGCCGCTGTGCGAGCAAGGCGCCGCCGTGGAACAGCGGCTGCGTCAGCGATCCGCCGAGACTCCATATCGCGCCCGCGCCCGACAGGGCCGTCGGCCAACTGAAGCCGGCCTGGCCCATCGATGCCGTCAACGACACGCTCGGGAAGAGTTGCGCCGTCGCTACGCCAACCTCGGCGGCCGCCGCTTTGAGCGCCGCATCGGCCGCGGCGATATCGGGGCGTGTCTTCAGCAGCATGGACGGAACGACTACCGGTACGTGCTCGGGCAACGTAAGGCTGGCGAGTGTCGGGATGTCCGGGACCGCGTCGGGCGTTCGCCCCATGAGTACCGCCAGCGCATGACGGGCCGCTTGGCGTTGCGCCAGCAGCGTCGGCAAGCTCGCTTCGAGATCGGCCGCGTTCTGCTGCGACGCCAGCGCTTGCGAATGGGGCACGGCGCCGAGCGCGTAGCGGCGGGCATCCTGCTGTGCAGTTTGTCGCGCCAAGCTGACAAGCCGCTCGGTGGCATCGACTTCATCGCTCAGTGCCGCCGCGTTGATCGCCGTCGTCACGATATTGGCGGCCAACGTTCGCCGTGCGGCATCGAGCTCGAATGCTTGCACATCGACACGTGCATGGAGCGCGGCGTTCGCATAGCGCACGGCACCGAACAAGTCGAACGTGTAGTGCGCTTCGAGTTGCCCGACGAAAACGTTGTAGAGCACCGTCTGCGGTCCGGCCTCGGGGATGCCGAGCGCCCGGTTGCGCGTGGCCTGGCCGCCAGCATCGACGGTCGGCAGCAATGACGAGCCGATCTGCGCCCGCAGTTGCTCGCGTGCGCCGGCGAGTGTTTTCTCGGTTGCTGCGAGTGTGGGGCTGTTCTTGAGCCCTTCCTCGACGAGCGCATCGAGCTGCGCGGAGCGATACAGCCGCCACCAGTCGGGCACTGGCTGTGCGCCTACGTCGAAGTGCTGAGCGACGCCGGCGGCCCTGGCCGTCTGCTCGGGAAGCGCCGTTTGTCCGTAATGAGCTGGCGACGGCATGGCGGGTGGTTCGCCGTTCGGCCCCAGCGAGCAGGCGGCCAGCGTGAGCGCCGCGGCAAGCGAAAGCGGGAGCGATCGCGGGAGAGCCAGCCCACGGCGTGCATGGGCGATGTGCGAGACGTTCAAGATCAGTTCCCCGTGTGCGCGTTGGCGTCCGGCGGCGGATCGCGTTCATCGAGCCGCACTCTGAACGAGGTGGCATAGAGCGCGGGCAAATAGAAGAGCGTGAGCACGGTCGCGCTCGTGATCCCGCCCATCAGCGCGGTGGCCATCGGCCCGAAGAAGTTCGAGCGCAGCAGCGGAATCAGCGCGAGGACGGCCGCCGCGGCCGTCAACGTAATGGGCCGGAAGCGGCGTACGGTCGCGCCGACGATCGCGTCGAACCGGCGATGCCCGGCCGCGATGTCCTGTTCGATCTGGTCGACGAGGATCACCGAGTTGCGCATGATGATGCCGAACATGGCGATCACCCCGAGCATGGCCACGAAGCCGAACGGCTTGCCGAAGGCGAGCAGCGTCACGACGACGCCAATCAGCCCGAGCGGCGCGGTCAACACCACGAGCAGCACGCGCGCGAAGCTTTGCAGTTGGATCATCAGCAGCGTGAGGACGGCGATGATCATCAGCGGCATCTGGGCATTGATCGACGCTTGACCCTTCGCGCTTTCTTCCACCGAGCCGCCCACTTCGATGCGATAGCCAAGCGGCAACGACGCCCGCACGGGCGCCAATGCACCATCGAGATCGTGCGTGACATCGATCCCTTGCGCATTGCCGCGCACGTCGGCTTGCACCGTGATCGTCGGCTGGCGATCGCGTTCCCAGATCACGCCGTATTCGAGCGTGTTGCGCATATGTCCGAGCGAGGCGAGCGGCACGGGACCGTTCGCCGTCGGCATCGCCAGGCCGAGCAAGCGCGCCGGATCGACCCGCTCGTGCTTGGGCGCGCGCAGATCGACGCTGATGAGCTTATCGCGCTCGCGGTACTGCGTGACGGTGTAGCCCGAGAGCGTCATCGCCAGAAAATTCGATACGTCTTCCGATGTCACGCCCAGTCGGCGAGCTTTGTTTTGGTCGACCTCGAACGTCATCGAGCGTTCGGCCGGCTCGTCCCAGTCGAACTGCACGCCGCGCGTCCTACCGTCGGCCCGCATCGTTGCAGCGACTTTTTCGGAGATCGCGCGCACGGTGCCGATGTCGTCTCCGCTCACGCGAAACTGCACGGGAAAGCCGACGGGCGGGCCGTTCTCGAGCCGCGACAGCCGTGTGCGAACGCCCGAAAAGTCGTTTTCGAGGCGCGTGTCGAGCCAGCGCGCGAGCTTGTCGCGTTCCTCGACCGATTTCGCCGTCACGACGAACTGTGCGAAATTCGGCTGTTGGAGCTGCTGATCGAGCGGCAGGTAAAAGCGCGGCGCACCGGTGCCGACGTAGTCGACGAAATGATCGATTTCCGGACGGCCGTTGAGCGTTTCCTCGAGCCGCTTGGCTTGCCTGAGCGTGGCATCGAACGAGGCGCCTTCGGGCAGCCGCATGTCGACCAGCAACTCGGGGCGATCTGAGCTCGGGAAGAATTGCTGCGGCACGAGCGAGAATGCGGCGAGGGCGGCGATAAACAGGACGACCGTGATGCCGAGCACGACGAAGCGGCGCTCGACGCACCAGGTGATCCAGCCCGAGAGCCGGCGATAAAAGCGCGTGTCGTAGATGTCATGCTCGTAATCGTGCGCTTCGCCGTGCGCGCGTTTGCGCTCGGGCAGCAGATGGTAGCCGAGCAGCGGGATCAGCACGACGGCGGCGAACCACGATGCGATCAAGGCAATGGCCGACACTTCGAAGATCGAGCGCGTGTACTCGCCCGTGCTCGATTTGGCGAGTGCGATCGGCAGGAAGCCCGAGACGGTAACGAGCGTGCCGGTGAGCATCGGAAAGGCGGTACTTGTATAGGCGAAGGCGGCCGCGCGCGTCCGCTTCCATCCTTGTTCGAGCTTCACGGCCATCATTTCGACGGCGATGATGGCATCGTCGACGAGCAACCCCAATGCGAGCACGAGCGTGCCGAGCGACACCTTGTGCAACCCGATGTCGAACAGATACATGACCAGTGCGGTGACCGCAAGCACGATCGGGATCGAGATCACGACGACCATCCCGGTACGCAAACCGAGCGACACCAGACTCACGACGAGCACGATCGCGACGGCTTCGCCGACGGCCTCGAGGAAATCGTCGACGGAATGCGAGACCGCACCCGGCATGCTCGATACTTGCTCGAGCGCGAGGCCAGCGGGTAGATGCGCACGCAATTGCCCCGCCGTGGCATCGAGCGCCTTGCCGAGGCGAATCACGTCGCCGCCCGGCTGCATCGTCACGCCAATTCCAAGCACGGCATGGCCGTGGTTGCGCATTTCGGTGACAAGCGGATCGTCGTAGCCACGTTTGATCGTGGCGATATCGCCGAGCCGCACGCTACGATGGCCGATCGGAATCAACGTATCGGCCAAGGCGCGAAGGTCGGTGAACTGGCCGCTCGGGCGGACGAATACGCGATCGTCGGAGGTCGTGACCGTGCCGGGCGAAGCAACCGCGTTTTGCGAGGCGATCGCTTGCGCCAACTGCTGCGGCGAGATGTTCAGCCGGGTGAGCTGTGCATTCGAGATCTCGACGAAAACGTGCTGATCGGGATCGCCGAAATAGTCGACTTTGGCCACGCCGGGCACACGCAGCAGCACGGTGCGCAGTTCGTCCGCATAGTCATGCAGTTGAGCCGGCGAAAAACCGTCTCCCTCGAGCGTGTAGATGTTGGTATAGACGTCGCCGAACTCGTCGTTGAAGAACGGGCCGACGGTGCCCGCCGGGAGCGTCTGCGCGATATCGCCCACTTTCTTGCGCACTTGATACCACGTTTGCGGCACCTCCTTGACCGGCGCCGAATCCTTCATCGAAAAGAAGATCATCGATTCTCCGGGCCGCGAATAGCTGCGTTGGAAATCGATATAGGGCATCTCCTGCAGCTTGCGCTCGATTCGATCGGTCACTTGCTCTTGCACTTGGCGAGCGGACGCGCCGGGCCACAGCGTGCGGACCACCATGACGCGGAACGTGAAGGGCGGATCTTCCGATTGCGCGAGGTGCGCATACGCAAAAATGCCGGCGAACGTCGCCAGCACGATCAGGAAAACGACGAGTGCCTGGTGCCGCAGCGACCACGCCGACAAATTAAAGCGTCCCTCTTCGTGCACGCTGGCTGTGGCGAGTGTGTCCGCTGCGATGGGCGATGAATGAGCGGCGCCGGGCAGGGCGGCCGCGTCGCGGCGATCGTTGCCGCTCATGATGCGAAGTCCTCGGGATGCAAAGGACGCACGACGCGCACGTGCTCGCCGGCGCTGACGGTGTGCACGCCCTGGTAGACAACCCGGTCGCCGTCCTGCAGGCCTTGCGTCACGGAAAACGTGCGCTCGTCATAGCGCCCGACGGTGACGCGCCGCAATTCGAGTGTGTCGGTCCCCGTGCGTACGACCCATACGGCCGGCGTATTGCCGTCGTGAAACAGCGACGTCACGGGCAGGGTGAACGGGTGCGGGCCTGCCGCGTTAGCCTGCGTCGAGTCGAAGGTGATTTGCGCCGTCATGCCGAGCCGTACCTGAGGGTCCGGCGCGACCAACGTCAGCTTGACGCGGTAGGTGCGGCTCTGCGGATCGGCGGCCGGCGAGATCTCGCGTACGCGCGCGATGAATGACT
>NZ_JBQCDN010000286.1:0-3327 GCF_051961175.1 Trinickia sp. | reverse complement strand
GGGAAAGGCCACCTCAAAGTCGTGAAATGAAGTAGAATCGCGGACTACGCCGGCTTAGCTCATCTGGTAGAGCAGTTGATTTGTAATCATCAGGTGGCGGGTTCGAGTCCTGCAGCCGGCACCATATCTGACAAGGGGTTACGCGATGTTTGCGTAGCCCCTTGGCGTTTCCAAAACACCCCTCACGTTTCCAAAAGACATCAGCGAGACGGTTTCACGGGCCGCGTCCCGCGTGCGAGTGCGCCGTCATGCCGGGGCCGCTATGTCCCGCTATCCGTTGTCCCGCTTCCAATCCTTCGTCGATTACCTTGTGCGTGACGCCACCTGCGCGCAGGTCGCGGAACTGGAATCGGCATCGTGCCGAGCAATACCGGCGGGTTTGGTGCGGCCGACACCGCGGCGCCCCTGTTCGGCCGCAACGAAATTGAGCCGCTGCAGGCGCAGTTCCTCGCGCTTATGGACCGAAGCGAAGTTTGTCACAGTGTCTAGGCTGGCCAACATGGCCAAGCTGACAACAGGGGACAAGTTGGGACAACTTGCGCGTCCTCGTCCGACGGGTGTGCCGCGATTACGCTGTTGCCCTGCTCGCCCGAGGCGAACGCCGCGCCCGAGTGGCAGAACGGGCTGGCGCTTTCTGGTCGGCTAGATGGTCAATGACCACCGGCGGACGATTCGGAAACTGCGCCACCAGCTCCAGTTTCCCACCCATGCCTTCGATGTAGCGCCGTAGGGTCGAAAGTAGCATGTCGCTACGTTGTTCGAGGCGCGAAATGGTGTCCTGCCCGACGCCTAGAGCCAGGGCCAAATCGACCTGGGTTTTCTCGACCGCCTGTCGCAAGTCCTTCAAGGAGGCGAGTTCCTGCGCACGTCGCTCGATTTTCGCGCGACGTGCTGCGGGCAGTGCTGCCATCACATCATCGAGTTTTTTTGCCATGCTTGCTCTCCGTTCCTTTCTCTGCTGCGAGCGAGGCCAGGTGCTCATTGAACCGGCCATCGGCCACGGCAATCAGCCGCTTGTAAAACCGCTTCTGGTCAGCGCCGCCCTTGTCGCCACCTACCAATAAAATCGCCTGTCGTTTTGGGTCGAAAGCGAAGGCAACGCGCCAGACGCCGTTGTCCCAACCGAAGCGCAGCTCCTTCATGTTGGCGTGTTGAGAGCCTCTGAGGCTATCAACGGTCGGTCGACCAAGATTCGGGCCGAACTCACCAAGCAACCTTGCGTGGGCCAGCAGTTCATCCTGCAAACCTTCTGACAGTGCTTGGAACTCTGCGTCGAATGCATCGTGAAACAGCACCGTCCAGTTCATGTTAGCCATTATGTATCAGAATCAATATGTATTCAATGTCATATGGTTTTTACATCATATGTAATGGGAGCCATATCCTGAAGACGGATCCGCAGCCTGCTCCGTCTCGAAGTCGATACCAGTCTCTTTGAGCATACAGGCGTCGATGCGCGCGTGCCACTTGTGCAGCAGGTCGAGTGGGCGGCGGCGGTAGTGCTTTTCTGCTAGAGCGCTGTCCCAGAATTTGGGCGACGACTCCCGCGGGTACTACTAGCCGCTCGGCGAGCGCGCCGAACGAGCGACGTAGCCTTTGGCGCGTCACATGCGGCAGGTTTGCCGCTTCGTTCTTCGATGTGTCCGCTCGCAGATGCGGCGCTTGATGAACCGAAACGGATGTTCCGCTTTCGCCCGGATACCCGTTTTGGCCCGTGGGAGTTCATCGCCGAGCTCGCCCATCACGGTGGCCTTGTCCAACACGCGTCGCTTGCCCGGGCGATGTCACGTGCCGACGCTGTACCCCGCCATTAAAGCCTCTAGCTCGCTAATGGCAGCTTCCAAACCAGAAGGGACATCAATCTGAGCGGCCAACGACGCCCAGCTCTACCGAGCGGGGGCGTCTCCCCTGTTGAACCCTGTCAGCGTGCCGGATTGCGTGCCATGACGATCCACGCCGCGCCGTCGATCATCACCGACCGCTCGCCGGGGAGGCCCGCGAAGGCGGCGCGAACCGCGGCCGAGGCGCGGGCGCGGATGTCATCTGGCTGATCAGCGAGCGCGCGCGACAGTGGGCCGACCTCGAGCGTCATCGTCACCGCGTCATCGATCGCCGCGTCTCGCGTGCCGCCCTCGCCGAACGGGACGGAAGCATCGAAGGGCGCGATAGCGATATCGGTGAAGCCGGCCGCCGTCAGGATGCGCGACACCCGCCCCCGATCGCCGAACGAAAATGGACCGGGCGCTTCGGGAGCGGGCGGCGCGCTCGGCGGGAGGATGCCCTTGAGCGCGCCCATCGGCAGGCGCACCCAATCGTTCTCGGCCGCGCTACGCCAGCAGACGAAAGCGATCCGCCCGCCCGGCCGCAGCGCGCGTCGCATATGGGCGAACGCCGCTGTCGGATCGTCGAAGAACATCACCCCGAAACGCGAGAACAGGATGTCGAACGCGCCCTCGGGCAGCTCGGCGCTGCTGGCGTCGGCCACCTGGAACACGACCGGCGTATCCTGTGGCGCAAGCGCGCGCGCTCGGCCGATCAGCGGTTCGGATATGTCCACGCCCAGCACTTGCCCTCCCGCGCCGACGCGGGCGGCCAGAGCCCGACTCGACGCGCCCGCGCCGCAGCCGACGTCCAGCACGCGCTCGCCCGTCATGGGCGCGGCGGCTTCTATCGCGGCCTCGCCGAACACCGCCACCATCGCGTCGAGCCGGGCCTGGTTGGCGACCCAACGCTCCCCGCTTTGACCATTCCAGTCGGCGACCTGATAGGCATTTTGCTCTCCCATGTAATCTCCTTGTTCTGATTCGTTCTTAACTAGCTGCCCCTTGTTCGAGGCAAGGGGCGAGCCGAATCGATGCCAAGGTGCGTATCGTCTCGAACGAGCCCAGTTTCACCTGCGATAAGGCGCAATACCTGCGTGTGATCGTCTCAGGCATCGAGACCGGTGCCGCCTGGCGCCGGACCTGAAGAACAACCTACTATTTCGTCAAACTCGACGATCCGTCCTTCACCGCGCCGATCTACGCCAACCTTTTCGATGGCGACGACGCGACGGGAGAAGTGAATCCGTGTTCTCAAACCAGCATCGACTGCTGGGCGAAAATACCCGCCATCGCCCCCTGCGATGATGCCTGGGTGACCGAGGGCAAGAAGGGCGTGGTAAGGTCGCCGGCGGCGTAGATGCCGGGCATGCTGGTTTGGCGGCGCTCGTCGACCTTGAGGACAATGCCGGTGGGCGTATCCACCGTGGCGAGGCCCAGCGATTCATGCAGGCTTGCGGACGGCTTGTTGCGCGGCTGGGCGAACAGGACGTCGACCGCGACATGT
>NZ_JBQCDN010000285.1:0-2533 GCF_051961175.1 Trinickia sp. | reverse complement strand
GGGCGATCCGCTGGGGCGGCGACACAGTCATGGATTTGTCGACGGGCAAGCACATTCACGAAACGCGCGAGTGGATCATCCGCAACAGCCCGGTGCCGATCGGCACGGTGCCGATCTACCAGGCTCTCGAGAAGGTGAACGGCAAGGCCGAAGACCTCACGTGGGAGATCTTCCGCGACACGCTCATCGAACAGGCCGAGCAAGGCGTCGATTACTTCACGATCCATGCCGGCGTACTGCTGCGCTATGTGCCGCTCACGGCGAACCGGATGACGGGCATCGTCTCGCGCGGCGGTTCGATCATGGCGAAGTGGTGCCTCGCACACCATAAGGAGAGCTTCCTGTACGAGCACTTCGAAGACATCTGCGAAATCATGAAGGCGTACGACGTGAGCTTCTCGCTCGGCGATGGCCTGCGTCCCGGCTCGATCTACGACGCCAACGACGAAGCGCAGCTCGGCGAACTGAAGACGCTCGGCGAGCTCACGCAAACGGCGTGGAAGCATGACGTGCAGGTCATGATCGAAGGCCCCGGCCACGTGCCGATGCAGCTCATCAAGGAGAACATGGATCTCCAGCTGCAATGGTGCGACGAGGCGCCCTTCTATACGCTCGGGCCGCTCACGACCGACATCGCGCCCGGCTACGACCACATCACGTCGGGCATCGGCGCCGCGATGATCGGCTGGTTCGGCACGGCGATGCTCTGCTATGTCACGCCGAAGGAGCACCTCGGGCTGCCGAACAAAGACGATGTCAAGGAAGGCATCATCACGTACAAGCTCGCGGCGCACGCGGCCGATCTGGCCAAGGGTCATCCGGGCGCGCAGGTGCGCGACAACGCGCTGTCGAAGGCTCGGTTCGAGTTCCGCTGGGAAGATCAGTTCAATCTCGGCCTCGATCCCGACAAGGCACGTGAATTTCACGACGAGACGCTGCCGAAGGATTCGGCGAAGGTCGCGCACTTCTGCTCGATGTGCGGGCCCCACTTCTGCTCGATGAAGATCACGCAGGACGTGCGCGACTTCGCCGCGGCGCAGGGTGTGTCCGATGAAGCCGCGCTCTCGAAGGGCATGGAGGAAAAAGCCGTCGAGTTCGTCAAGAGCGGTGCGCAGATCTATCAGCGGCAATAAGGCCGCATTAAAGGCTGTCATGACGCAGCAATAACGCTAAAAAAGCGCACAGCGAGTGGCACGAATTTGCCTCGCTCGCCGTGCACTAAGCGGCACCGACGGGGCGCTCACGGCGCCCCGTTTTCGTTGATGCGCCACCCGTTCGGCTATCGCACATCGTCCGGCACTTACTGTCGTTGACTACCATCTGTACCCCCCATCGACTGACCCTAAAGATCGATCGACGATCAATTCCGGCCATTGATCTCCTGTTTCTTGCCATTTCATGTCGGGCTGAAGTATCGAACAAAGGCGCGGTGATACCATGCATTTCGGTTATCCGATTATCCGAAGAAACAGTTCAATAAAAACGTAGACACGTCTGTCGCTCGAGATCCCATGAAACCTGGCCACATTATCCAATTGCTTGTGCTCGCCGCCTTGTGGGGCGCGTCGTTCCTATTCATTCGCGTAGGGGTTGCCGAGTTCGGGGTGGCGCCGCTCATGGCGCTGCGCGTGGTGATCGGCGCCTTGGTGCTGGTGCTCATGCTCGCCGCGCGCGGCACGCCGCGCGCTTCCTTGGCGACGCTGCGCGAGAAGGCACTGCCGTTATTCGTCGTCGGCGTGCTCAATTCAGCTGCGCCGTTCTGCCTGTTCGCATTCGCCGAATTGACGCTTTCGGCGGGCTTGACGTCGGTCATCAATGCAACCACCCCGCTGTGGGGCGCACTCGTCGCCTTTGTCTGGCTCAAGGATCGCCTGACGCCGCTGCGCACGCTCGGCATGCTGATCGGATTTTCTGGCGTGGTCTCGCTCGTCTGGGGCCAAATCGCCGCGCCGCATGGCGCCCTCGCACCTTCGCCGGCAGCGACGGCCCTGGCGGCGCTCGCCGCCACCGGCGCGGCGCTGCTCTCTGGGATTGCCGCCAACTATACGAAGCGCAACCTGACGGGCGTCGATTCACTGACGCTCGCCACCTGCAGCATGATCGGCGGCAGCCTCGCGCTCTTCCCGTTCGCCATCGCCAGCTGGCCGCCCGGCCCCGTGTCACTGCACGCGTGGGGCGCCGTCCTGAGCCTGGGCGTGGCCTGCACCGGCATCGCCTACCTCATCTTCTTCCATTTGATCAACGTCGCCGGCCCGGCGCGCGCGATCACGGTCACGTTCGTGATTCCCGTCTTCGGCATTCTCTGGGGCGCACTGTTCCTGAACGAGCAGGTCAATGCCGGCATGATCGAGGGCTGTGCCATCGTCCTCGTCGGCACCGCGCTCGCCACCGGTGTCATCAAGCGCATTCCCGGCATGCGGCGACGGCAAGCGTAGCCGCCGCGGGTGGGGGGGGGGGGGGGGGCCCCCCCCCCCCCCCCCCCCCGCCCCCCACTGAAGCCCCCGGTGGTTGTGGGCGCAACGTCACCCGGGGC
>NZ_JBQCDN010000284.1:0-10120 GCF_051961175.1 Trinickia sp. | reverse complement strand
GCAATCGGATCGACTGCTGCAGTTGCGGGGTCAACGCAAGATGCTGCGATAGGCGGAGTTGGAGGCTGGCTTTCATGGCAATGTGTCTTTCATTGTAGAGACTTTGCCACGCGCCGGGAACCTCGCGGCGACCGATGATGCGCGGCGGTGCTGCGGCGCACCGCGGCCGCTTACGCTGATTGCGTAAAAATTGCGCTGTCCCGGGGCTCCGGACCTTACATGCGGAAGTGCTCGCCGAGATAGACGCGCCGCACGCTCTCGTTTTCGACGATTTCATGCGGGGCGCCCGCCGCCAGGACGGAGCCGTCGCTAATGATATAGGCGTGATCGCAGATCCCGAGCGTTTCGCGCACGTTGTGATCGGTGATCAAGACGCCGATATTGCGCTGCTTGAGAAATTTGACGATCTTCTGAATTTCGAGCACGGCGATCGGATCGACGCCCGCGAACGGTTCGTCGAGCAGAATGAAGCTCGGGTTGGTGGCGAGGGCACGGGCGATTTCGACGCGGCGGCGCTCGCCGCCCGACAGCGATAGGGCCGGGTTTTCCCGCAGATGCGCCACTTGCAGTTCATCGAGCAGTGCGTTCGTACGTGCTTCGATCACCGATTTCGTGAGCCGCTTACCTTCGTCGTCGTGCTGCAATTCGAGCACGGCGCGGATATTTTCTTCCACGCTCAGCTTGCGGAACACCGAAGCTTCCTGCGGCAGGTACGACAAGCCTAGCGCCGCGCGCTTGTGAATCGGCAGCAGGCTGATGGACTTGCCGTCGAGCACGATTTCGCCCGCGTCGAGCGGCACGAGCCCCACGATCATGTAAAACGACGTGGTCTTGCCCGCGCCGTTCGGCCCGAGCAGGCCCACCACCTCGCCGCTTTTGACATCGAGCGAGACGTCCTTGACGACGGTGCGCGACCCATAGCGCTTCTTCAGATTGCGCACGGCGAGCGAACTGCTTGCCCGCACGGGCTCGCTGGTGGGCGCTGCGGCAGCCGTCGCGTCCGTGATCGATAGCATATTCACTGCGTTCCGTTTCCTTGAATCGACGGCGCCGGGGCCAGCTTGGCGGGCGCCCCGTTCAGAGGCGCGGGGGCGCCGTTGCGCGGCGAAAGCATCGCGCGCACGCGGCCGGTCGGGTTGCCGGGCCCGGCCACATCCTTGCCTGCACGCGCCGTGTAGAAGTCGTTTTGGCCGTCGTACGTGACGACGCTGCCGTGCACCTGATCCATCACCGTCGTGAGCCCTTGCAAGCGGCGGACCGTGGCGTTCGTGGTGAGCGTGGTCAAATCCTTCTTGCCATCGTAATCGATTCGCTCGGCCGTGCCCTCGACGTATTCGTCGACACCCTCGCGCTTCTGATGGAAATAGGCCAGATCCTTGCTGCCCGGCGCCATCGTGCCGGTTGCATATTGATAGCCTTCCGGGTCCTGGCGCACGTCCACACGGTCGGCTTTGATCAGGATCGTGCCCTTTGTGGCGACGACATGGCCTGTGAACACCGTGACCTGTTTCAAATCGTCGTAGGTCATGTTGTCGGCGTCGATGTTCATCGGCTTGTCCTTATCGGCCTGTTCGGCGTGGGCCGCGGGCCCGAACGCGAGGCACGTGAACAGGACGAGCGCCGCCGCCAGGCCGATTCGCGCCGGCCGGCGTCCGCTAAGAGAGAACGATTCGTTCATGCAGTCACGCTATGAAAGGATGGAACCCGATCACTTCGAGCCGGCGCCGGGTGTACCGCCGCCATGCATGTCCGAAGCCGCGATGTTGCCCCGGACTTTGCCGAAAAGCTGCATCACGCGGGTGACATTGTTGTAGTTCATGGCATTTGCCGTCGCGATGGACGGGCCGCGCCGCAGTTTAACCGGGTTTTTCGACTCGATCACATCGTCGTTGACGAACACGCGGAAGTGAGACGAATCGGCTTGCATTTCCGGGTCGCCGGCCCCGGCTGCGCGCAGGATGCGCGCGTTGTCGTATAAATCGACGATCGAGGCATCGCCGTTGACCGTGCCGCGATCGCCAGTGGCCGTCACGATCGGCCTGCCCGGCTGGAACGCGCGGATCGCCGGACGCGTGAGATCGCTGTTCTCGTCGTCCTCATAATGCACCATCTTGGTGGCCGTCAGCCGATATTGCGTCGCGCCCGACTGGTCGAGCTCCGACACGGAAAAGTTATCGGCGAAGTAATCGGGCGTGTGCGTCTTCGCGCTGGCTTCGTCGCGCGCGGCCGGCGGCCGCGTGGCCTGCAACAGCCAATAGGTGCCGCCTGCCAGCGCCGCCAGGGCGATCAGCGACAACAGCGACGCGAGGCGCGAACCGTTCATGCGCGTGGCGCTCCGCAGGCGGCCGCGAGCAGCGCGTCATAGCGGTGCTGAGCGCGCAGGATCGCATCGCACACTTCGCGCGCCGCGCCTTGCCCCCCGCGCGCTTCCGAGACCCAATGGGCGCGGGCGATGACTTCGGGATGCGCATTGGCCGGCGCGGCCGCGAACCCGCAGCGCGTCAACACGCCCAGATCGGGCCAGTCGTCGCCCATGTAGCCGCATTGCTCGGCGGTCACATCCGCTTCGCGCATCAGATCGGCGAACGCTTCGATCTTATCGGCGGCGCCTTGATAGATATGCGAAACGCGCAGTTCCTGCGCACGTGCGAGCACGATGTCGGAGCGGCGGCCCGTGATGATCGCCGTTCGAATGCCCGCTTCGCCGAGCAGCTTCAGGCCGTGACCGTCCATCGAATTGAACGACTTCATGGTGTCGCCGGCAGCCGTGAACATCAGGCTGCCGTCGGTCAGCACGCCGTCGACATCGAAAATCATCAGCTTGACGCGGCTCGCGCGTTCGCTTGCCGTGAGAGGCGCGGCCATCAGATCACCTTCTTCGAGAACAGATCGTGCATGTTGAGTGCGCCGATCAGCTTGCCGTCGGGATCGACGACGAGCATTTGATTGATGCGGTGACGCTCCATCAATTCGACGGCTTCGACGGCCAGATGATCGGGGCCGATCGAGCGCGGGGCGCGCGTCATGACCGCTCCGATCGGCAAATCGCGGCAATCGCCCGTGCGCTCGAGCACGCGGCGCAGATCGCCATCGGTGAAGATGCCTTCGACATGGCCGAGCTCGTCGACGATCGCGGTCATGCCCATGCGTTTCGCCGTCAATTGGAACAGGGCGTCGCGCACGCTTGCGCTGGCGCCTACCTTCGGCAGTTGATCGCCGGTGCGCATGACGTCGCGCACATAAGTGAGCAAGCGCCGCCCAAGCGCGCCGCCCGGATGCGAGCGGGCGAAATCGTCGGCGCCGAAGCCGCGCGCATCGAGCACCGCCATGGCCAGCGCATCGCCGAGCGCCAGCACGGCCGTCGTGCTGGCCGTGGGGGCGAGATCGAGCGGACACGCTTCCTTCTTCACGCCAGCGTTCAAATGGACGTCGGAGAGTTTCGCGAGCGTCGATTCGGGGCGGCCGGTCATGGCGATCAGCTTCGCGCCGAGCCGCTTGACGAGCGGCAGGATCGCGACGAGCTCTTCCGATTCGCCGGAATTCGAGAGCGCGATGAAGACGTCGTCCTGCGTGACCATGCCGAGATCGCCGTGGCTCGCTTCCGCGGGGTGCACGAAGAACGCGGGTGTGCCCGTGCTCGCGAGCGTCGCGGCGAGCTTGCGGGCGATGTGGCCGGATTTGCCGATGCCGGATACGACGACGCGGCCGCGGCAATTCAGAAGAAAGTCGACGGCTGCGACAAAGCGCTCGTCGACTTGATCTCGAAGTCCGCGCACGGCGTCTGCTTCGATGTCCAGGACTTCCCGGGCGAGCGCCAATGCCCGGTCGCCATTGATGTTCGCTATCATTCGCCGGAGTATAGCAAAGGCGTTGTTCGCCGCGCCGGGCCACGCCTCGCGCGTGGTGTCCTCCCAGCCGCTTTCCGGCTCCAACACTCGAATGCGCGGCGCGCTTCTCGCGCGTGGCGTGCGTTCCGCTGACGAACGAGGACGCTCAATACGTGATTTCTCCGCTCGAGATGACGCTCTTCCTGCTGCTGGCGTCAGTGGTGGGCGTCGTGCTGTTCCGCTCGTTGAATCTGCCGCCGATGCTCGGCTACCTGACCGTCGGGATCATCGTCGGGCCGCATGCGCTCGGCCTCGCGCCCGATTCCGAGCGCGCGCAGAATCTCGCGGAGTTCGGCGTCGTCTTCCTCATGTTCTCGATCGGGCTCGAGTTCTCTCTCGCCAAGCTGCGGGCGATGCGCACGCTCGTGTTCGGGCTCGGGCTGCTGCAAGTGATCGGCACCGTGGGGGTGTCGGTGCTCGTCGGGCAGCTGCTCGAACGCTGGATGCACGTGACCTGGCAAGGCAGCATCGCGCTCGGCGGCGCGCTGGCCATGTCCTCCACGGCTATCGTCAGCAAGATGCTCGCGGAGCGGCTGGAGATAGAAACCGAGCACGGACGCAACATTTTCGGCGTGCTGCTGTTTCAGGATTTGGCCGTCGTGCCGCTGCTCATCGTGATCGCGGCGCTCGGCGGCGATACGCACGATCTGCCGATGACGCTCGGCGTCGCGGCGTTCAAGATCGTCGTGGCGCTCTCTTTGCTGCTGTTCGTCGGCCAGCGGTTCATGACGCGCTGGTTCAATGTCGTCGCCCGGCGGCGCTCGCAGGAACTGTTCGTCCTGAATCTGCTGCTTGTCACGCTTGGCGCCGCGTTCATCACCGATAAGTTCGGGCTCTCGCTCGCGCTCGGTGCGTTCATCGCCGGGATGTTGATCGCCGAGACGCCGTACCGGCATCAAGTGGAAGAGGACATCAAGCCGTTTCGCGACGTGCTGCTCGGCCTGTTCTTCGTGACGACGGGCATGCTGCTCGATCCGCGCGTGCTCATCGCGCATCCGCTGCTCGTACTCGCGTTTCTGATCGCGCCTGTCGTGCTCAAGATCGTCATGGTGACGGGCCTCGCGCGATTGTTCGGCGCGACGCCGGGCGTCGCGATGCGTACCGGCATCGGGCTGGCGCAAGCCGGCGAGTTCGGGTTCGTGCTGATCAATCTGATCCTCGACAAGCATCTCGTCGACGCCGAGATGCTGCAGGCCATCCTGGCCGCGATGCTGCTGTCGATGCTCGCCGCGCCGTTCATGATTCAAAACGCCGACCGCATCGTGCTGCGGCTTTCTTCGACGGAATGGATGCACCAGTCGCTGCAGATGACACGCATCGCCACGCAAAGCCTGCGGCAAAACGCCCACGTTATCGTGTGCGGCTATGGCCGTTCCGGGCAAAACCTGGCGCGCATGCTCGAGCACGAAGGGCTCTCCTACGTCGCACTCGATCTGGATCCCGATCGCGTCAACGCGGCGGCGGCGGCCGGCGAATCCGTCGTATTCGGCGATGCGGCGCGGCGCGAATCGCTCGTATCCGCCGGGATCCATCGGGCCGCGGCGGTGGCCGTCACCTACGCGAACACGCCCTCGGCGTTGCGCGTCCTGCATCACGTGCACGAACTCGAACCGGCGCTGCCCGTCATCGTGCGTACGGTCGACGATGCCGATCTGGAAAAGCTGCTCGCGGCCGGTGCGACGGAAGTCATTCCCGAGATCGTCGAGGGCAGCCTCATGCTCGCATCGCATACGCTCGTGCTGATGGGCGTGCCGATGCGGCGCGTGGTGCGGCGCGTGGAGGAAATGCGCGACGCGCGCTACAGCCTGCTGCGCGGCTACTTCCACGGCGCCGACGATCCGGGCGACGAGGACGGCCATGATCAGGTACGGCTACAATCGGTGGCGGTCGATGGCAATGCCGACGCCGTCGGACGGACACTCGACGAACTCGGGCTCGCTTCGATGGGTGTCGAGGTCACGGCAATCCGACGCCACGGCATCCGCGGCGTCGAGCCCGGCCCCGAGACGAAACTGCGGGAAGCCGACATCCTCGTGCTGCGCGGGCTGCCAGAGGCGCTCGCGCTGGCCGAGGAGCGGTTATTGCGCAGCCGCCGAGCCAGCTTTCAGGCCAGCTGAGACGCCGCGCGGGCCACCGAATCATCGAACGTTCCTGTAACACGACCTGCTCGCTCGTTGCGCGAGCGAATCACTGCCAGCGGAGAATTTCATGTCCCATGCGCCCGCGGATGCGCCCCTTGACGCCCCCGCGTTCATCAAGAGCCAAATTCGCACTGTCCCCGATTGGCCACTGCCCGGCGTGCAGTTTCGCGACATTACGCCGCTGCTGCAGCGGCCCAAGACGCTGCGCGTGCTCATCGATCTTTTTATCGAGCGCTATGTCGAAGCGAAGCTCGACTATGTCGCGGGGCTCGACGCGCGCGGGTTTATCATCGCGCCGATCGTCGCATATGAACTCAATATCGGCTTCATTCCGATCCGCAAGATCGGCAAACTGCCCTACAAGACCGTGTCCGAATCGTACGCGCTCGAATACGGCACGGCCACGGTCGAAATCCATGAAGACGCCTGCCACGCGGGTGAGCGCGTCGTCATCGTCGACGACCTGATCGCGACGGGCGGCACGATGATGGCCGGCAAGAACCTGCTGGAGCGGCTGGGCGCCGTGGTGGTCGAGGGCGCTGCGATCGTCGATCTGCCCGATCTCGGCGGGTCGAAGCTGCTGCGCGAAAGCGGCCTGCCGCTTTACACGGTCACGGAGTTCTCCGGCCATTGATGGGCAATGCGAGGCGGGCGATGATCGACAAAACCGGTCGGCCCAACCCGTTGTTGCAAACCCGTTTTAAATTGCCCGCGCAAGGAGTGCTATGAGTTTGTCCTGCATCGCCAGTGCGCGCCGCTTCGAGCCACGCGCCCATCTGCCGTTGTCGATGGCCGCCGAGCAAGTCGGCTGGATCCGCGAAAGCGACGTGCCGTTGCTCGCGCAGTGGCCCGATGTCTTCGAGATCGACGCGGCGGGCGTCGCGCTAACGGCACGCTTCGATATCGACGCCAACACGCGTTCCACCGCGCTTGCCACCGTCATCGGCGCATTGGCCGGGCAGGGGCGTATCCGCGGCTGGCGCGACGAAACGTACGCGATCCGCAATACGTTCGAAGGTGCGCCGCTTGCATTCATCGAGCGCGCAGCCGCCCGCTTCTTCGGCACGATGACGTATGCGGTGCATCTGAACGGCATCGTAAAATATGCCGATCGCGCGCCGCAGCTCTGGGTCGCGCGTCGCAGCGAAACCAAGGCGACCGATCCGGGCATGCTCGACAATGTTGTCGCCGGCGGTATCGGATGGGGCTTTTCGATCGAGGAAACGATCGTCAAGGAATGTTGGGAAGAGGCGGGTATCGAGGCCGCGCTTGCCATGCGGGCCGAGGCCGGGCGCACGGTTCACGTGCTGCAATCGCTGCCCGAGGGCACGCAGGCCGAGCAAGTGTTCGTCTATGACTTGCCGCTGCCCGGCGATTTCGCGCCGCGCAATCAGGACGGCGAGGTGGGCGAGCACCGGCTCGCGCGCATCGACGAAGTCGCGCGGTGGATCGAAGACGGCAGCATGACGGTGGATGCCAGCCTGGCCACGCTCGATTGCATGCTGCGCCATCGCTGGATCGACGACGACGCATGCGTCGGCATCGAATCGCTTTTCTCCGCGCCGCTCGCCACGCGCTGAGCGCGGCGGCGCGAGTCCATTACAGGAGTTCATTGGTCATATGTCGATCCAACACAGCTTCATTTTGAAACTGTCGTGCCCCGATCGGCCCGGCATCGTGCACGCGGTATCGGGATTCCTTTTCGAGCGCGGTGCGAACATTCTCGATTCGGCGCAATTCGGCGATAGCCATACGGGCGAGTTCTTCATGCGCGTGCACTTCCAGCAAGTGGGCGGCGATCCGGGGCTCGAAGCGTTGCGCGAATCGTTCGCGCCGCTTGCTGCGGAGTTTTCGATGCGCAGCGAGATTCACGACGCAGCGCTGAAGCCGAAGGTCGTGATCATGGTGTCGAAGATCGGCCATTGCTTGAACGACTTGCTGTTCCGCTATCGCACAGGACAACTGCCGATCGAAATCCCTGCCATCATTTCGAACCACAAAGACTTCTATCAACTGGCCGCGAGCTACGACATCCCGTTCCATCATTTTCCGCTGTCGGAATCGACGGGTGCCGCGAAGGCCGCGCAAGAGGCGCGCGTGCTCGAGGTGATCGATCAGCACGGAGCCGATCTCGTCGTGCTCGCCCGCTACATGCAGGTGTTGTCGCCGAACCTGTGCGAACATCTGGCGGGCCGGGCGATCAATATCCACCACTCGTTCCTGCCGAGCTTCAAAGGCGCGAAGCCGTACTACCAGGCATTCGATCGCGGCGTGAAGCTGATCGGGGCGACGGCGCATTACGTCACGACCGATCTCGATGAAGGCCCGATCATCGAGCAGGAAGTGGAACGCGTCGATCACAGCATGACGCCCGATCAACTGACAGCGATCGGCCGAGATGTGGAATGCGTGACGCTCGCGCGTGCCGTGAAGTGGCACGTCGAGCATCGGATCGTGTTGAACGGAACGAAGACGGTCGTCTTCCGTTGAAGATGGCGCGCTAAATCAAACGCAGATAGATGAGTTCGCGTTTGATATAGGCGTAGAAGATCGGTGCGGCGATGAGGCCCGGCACGCCGGCTGCCGCCTCCATCACGAGCATGGCCAGGAGCAGCTCCCACGCGCGGGCTTCGATTTGCCCGCCGACGATCCGCGCATTCAAAAAGTATTCGAACTTGTGGATCAGCACGAGGAATACGAGCGAGGAAATCGCCGTGGGCAGGCTCACTGCCAGCGACACGGCGAGAATCAGCGTGTTGGAGATCAGATTGCCGATGACGGGCAACAGGCCGGCGATGAACGTGACGAGGACGAGCGTCTTCGATAGCGGCAGCCGCTCGTGAAAGATCGGCAGTGCGACGAGCAGATACAGCGCCGTGAAGACGGCGTTGATCGTAGAAATCTTCAACTGCGCAAACACGATACGCCGAAATGCATCGGAAAACCGCGCGGCGCGCGCGGCCAGGGCTGTCGAGAGCGGTAGGCGTTGGATATGCCGCTCGCTCGTGATCGCGATCAGCGCCCCGATGATCATGCCGAACAGTACGTGGCCGAAGCCGCGCGCGACGTTCTTGCCGCCCTGTTGCAGCTGGCTCATGTGCGTTTGCACGAGCATGCCGGCTTTTTCCTTCATCTGCGAGACATCGCCGGGCAGCATGGCTGAAAGCCATTCGGGCGCGCGCACGCGTGCCTGATCGACGATCTGCATCACTTGATCGAGCAGGTGCTGAATGTTCGGCACCGTGTGCTCGAAGTGCTCGACGATGCCGATCGCGAGCCCCGCCAGGCCGCCCACCACGACGCCCGCGATCACCACGACGGCGACCCAGCGGGCGCGCCCGCTCGACATGTGGCGCTCGATAGCGGGCGCGAGCGTATGAACGAGTTGATAGACAAGCATGCCGCCGAGCAGCGCGCCGAGCAGCTTGAAGTGCAGCACCGCCCACATTCCGAGTGCGGCCAACATATAGCTGCCGATTTCGACGGCAGATAGCTTCGGCAAGCTCATGTCGCTCGTGAGCCGGACGGGACGGGACCCAACCTCCCGGATGCGGGTATCGTCGGGGGCCTCGTTGCGCTTAGCCATGATATTCGTTGTCTCCTACTTACCAACCCATGCCGGGCGGCTTGGCATCCCACTACATGGCGAGCCGCCGCCCGTTGCCGTCATCACTGCCGCTCGAGCAGCGGTGCGAGATAGCGTCCCGTGAAACTGGCCTTCGATTTCGCGATCTGCTCTGGCGTGCCCTGAGCGATGATTTGCCCACCGCCCGCGCCGCCTTCGGGACCGAGATCGATCACCCAGTCCGCCGTTTTTATCACATCGAGATTATGCTCGATGATGACGACGGTATTGCCATGATCTCGCAACCGGTGGATGACTTCCAGCAGCAGCGCGATATCGTGGAAGTGCAGGCCGGTGGTGGGCTCGTCGAGGATATACAGCGTGCGGCCCGTGTCACGCTTGGAGAGCTCGAGCGAAAGCTTGACGCGCTGCGCCTCGCCGCCCGAGAGCGTCGTGGCCGATTGACCGAGGCGAATGTAGCCCAGGCCGACATCGAGCAGCGTCTTGAGCTTGCGCGCGATGACGGG